>JBEBYC010000012.1:0-100103 GCA_040391315.1 Portibacter sp. | reverse complement strand
GATATCATCATCTTCTCCCTCTGGTAAAGGAGTTTGCTGTGCATAGTTGACATTATATAAAGTCAACATAAAAATTAATACAGTAAAAAATTTCCACATAATATATGAGTTTAAAAATTAATTATCATTTATTACATCATTTTAAAAACGTAATAATAATATTGATTTTTAAAAGCAAAGACAATGCAGAGTTTTAATGTTTGATTAACACCAAATCTTATTTTTTAATTTTATTGATATATTTACTTTGCGATAACATTAACAATTAAACCAACAAAATGTCCTATACTAATGTACTTCAATGCTTAATATTTTATACTTGAGTCATGCACTATAACTTCTGCAATACCTAGTATTTTAAGTTGTAAACTATGGAAGTTTGTTTTCCTTACCCTTGATTTATTTCAGAATCATCTTTGGTCTAATCACTCAGCTTGGATAGCTTTCATTATTCTCTCTAAAGAATAGGTCATCTCGTCTGGTTTGTTTGTCCCAATAAGTAGCTTTTTACCGCCTTTCAGTACCAACTGCAAACCTTTATTTCCAGACACATTCAATGCTTTGCCGTGTCCTCTAAAACTATACCGTAATCCCCAGCCACCATATTCTTTCAATGGCGCATACGTTCGTACCTGAGCATCTTCGATTTCATCCCAATTATAAACCAAAGTTTTTAGTTGTAAAGGAAAAAATCGAATTTCAATACGGTCTTTATATATGTATGTATCTAACTTTACAAGTAAAAGTGAACCTGTTATCAATATCGTCAGTCCAGATACCAACAACAAACCTGTATCACTCATAGGCTTATCTCCAAAAGGAACACCTTTGATGATTTGCTGATATAATCCGTATAAAAATGGTATATTTACAGCTATTAACAGCACCCAAAGCCACCACTGTGTAAATCGTTGTCTCTCTTCAAACAAAGTATCTGGTCGCATAATTCAATATATATGATAATACTACCTAAATTTTAACAAAATGTTCAATAAAGATATTAATATCGTATGCCATCCTTCATGATGTTCGTCAATGAAATCTAAACATAGGCATTACAATTTTAAAAATATCTTACTTTCAATTACCTTTGCGCTATTATATTAAAAAAGGAAATTATATGTATAGAAGTCACGATTGTGGAGAATTAAGGTTGAAAGATGTAGGCATGCAAGTTACATTATCCGGATGGGTGCAAAAAAGCAGAGATCTAGGTGGATTGACCTTTGTTGATTTACGTGATAGGTATGGCATTACACAGTTGGTATTTAATATGGATGAAAATGCCGAACTTTGTACGCAAGCGCGCAAATTAGGTAGAGAATTTGTGATTCAAGCAATAGGTACCGTCAGAGAACGTTCAAGTAAAAATCCTAATCGTGCTACGGGTGACATTGAAATAGATGTAACGGAATTAAATATACTTAATGAATCAAAAGTTCCGCCATTTACGATAGAAGATGAATCAGATGGTGGTGACGAGTTAAGAATGAAATACCGATATTTGGATTTACGTCGTACCCCAATTCAAAATAACATCTTGTTTCGCTCAAAACTATCCTTAGAAACACGTAAATATTTAGATAATCATGGTTTTGTGGAGGTAGAAACGCCGTTTTTAATCAAAAGTACACCTGAGGGCGCAAGAGACTTTGTTGTGCCTTCAAGATTGAATCCCGGACAGTTTTATGCATTGCCACAGTCACCTCAGACTTTTAAGCAGATATTAATGGTAGCGGGCATCGACAAGTATTACCAAATCGTGAAATGTTTTCGTGATGAAGATTTAAGAGCTGATAGACAACCCGAATTTACACAAATAGACTGTGAAATGTCTTTTGTACATATTGAGGATATCCTTGATACATTTGAAGGACTAACCAGACATTTATTTACACATACACTCGGTATCGAACTTGGTGAATTCCCACGTATGTCCTATGATGATGCCATGCGTTTGTATGGGTCGGACAAACCGGATTTACGATATGGGATGGAATTTGTCGAGATGAATGACATTGCAAAAGGATATGATTTTGGTGTGTTTGAAAGTGCCGAACTCATCGTAGGAATCTGTGTCAAAGGTGTTGCTGAGCTATATTCAAATAAAGATATAAAAGCATGGACTGAATGGATACAGCGTCCGCAAATTGGCGCTAAAGGCTTAGTCTATGTCAAGTATCAGGAAGACGGTAGTATAAAATCTAGCGTAGGGAAGTTTTACAGTGACGAGGTGTTACAATCTTGGGCATCTAAGTTTAATGCAGATAAAGGTGACGTACTGTTTATCTTAAGTGGCGAAGCTGATAAAACACGCAAACAACTCTCAGAATTGCGCTTAGAGATAGGTAGGAAGTTGGGGCTAGCCAAAGAAGGTGATTTCAAGCCGCTTTGGGTTTTGGATTTTCCGTTGTTGGAGTGGGATGAAGAAACCAATAGATTTTATGCGATGCACCATCCATTTACTTCACCTAAAAAATCGGATATAACTCTAATGCTTGATGGCGATCACGAAACCCTTAAAAATCTTAAAGCGGATGCCTATGACCTCGTTATAAATGGAGCGGAAATAGGTGGTGGGTCAATTCGTATCCATGATAGGGCATTACAAGCTAAAAACTTTAAATTGCTTGGATTTACACCAGAAGAAGCTGAATCCCAATTTGGCTTTCTGATGGGTGCATTTGAATATGGAGCTCCACCTCATGGCGGACTGGCATTTGGTTTTGACCGCTTGTGCGCTGTTATGAATGGACAGTCGTCTATTCGTGACTTTATTGCCTTCCCTAAAAATAATCAAGGACGTGATGTGATGATTGATGCACCATCTGCTATACACGATACACAGCTTAATGAATTGTATTTAGAGACAAAACCTGTTCAACCTTAATTAATAAAACCCGTTTTAAGTACGGGATACATATAAAGTTTATAGCATGGCGAAAGTATCAGTACCTAAAGGAACGAGAGATTTTTTACCAAAACAAGTATCGAGAAGGAAACATATTTTTTCCGTAGTAGAATCCGTTTTTAAAACATTTGGATATCTACCAATCGAAACACCTGTTATGGAAAATTTATCTACCCTTACCGGAAAATATGGTGAAGAAGGGGATAGGCTTTTGTTTAAGGTACTAAATAATGGCGATTATCTCGCAGATGTCAATACTGAGGACTTACAGACAAAGTCATCACAAAAGGTGATTACTCAAATTTCAAAAAGAGGTCTAAGGTACGATTTGACGGTGCCTTTTGCTCGATTTGTAGTCATGCATCAAAATGAAATTCAACTACCTTTTAAACGTTACCAGATTCAACAAGTCTGGCGTGCGGATCGTCCACAAAGGGGTAGATACCAAGAGTTTTATCAGTGTGATGTGGATGTAGTTGGCTCAAATTCGCTTATGTATGAAGCAGAGCTGGTCCAGATTTATGCTACTGTTTTTAGAAAATTAGGTATTCAAGTAAAAATCCTCATAAATAACCGTAAGGTACTCTATGGATTAGCAGAAGTTGCCGGTATTACTGATAAGTTTATGGAAATGACCGTCGCTATTGACAAGTTAGATAAAATCGGTAAAGAGGGAGTACTTAAGGAAATGAACGAAAGAGGCATCCCAAATGCTCAAGGCGAAAAAGTACTTACATTATTAGAAAATGCCACTATCGATAATTTAGCTATCGCTTTTGAGCAGGTGGATTATGGCCGGTTAGGTGTAGATGAAATTAAAACGGTCCTTCAATATCTTGGTAACTCAATTCCTGAACTTTCCTTCGAAATTAGTCTGGCGCGTGGATTGAATTACTATACGGGATGTATTTTTGAAGTCAAAATTGATAGCGAAGCATATCCGGATTTGACGATGGGTAGTATCGGTGGCGGTGGAAGATATGACGATCTTACAGGAGTATTCGGGTTAAAAGATGTATCCGGTGTGGGAGTTTCATTTGGTGCTGAACGTATTTATGATGTAATGGAGGAATTGTCTTTGTTTCCTGACGAAGTCGAAAAAGATATTCAGATTTTGTTTGTCGCATTGGATGATACAAGTCATCATTATGCTTTCAAGCAAGCTGCGTTGATTCGAGAAGCAGGCATACCTTGTGATGTCTATCCGGAACCAACAAAAATGAAAAAACAAATGTCATATGCCAATGCCCGTAATGTACCTTATGTAGCTATCATCGGCGAAAGTGAGCGTACAAATAGTGTTGTCTCTTTGAAAAATATGACAAGTGGAAGTCAGCAAAATGTAACGACTGCGGATATTATAGCGTTGATGAAAGCATGATTTTTTTAATTTTATTTTCATTGTTAGAAAAAAAATTTAATATAATAAATAAGCATAATATAATGATATTGTTTTAAATTTTTGGATATTGCGCTTTTTATTTATTACATTAATATATAAGCTAGAAGCTTGTTATAAAATTTTTAGTTATGAATATGCAAGAATTAGAAAGTATATTGCTTTGCCCTGTTAAAAAGACAAACTTAACTTATTGTCCAGACGAACAGGAAGGCTATTTTATCAATGAAGACAAATCATTAATCTACCCTATCAAAAACGGCATTATTTTACTATTAGAAACCTATTCTGTTTCTACTCAAGATGTTGATATTAAAAATTCGATGCATTCAAATATGAAAGCAGTGTTTGATTATTATAATGCCATTACTTATAAAAATTTTGAAGATAAAACCATTTACAGTGATTCCAATAAGTGGGTCGTTTTTGATGAAGATATTTATACTTATTATCAGCATTCATTTGCAAAAGCAAAAAAAGAAATTCCTGAAAAAGGAAAATATCTTTTAGATATAGCATCTGGCCCTATAGGTATCAAAGAGTATTTGGAGCTTTCTTATGGGTACGAAACAAGAATTTGTATAGATATTTCATATAATGCTCTTATCGAGGCAAAAAAGAATTATAAACGTAATGGTGTATTTATATGCGGCGATATATGCAAAATTCCTGTTAAAGATAATGTTATGGATGCTGTAGTTTCACATCATACCTTGTATCACGTACCAAAAAATCTACAGGAAAATGCATTCAATGAGCTGTACAGAGTAACCAAACCGGACGGAGGCACATGTGTAGTTGTTTACAATTGGTTCTATTATTCATTATTTATGAACCTGACACTCCTACCTGTTCAGATTTATAGAGTATTAAGATATATGGCGAGCAGAATTTATTCGACATACATAAACAAAAAGAATCCGAAACTATATTTTTATGTTCACGCTCCTTTTTGGCTAAAGCGTTTTCATTTTTATGATAAAATAGAAGTAAAATCATGGAGAATAGCCAACAATTATTTTTTTAAAATTTTATTTTTTAAAAAATTTGGAGGTAAAAAATTATTGAATACACTTCAAAAATGGGAAGAAAAGTATTCAAAACTTTTTGGTTGGATTGGAGACTATCCAATGTTTATTATAAAAAAATAAAAAAAAAGGTGTTTAATAACAACAAATATACAGTGTTTTATTACTTTTGAACATTCTTAATTTTTGTAAAAATATTTAATAGTGAATTACTTGTTTTCAACTTTTTTATTACTGACATTATTATTGAACATATCTTTTGCTCAAACGCATCTTGGATCTGCGGCATTTTCGGGTGACAGCCCAACCGGACTTTCAGGTATTACATTGGGAGCTTGGAAAGCCAGCTCAAGTGGTTCTGACTTACCAAGTATAGCTGTTGGAAATCCTAATGCAAAAATGAACATTGGAATTTCAAATGCAGTTGGTGATTGGAGTGCATTTTCTAAGCAAGGAGATGTTGTCTTCAAATTACAAGGGCTTACCAATAGTAACATTCTTTTTAATTTATCTACTTCAGGAAGCAGTAGCAATGGCAGTAGGAAATTCTATTTCGGAGATGAAAGTATTCAAAAAATTTTAGTAATTTCTAATAATAATAAAGTTGGAATCAATACTGATAATTTCCCTTCCAATGACCCTGATTTTAAGCTATATGTGAAAGGAGGAATTAAAGCTGAGGAAATTAAAGTTGAACTTTGTAGTGGATGGTGTGATTATGTATTTTATCCTTCCTATAGGTTAATGCCACTCTCCGAAGTCAAAACCTTCATTGAAGCATACAAACATCTTCCTAACATTCCTTCAACAGCCACGTTAGAGAAAGAAGGTGGATTTGAGTTAGGCAAGATGACCACGTTACAACAAGAGAAGATCGAAGAGCTTTTTCTTTATGTAATACAACTGGATGAAAAGATAAAGAAATTAGAAAAAGAAAATTTGGAGCTAAAAATAATATTAGCAAATCAGAAATAAAAAATTATGAAAATTAAATACAGTTATATAACAATAGTTTTTTTTATTTTCAATTATACTTCAATTTTTTCACAGCCTAATTTGTTCAATGTTAAAGAGGGAAATTTGTCTACTCTAACAAATAATGAAAGAAAAACATACGATTCGTTTATTAATAATAAGGATGTAATTAGCATTGAATTTATTGAACTTGGAATTAAAGATTTTACTAATATTAAATCTTTTGTAATATCCCATTTGGAACATACTACTATTGTGAAAACGATAGGATTGGATTTTCGTGCCCAAAATGATATAGGTTGGTTTGGTGTTTTGTCTGACGAAACAGGTATATTTGTAACACAGATAGGAGAAATGTATCATTCAAAATTTTACTTAGGTGAAAACCCATATTCAATTTACTCTATTTCAAAAAATGTACATTTATTAATTAGATTTCATCAAGATGCAGTAATAGCAATGTGTAATACTGGTAAAGAAGAAATAAAAGCACATTTTGACAAATTCAATAAAATTCCAAAAGAAATAATTTATAAAAAAAACAAAAACTTTTTTTTACCGGATGACAATTGCAATATTCGAGCATTAATTCTTTATACAACTGATGCTGATAACTCATTAAATATGCAATTGATAAGTCAGGGTATGGTAGATGAAACGAATTTGGCATATATTCAAAGTCAAGTCAATTTTAGAATGGAATTGGCTAGATCTACAAATGTTACGTATACAGAAGTAAATACTGAATCAGTGCAAACTGCATATGGCGTAACGAGTTATATTCAAGATGATCTCATACGAGTAAGGAACGGAACTAATGGGTTTGGAAATATCCCTACATTGAGAAATTTATATAAAGCTGATGTAGTGGCTTTAATCAGAGGAAGTGGTCTAGGTGGAAATCCTGGTTTTTTTGGACAAGCTTATGGAGTACCTACTGGGTCTTTCGATCCAATCCAAGAGAACGCTTTTGTTTTAATTGGAAACTCGAATTTGACAAGCTTAATTGGCGGAAGGTTTACTTTCGCTCATGAAATAGCACATGTTCAAGGTGCAAGACACGATAACCATAGTGCCACTCCAAACTACGCAAGAGGTTATGTAATAAATAATACTAGTAATGGGATTAGAACGATAATGGCAACAAACCAAAGTACAAATTGTACTATTTCCAATAGTGGTTGTCGAATTAACTTTTTCTCAAACCCTAATGTAATTTATGGTGGACAATACATAGGTACAGCTACTAATAATAATGTTCGCAGGCTAAATGAAACAGCAAATATAGTTAGAAATTTCAGAATAACTAATGATAATTTAACAGCTACTACTGAAACAATTGCTAACGAACATACTTCTCATCATTTAGCGAATAATAGTATAACTACTTCTGGTTCGCTACTATATCAATCGGGAAGTTTAGGCACAATGAGAGCAGGTACGTCTATCACTTTAATGCCTGGTTTTTATGCAAGTAGTGGAAGTCAATTAAGAATATATACAAATCCTAATGCTTGTCAGGCTTTGCCTGTAAATATTAAAAATAGTGAAATTGTTGAAAATAGAGCAAGTTCATCCTTGATACCGAGAGTAAGAATCTATCCAAATCCGAGTATTGATTATGTCGTAATTGAATTTTTAGAAGGAAATCATTTCGAAAAAGTATATTTAACTGACCAATTGGGGAGACATTTAATTGACAAAGTTATTGAAAGTGATACAGAATTATATTTGGATATTTCAGCTTTTAATCCTGGACTATATTTTTTAAATTTAGATAATATTCATATTGAAAAATTAGTTATAGCTAATAAATAAGTTCTTGTAAAAAATGAGTTCTAATGAAAAAGTATATTTTAGTTTTATGTTTGGGCGTTTTGTTTAGTTGTACTAAAATTGATATCACGACCATTGTTGATAATGATGCATGTCTTCATAAAGTATTACTGCAATATAATATGATTCCTTATGCTGAAAATATTCCTTACTGTGTAAGTTTACACCAATACAGCTTTGATGGAAATGTGTATTTTTCTTATGATTCCTGTATAGAAGACAGGCTTGTAAATCCATTTGACTGTAATGGTGCATATTTCTTAACCAAAGACGGAAAAGAAAATGGAACATTGGTGGACGAAAAACAAAATTTATTTGCAAGTCAAGCGAAATATGTCGGCGTGGTAGGCATTAAGGTTCATTAATATCCAATCTCTCCCATAATCTGCATAGGATTTAGAGTTGCTTTATTGCGTTACATATTTTTTGGCTACATCATCATGAATACCGGATTCAGGTTCTAAATGAAACATTTTCACACGTTCGATGCTTTGCGGTTTTTTGCATTTTTTATTGTTTTCATGCATCACCTGCCGGAAAACCCGGATACAATTCTTTCTTTTTTTATGCGTAGTGGTGGCATTGGCGTACAGATTTTTTTCATTTTGAGTGGATTTCTGATTTCAACTTTATTATTTAATGAAAAGCAAAAAACAGGAAAACTGAATCCAAAAAATTTCCTGATAAGACGTATCCTGAGAATCTGGCCATTATATTATGCTGTGATTATTTTTGCAATGTTGACACCATTTATTCTCCGGTGTTTTTCATTGGATGATTCAGGAATCGGATACGAACCTAACTGGATATTTCCTTTATTGTTTCTGGAAAATTACCAGATGATGATACATGACGGATTTTCCAATGTATCTCCACTCAGGGTTATGTGGTCTTTGTGCATTGAAGAACACTTTTACATCTTGTGGATTTTCGTTTTTTTGATGATTTCCAACCTAAAAATGCCCGTTTTTTTGACAGCATCCATAGTTTTATCATTTTTATTCAGGGTGATATATTCTGTAAATGATATTTTAGCTATTGACATAAACACCAACATACATTATTTTTCTTTTGGTGGGTTACTTGCTTGGATTTTAATTTTTAAGGCAAATTGGATTGAAAAATTGAATCTCATTCCGCTCTTTTTAAAATCTATAATAGCCGTCATAATCATAATATCCTATTTTGGAATTCCTCATGTAGGTTTGGACAAAGTCATCATCGAATCACTTTTGGTTTGTATGCTTACTATCGTAATGATAGCGATGACGCTTACCTCTCAAAACCCTTTGAAGATCAATGACAGTAACCCGATTAGCCGGTTGGGAAAATATACCTACGGTATGTATTTATTTCATACGATTTGGATAAATATTTTCGTCAGGCTCATGGATAATTATATTTTAATTACCATTTCTTCTTTGGCAGCAACAATTATCAGTAGTATAGGCTCTTATTATTTATTTGAAAACCAATTTCTTAAAATGAAAAAATATTTCAGGTAAGTATATAATACCAAAATAGTTTTGAATTCGTCCAAAGATTCTAAATAAAAATTTCCAGTGTTCAAGGCATAAAATACTCTATCAGGGAAAAACATGAATTTTATAAGGGAAAACACGGGTTTATACTATAAATCCACTAGATTTACGGTGACACATTATGAATTTGGATAATATGGTATGGTTCTTGTATATTAATATTAACAACAAATAAAAAATTGTTAATTACAGCAACAGATTAACAATGATAGGTATTATACCTTAACTTTGCAGTCCCAAAATTTATTTATATAAATTAACGCCAAATTTGACGTCTTAGATAGACTAATTTTTCGGGTAAAAACAACTATTTTTTATCCTATTTTTAGTTAATTTTGAATATCAATTTGGTATAAAAGTTACAATTATCGGTTTACGTTTACTATTGTAATCATTATTTAAAATCCAAAAACCGCTTGTTTTTACCATGAACAAATTAAAATTAATCACAAGAAACATTGTGATGATGATTTTATTTGTCTGCTCTTTCTGTACGTATATTTTTGCAGCCACAACCCCGAGTGATGCAGAGATACAAAAGAGAATTGACAATCTGAATACCGTCATCAACACAAAACTAACAGACGAAGTATCTGATTTAATACATAAGTATGTAGTCAAAAGAAGAGGAGAAGCCGAAGTCATTTTAGGACGGACCTCCTTGTATTTTCCGTATATCGAAAATATCATAAGGGAGAAAGGTCTTCCTGATGAGCTAAAATACATAGCCGTCATAGAATCAAGCCTAAATCCAGGTGGAGTATCTCACCAAGGAGCAGCTGGCATCTGGCAATTTATGAAGCCCACTGCTGAATTGTATGGATTGACTATAAATAAATACGTCGATGAGCGCAAGGATTTAGTAAAATCTACAGAAAAAGCATTGGATCATCTCCAGATTTTGTATAATATTTATAACGATTGGACGCTGGCTATAGCCGCATATAATTGTGGTTCAGGGACTATCAACAGAGCGATAAAGAGAGCTAACGGAGAGACGGATTTCTGGAAACTTAGGAAGTTTTTGCCAAAGGAAACTCAAATATACATCCCTAAATTTATTGCTACAGCCTACCTGATGAAATATTACTATCTTCACGATCTGCAGCCTAGAGATCCAGCTGAGGAGATGAAATATGTTTTATCCATCAAGGTTAACAATACGGTTGATATTTCAAAAATCAGTAAAGAGTTAGATATCGATGAGCAAGTGATTAAAATATTAAACCCGGCATACAGAAAGAGTATAATACCTGGATCATCGGACTATACCCTGACATTACCTGATACGAAGATGCTTGACTTTATCAATAAGTATGGCTTTGAAGCAGAAGTTATTCCAAGTGCATACGGTATGTGTAGAGTACGTTTTGATGAACAAACCGGAAGTTATGTAGTTGCTTGTGAAAATAATGCTATAAATATGGTCGGTAATATCGCTTTAAAAACAATAGCAGTAAGAGATAATTTTAAAGCGCATAAGAGTTTATCAGATGTTGCTAAGAAGCTTGAACTCATTAAACCTACAGATACGATTGTTGTACATCGGTTAAATCGTAAAGAATCTCTTTTAGAAATTGCCGAAGCAAATAATATCACTCTTGATCAATTATTGGCACTAAACGATATTGACGCTAGTAAAGGAATTGCACCAGGTATCCTAATTAGAATTAGATAAAAAGAAATAAATAAAATTAAAAGGCTGTATCAAAGAACTTGATACAGCCTTTTTTATAAAATATTTTATAAAATTAAATGACCATTATGGGAATACTCCTAAGGTCATATAATCACTAGCTACTTTATTTAGTGCACAAATAAATGCTGCATCTCTAAGGTTATCCACTTTTGGATATTTGTGATACGTTTCCATAATCTGATAGTAAGAACTAATCATGGTTTCCTCAAGCCCTGAGCGTACCAAATCAATTTCGTCCGCACCTTTAGTTAATAGCTGTCTATCTCGTGGATTAATGCTTTTACCAGTCAAATTTTCAAATGTTGATACTAAATTTTCATAGGTATTTTGATTAAATCGCTTATCCATACGACCAAAACGTATGTGAGATAAGTTTTTCAACCATTCAAAATATGAAACCGTAACTCCACCGGCATTACAATACATGTCAGGAATGATGATACTTCCATTTTTAGTAATAATTTCAGCAGCTTCAGCAGAAATAGGACCATTGGCAGCCTCTGCAACGACTTTAGCCTTAACCATATGTGCATTGTCTTTTGTCAATACAGACTCTAAAGCTGCAGGAACTAAAATATCACATTCTATACCTGCCCAGTCACCCCTGTTATTTAACGTTACAGTACCTGGCAAACCTAAAATAGTACCATTTGCAGCGCGGTATTCTAATGCAGCCTGCATATCGATTCCATTTTCACTATAAACAGTTCCTTCAAATTCCGACAAACCAATGATTTTTACATCACCTTCATTTTGAGCTACAAGACCGGTATTAGAACCTACGTTGCCCATACCTTGGATAACCATTGTCTTACCTGCAATACCTTTAGTCGCACCTATTTTTTTTAACTGAGTTTCATCATTAAAGACCTCTCTGATGGCATAATAAACACCACGCCCTGTTGCTTCTGTTCTTCCACTTATACCATTTTGTCGAACTGGTTTTCCGGTAACACAACCTGCAGCATCAATTTCGCCACCTTTGAAGGTTTGATATGTATCTAATATCCATGCCATTTCTCTTTCTCCTGTTCCATAGTCCGGTGCAGGTACATCTACACTTGGTCCGATAAAGTTTTTACGGATTAGCTCGACTGTGTAACGTCTGGTAATACGCTCTAATTCTTCTGGTGAATAGTTGCGTGGATTGATTTTAACACCACCTTTAGCACCTCCAAAAGGGACATCAACGATAGCACATTTGTATGTCATCAGCGCGGCCAATGCCATTACTTCTTCCTGATCAACCATGTCGCTAAATCTAATACCACCTTTTGTCGGTAATCTGTGATGAGAGTGTTGTACCCGGTACGCTTCAATTACTTGGTATGAATTACCGATCTTGACCGGGAAGTTCATCTGATAAATAGCATTACATACTTTAATCTGTTGAAGTAATCCTGGATGAATGTCCGTATGTGCCGCAGCTCTATCGAAGTTGCGTTGCACACTTTCAAAAAATTTTCCTTGTGTACTACTCATTTTTAATTTGATTTTCTAATTTGGTTAGTTTATTGTCTATTCGGTATAGATACAGTACTATACCTAAAAAAATTAATACGATAACAGCGATAACTGAATATATCTTTCCAGTACTTCTTAAAAAATCCAAGCCGCTTCCCTGGGCAAAAGTAGTGGTCATCATCAATACATTGAGTATGAAGACATATAACCAGCGGTGTCTTACAATGTTACTATTCATATTTATTCATTAAGGTTTTCATAAATGCGTTCTTTTAATCTTTCATACCTGATGGTCAGTTGGCTTATCCACGCACCTATTAATGAAAGTGCAATCACTGAAGGATAAAAAAACATCCTGAGCGTTTGATCTAAATCTTCACCGCCGAGTGCAGGGTTGCCGCCATTGCCTGGATGCAAACTATCCGTCATTCGAGGTATAACAAATAGAAGTGGTATCATGGCTATAAAGGCAAATATATTATAAGCCGACGACATTTTAGCACGTCTGTCTGTATCTGTAAATGTACTGCGCAATACAAGATATGCTAAATAAATTAAAATAGTTACGGCAGTCATATTTAACTTGACATCTTCTGTCCAAAATGTATTCCATGTAAATTTAGCCCAAATCGAACCTGTCGCTAATCCAAGAATACCATAAAGCACGGCAACTTTTGTGTAGGCTGCGGATTGTATGTCATAATCATATTCCTTGGTGCTGAGGTATTTAATTGCATAGTACAATCCCATAAGAAGCATGATAAACATGGCAAACCAAAGCGCAACATGGAAGAAGATATTCCTGATGGTTTCATGTAAAATGTTCCTGTACGGAAAAACAAATTTATCGACTTTGCTGAAATTGCCAGGTAAATCTGTTTTCCATAGCGCACCATTGGCACTAATTGTATCCGCCATGGATATAAAGATTGCATTTGGTTGTACAAAAGTTCCATCCAATTCGTTGTCCAAGATTAAAGTCATCGACTGTACTTTATCGGGTGCGGGTAGCGCATCGGGTAATTCAAATGTAACAATTGATTTTATCTCGTCAATTACTCGGATACCTGAAGCCTTTATAGCATGGATGGAATCTGCTTTAAGCCATGCGTTGTGTTTTTTTGCAGATTCAAAATGCGTATTATATCCGGTCACTTCAATTTCTACAACCGTACCGCTTTTAGCAGATGATGGCGTAGTAAATAAAATCCCTGAATTTAATGGCGTCGTCAATCCACCTATCAGTACATATATAAAAATAAGTACGCCTAATAATTTCCACCAAAGTCCTTTTATCTTTGTATTCATATGATTTTTATTGTCTTAGCTCCGCCACAAGACGGGAAATAATATTAATACTGCACCTAATAAAATCGAATCCACACCCAATAATAACATGATATCATTGTCTACACTCGTATCAACAAGCAATCGAACGCTAACTGTCGATATTTTAAGTAACAATAATAAAATCGGTAAGATCAATGGCAAAGCCAGTATTGACATCAGCGTAGAATGTCCAGTGCCAGATGAAGATATGATAGAAATAAATGTAAAAACGATCGAAATTCCCAAAAGTCCTAATAGCGAACCTGTAACAAAAAGTGGAAGATCTTTTACAAGAAAGCCTGAAAAGAATGACATAATCAACGTAATTACTGCAAACAAGCTGGTTAAAAAAATAAAGTTATAAATCAACTTGGCAATTATTAAATCTAATGGGTCAAATATTGTGTAATAGTAGAGATAAGTCTCTTTTTTTTCCTGAAGGAAACTCTTTACAATTGCATTTAGTGCTGCAAATAAGGTGATGACCCATAGCATGATGACCCATTCTCGTGGATTGATATTGTTAAAGGATTTGTATATTACAAATACAATAGTAGCAGCAAACAAAAATATCCCGGCTAAGGCGTATTTTTGTCTAAATTCAACGGATAATTCTTTAACGAAGATATCTTTAATTCTTACGACATTCATTACCTGAAAGTTCAAGTCAAAGGTAATACTTTTTTTAAGATCGAAGCTATTATTTCAAATAAAAGATAACTTTATGATTAATGTTTTTTGTTTATAAATAAAAGTTATAATGTTTTTTAATGCACATTTTCGTATCTTCTTTTACTATATGCAAGTTGCGGGTCATTGACTCATATTAACAAGTGCTTTATAAGGTAATATTCATTATATAAACCCGATTATTATTCAATTATTAATATCTGTTAATTTATCATTATGTTAGTTTTTTAAGTAATTGATATCTAATCAACCTACATTTTTCAGCTTTATATACCTAAATCATTTTTTGATAAACAGTAGTTTCTCTTCTTGTTGATTGGAATATTTTTTTCGTAAATCATCAATTAACTTTAACAATTGTGCATTGTAGCCACCGTTTAATTTTTAAATGTCTGGATTTATGTGCTTATATTAATGGTCGTCATTAATGATTATAATGAAGGATAAAAAATCTTTTGTGATAAAATACCTTTAAAAACCTTTTAATTATGTAAAATATTAATGTTCAAAATTTATGAAAGTAATAAGATGTTTAATTTAACCTTTTTAGGATTAAGTTTATAGTCTTGAATATTGGAAGATTCTATTCGATTAGGTTTTTGGTCATCAAAATAATTTTAATTTAGTCGTGATATACTTGTTGGATCTATTTTTAAAGCTGCTTCAGAAATAGGGGCGGTTACTATATGGGATGAAAAGTAAGGTAATAACTTAAATACGATACATGATATTGTTTTAATTATGTTAGAAAATATCCAGATGGCCAATACGATAAGTGATGTTGCTGTATTATTATTATGAAAAAAATCAGCTTGGCAAAATTTTCATTATTAAATTCATGCATTCGTTTTTTGTGCTAAATGTATCATAATTTTGACTGCAACATTGAATAAATATGAATGAATTTGAGACACGTCCATTATATAAATTATGTACGAATTTGGAAAGCATACTGATTAGGATCTAAAAGTGGTTTATATTTAGGACTAATAAAATTTGAGGCATTGCTTTAAGAAGGAGGCTTTGTTTTCGCAGTTGTACTTTTATGTGAAAAGTTGTTATGTTAATTTTCTTTACCTGAATTCAACTTGAAACTTTGCAATTCAAAAAAACACACTATATTTGCACTAATTATAATTAGTCTAAATAAAAATGAAATTGTTGGATCTAAATAGCCTAGCTAGCAAAGACCGTTGTCATATTCATAGAAAAGGCGAAGAGTCGGATACTTTTATACCATTGCAGATATTGTACAATGGTTTTATTTTTCCTTATGAGTTAAAAAAGTGTTGCAAAAAGTACAAGAAGGGTAAAAGATGTAAAAAGTGCCCTAATAATTAATTATAAGGATGAAGATTAGGAATTATCCTTATTGTTCTCAAAAAATATTTTACCATTCCACCAGTTAGATTCGATCGTTGCATTGTTTTTACGATAGAAGGCCAGCGCCGGATCGTTAAAATCGAGCACCTGCCATTTAACCATCCGAGCATTGAGTAGTTTACTTTCATTGATAAATCTATTAAAAAGTTGCTGGCCGATACCGCTTTGCCTATATTCAGGGACAACGTAAAAATCTTCCAAGTAAATACACTTGCCTCGCCATGTAGAAAATGTCATATAGAATAGCGCCATTCCGATTACGCGATTGTCTATAGTTGCGACCAATACGTCAAAAATATTTTCATCAAATGCATTTTCGAAATCTGTTACATTAGTTTTGACAGCTTGCGGTGCACGCTCATAAATAGCCAATTCCACTACCAAGTCAAAGATTGAAGCCATATCTTCTTTTTGGGCTTTCCTTATTGTAATGTCCATATTTTTATTGTTTAACACAAAAGTAAGGAATGCCTTGAAAAAAGTATGCGTTCAAATATTTTTTCATTGCTGTATTTATAATTATCTATTAAGGAATTCTGAGCCATCCTAGGATTTCATCTCTGGCAATGGTCCAAGCATCTTCAAATTTTATAAGCGAAAAGGTGACTCTGGTTTGGTGGCCTACATTTTGTTGAACTAATTCCACAAAATCGGAACCAACTTTAGAAACAATAGCGATATGTCCAAAACTGTTTTTAGCGTCTGCACCAAAAACTACGATATCATTTACTTTGGGTGGGATATTATTTCTATTAAAGAACTGAACTAAACCGCGTTTTTGATTGAAGCTGCCTTGTGGCAAATTTGTGTCAAAATAGTCTTTTGCATGTCCAGAACTTACAGGCATTTTATGATTAAAATACTCGTAGTAATATCGCTTGACAAATTCGACGCATTGATACTTTAATCCTAAGTTATAGCCATCCGGGGTAACATTTCGACCAGCGACATTCCTTATACTGCCGTTATAATAGATTTTTACTCGATTAAACGAATCTATAGCCTTGCCAAAATCTCTATTTGGGACTATTTCACGTTCTTCGGCTTTTTTATTCTTTTTGGATTTTGCCGCTTTCTTTTCTTTATTAACAACGGTATTGGACTCGATGTTTTCGGGCGCTTCCTGACTGGATGCCTCCGAAGCTAAAGCCATCGAAAAATCAAAATTTTTAACAGCGAGATATATTTGAGGACCATAAAAAATTAATCCCACAATCGAAATAATGAGTATGATCCGATAAATTACCGGAAAATGATCGTTGCTTTCCATTAAAATTTTTTATGCCCAAATATAACGCATTTAGCGATATTTATAGTTTTTGTAGTTGAAAAATATAAGGAATATTTATAATTCCACAAGGAATTTCTAAATTGAATTATTAGAAAATAAACTAAAAAAGGGTTACGGAAACGTAACCCTTTGATGTTTAAAGTAGCGTGAGGCGGGCATGATCCGCCGACCTCATGATTATGAATCATGCGCTCTAACCAGCTGAGCTACCACGCCAATTCAATTGTTTTTTAAAACGGCTGCAAAAATACGACTTTATCAGAATATACCAACAAAAATTAATAATTTTTTTTACTAATTTATAACAATGTCGATGCAATCTTAATCTTTTTCAACAAATTCTACAGGTTCTTCAAATGGATTTTGATTTTCACGTCTTATGAAAAGTGAAACCAATGCTGATATTATTGCTATGAAAAACGAAGACATTAATAAAGCTAAAAGTTGGTTGTATGGTGAAAAACTATTTGGTAAACTTTCCTCCATACTTTCGACGGCTTCTTCTATCTTATCAGATGGAGTGCCTATTTTTTCCATGGTAGTTCGTGTTTGTTCGATGGCAAATTCGGAAAGTTTATCAGCTAGACTTGGATCTATCAAATTAATCATTATGATTGAAAAAAATACCGAAATTACGGTACCTAAAAACGCAGATAAAAAAGTTACTTTAAAAGCGTCCAAATATTTAATATATCCTCCTTGTGTCTCACGTTGTTCTTTACCGGCCATTAACATGAAAAAAATCATAATTGCAAAACCAAGAATACCTTGAATCCAGCTATTTAAAAAAGTCGTATAATACGAAATCAATGATATTACAATTGCCAAGATACCATATATAATGCCATACTTAAGCCAAATAGGTTGAATATTGTTCATTTTGGTTGATTTTTACAGATTTTAAAATTGGCATTTCTTTTCGAAACACTCGTAAAATTACATAAATTCAATATTATTTTAGGCTTTTTTGATTGAATTTTTTAAAAAGCTAGTAGTTCATTTTGCAAAAGCTACATCTTGCCTCAAATGATTACTACATAAACGTTTCCTCTATATAATCAGCATGCTGAGGATAGTCAGTATTATAGTGAAGCCCACGGCTTTCCTTACGCATATATGCAGATTTAGTGATTAGAAAAGCATTTGTAATCAAATTGCGCAATTCACACAGTTGAGGCGATATGATCGTACTATTGTACAAGGTCTCCGTTTCTTTATAAAGGAGATGAAGTCTGTCGAGTGCTCTTTTAAGACGCACGTCAGTACGTACGATACCTACATAATTGCTCATAATCTCTTTGAGTTCTTTTAAGCTTTGTGTAAGTAATACGAGTTCTTTGGGTTCTGTAGTTCCTTCGGTATCCCAATTTGGAATTCCTTTGATAAAATCTAACCGGTCGATATTCGCAAGGATACTTTCGTTAATTCTGTATGCAAAAACCAAGCCTTCCAGTAGCGAATTGGAAGCGAGTCGGTTAGCTCCGTGAAGACCGGTATTGGTACATTCACCTACTGCATATAGGCGTTGGATTGAAGTGTGTCCGTATGCATCTGTTGAGATACCACCACAAGTATAGTGACAGGCCGGTACGACAGGGATATAGTCAATAGCCGGATCGATACCTATGCTTTTGCATTTATCCGTTATATTAGGAAAGTGTTTGTAAAAAGTCTCCATATCTAAGTGGGTACAGTCTAAATATTCGTACTCGTCCCCTCGTATTTTTTGCTCATTGTCAATTGCTCTTGCTACAATATCCCGAGGAGCCAAAGAAAGTCTAGGATCGTATTTGTGCATAAATTCTTTGCCATCCATTGTCCTGAGTATCCCGCCAAAACCACGTACAGCCTCTGATACTAAAAAGGATGGGTTATCACCGGCAGGATTGTATAACGATGTCGGGTGAAACTGCATAAATTCCATATTGGAAACTCGACCTTTGGCACGATAGACCATGGCGATACCATCACCGGTAGCTATGACTGGATTAGTAGTACTTTTGTATACTTGGCCTGCACCTCCGGTTGCCAATACGGTAACCTTTCCTAAGATTGTCTCAATTTCATTAGTGTTTTTATTCAAAACATAAGCTCCGTAGCACTCGTTATTGGTCGTAAGCCTAGTTACATTTCGACCTAAATGATGTTGTGTGATGATATCAATTGCAAAGTAATGTTCGTAAAATATTATGTTTTCAAATTGTCTGACTTTTTCATTGAGGGTACGTTGTATTTCCCAGCCGGTGATATCTTTATAGTGCAAAATACGATTTTCAGAGTGTCCGCCTTCACGACCTAGGTCATAATCGCCCTGCTTGGTTTTGTCAAATCTGGCTCCCCAGTCGATGATTTCCTGTACGCGTTTTGGGCCTTCTTTGACGACGATTTCTACGGTATGTCTGTTGCAAAGACCGTCACCAGCGTCAAGGGTATCTTCAATATGCTTATTAAAATTGTCGATGTCTGCATCCCAAACTGCAGCAACGCCACCTTGGGCATAACTCGTATTCGAATCATTTTCAGTGGCCTTTGTCAGTACCATAATATTAAGATCTGTTCTCTTTTCTGCAATTCTGATAGCTAGAGAAAGTCCGGCGACTCCGGCACCGATTATTAAAACATCTGTTTGTATCACGGTCTATACTATTTTAAAATAAAGTTCAAAAGTATAATATTTATTGAATTATGGATTGAAAAATGCACATGAAATTTCCCTGTTAGGATTCCAGTTTGTATAAAAAGTAAAAATTTAAAGAACTGTCTCGGCAATTAAATTTCAGCATTTTCCCATACCCTACAGCCTTCAGTACAATTGCGGCAAATATCAATTTTGTCCCTACCTTTGAGTAGGTTTGTTCTAAAATGTTGATATGCGGTGCCATACCAGATTTTAGTAAATGATTGATGTCGTATGTCACCCAATCTTTTGCTTGCGTCCTTATCAAAACAGCATGGAACGACGAGACCATTCCATGTAATAACGCTTGCATGCCAAAGCTTCCAGCAGTGATTGAGCAGTTTGTTTTTAACGACGTATTTTCCATTTTTCATTTTAGCGTACCGCGAATATTTATCTATCGTCGGTATCAAATGATTGCCATCTTCATAATCGTATATCTGTGCTGTTTTAAGTTTGACTTCATCAACTCCGATTTCTTTGGCGAGTCGATAAATATCCGGAATTTGATGCTCATTGGGTCTGACTACTAAAAACTGAATGATAATATGTGGTGTAGAAGCATTGAGCTCCTTTTTCCAATGAACAATGTTTTTTACTCCATCGATCACCTTTGCGAGATTACCTTCTTGGCGATATTGTTCATATACTTCCTGTGTTGTACCATCGATAGAGATGATGATTCGATCTAAGCCGGATTCAATCGTTTTTCTTGCATTGGTATCATTAAGAAAATGGCCATTTGTAGAAGTAATTGTATAAATGCCTCTATCGGACGCATACTTGACCATTTCCAGAAAATGGGGGTTGATATATGGCTCGCCTTGAAAATAGAAAATTAGGTAAGTCAGTGTACTGTGTAATTCGTCAATAATGCCTCTGAAAAAATCCTGTTTCAAATTACCTGTTTCGCGTGAAAAAGCACGCAATCCCGACGGACATTCCGGACATTTTAGGTTACAAGCCGTGGTCGGCTCAATTGAAATCGTCATAGGTAAACCCCACTGTATAGGCTTTTTAAACCACTTTGTCAGATAAAAGGATGATACGAGTTTTGCCATATTGACCAACCTGTTAGGTGTCTGCTTACGGACAAAATTGAGTGTATCTTTAATGTAAAATGGCAATTTTTATTTTTCAATTTTGACGTCAAATAATACTTTCGGTTAACAAAGGTCATAAAAAGTATGGACATTTAGCTAACTTTGCGGCATAATTTCAAACATGAAAACAAAAACATTAAGGTCGGACAAAGTTAATGTCATAACGCTTGGGTGCTCTAAAAACCTCGTCGATTCTGAAAATCTAATAACTCAGCTTGAGGCAAATGATTATGATGTGTTACATGACAGCGAAGAAGAAGCCAATGTCATTATCGTCAATACTTGTGGGTTTATAGATCTCGCAAAAGAAGAGTCTATTAATACTATAATACAATATGCTGACCTTAAATCAAAAGGTGAAATTGATAAACTCTACGTCACGGGTTGTCTGTCTCAGCGATATAAAGATAATCTTGAGGCTGAAATTCCTGAAGTGGATGCTTTTTTTGGAACGTTGGAGTTACCATCGCTACTTGCGAATCTAAATGCAGATTATAAACATGATCTGATCGGTGAACGACATATCACGACTCCGCAGCATTATGCATTTGTGAAAATAGCTGAAGGCTGTAACCGTACATGTGCTTTTTGTGCGATTCCCCTGATGCGTGGTAAACACGTGTCGAGACCGATAGAATCCTTGATAAAGGAAGCAAAACACTTCGCCTCTATGGGGGTTAAAGAGTTGATTCTAATTTCACAAGAATTGACATATTACGGTTTGGATTTATACAAAAAGAGAGCTTTGGCTGATTTATTGGACCAACTGTGTGCGATTGAAGGTATCGAATGGATTCGCCTCCACTACACGTATCCGAGTAAATTTCCTAAAGAAATATTAGAAGTAATGGCAAGACAACCTAAGATTTGCAATTATCTGGATATTCCATTACAGCATGCATCTGATACAGTCCTTGAAAGAATGCATCGCCAAACCAACTGTCAGGAGCAAAGAGAGCTCATCCAATATGCAAGAGCTACAGTGCCAAATCTCGCAGTTCGGACTACTTTTATCGTCGGTTTTCCAGGTGAGACTGAAGAGGAATTTAATGAATTATGTGATTTTGTTGAAGAAATGCAATTTGATCGAGTAGGAGTATTTCAATATTCTCATGAGGAGGATACATCGGGGTATCTTTTAGTTGACGATGTGACTCCTGAGGAAAAAACTGAACGAGCTAACCGTATCATGGAAATTCAACAAACTATCTCATGGCAGCACAATCAAAATAAGGTTGGCCAGAAACTTAAAGTACTTTTTGATAGGAAAGAAGGCGAATATTTTGTTGGCCGTACCGAGTATGACTCCGTGGAGGTGGATAATGAAGTATTAGTATCGGCAAAAGATAATTATATTAGAATAGGAGATTTTGCTCTTATCGAAATTACGGATGCAGATGACTATGACCTGTATGGAAAGGTCGTAGCGTCCTAATGGTTTTTTGTTGGTATTTTGGTTGTTTTATCAGTAAAGGGCATGCTTTTTTTATTGTATCTTGTAGTTCATAAATGACACTTAAAATCATTTGTTGACGAATTTCTAATCCATAAAAGTTGGATTGTTAAAATAAACAAATGTAAAATATCTTACGTTTATATATCATGACATCATTCATCGATGCCGGAAAAAACAATATCCGGATTTAAATATATGGAATTCAGATTAGAAATTACTAAACCTTACTAGCAAATAAAAATGTACTTCTAATGTCAAAATATCACTATATTAGTTGTTTATAACATCAGGAATAATATTATAAGATGGGAATAACCATACATTACAAAGGGCGACTTAGACAGGCATCAGACCTACCGCAATTTATGGAGGAAGTTGAAGATATTGCTTCAATTCTAGGATGGCCATATGATGCTTTCGAAACTAAGTTCCCTAAAAACGAGTTTGTTTCACCTCCTGATTATAACGAATATGGACTTATTATTACACCTGAGGACTGTGAGCCGATAATTCTGGTATTTGACAGCGAAGGACGTATTTTTAATCCAGTGCTTAAAGAGATGTTTAGTCAAGGTGTAGCAGATGATATCAAAGTGATTACAATTCAGATAGATCTTAATGAAGACGAAATTGTTCCTGTCATTAAGGATGGGGATCAAGACAAGGACCATATGGATGTTATCTATTCGATTTCTGTCAAAACACACTTTTTTACAAAAGACGCACATTTAAAATTAGTAGAATTACTCAGATATTTAGGTAAAAAATACTTTGAAGATTTTAAACTTATTGATGAAAGTGAGTATGCTAAAAATAAGGATGTCGGCGACTTAACTGATAAGCTTTCGGATATTAATCACTTGATTGAGACCTTTCAAGAAGCTATGGAAGGAAAAAAGATTGAAACGCCTGAAGATTTTATTGATTTTTTAAAAGTCTTTAGGAAACAGATAAAACATAACAAAAAAGACGATTCAGAAGAATAACCAATTTTTAATCTAAAACGAATACAACAATATGGCTATTAGCATCAAATGGAATGCTCCAGTGATACTTGGATTTTCGGTATTGTGCACCGGCGTTTTTATTGCCGACATATTCTTAGGTGGTTATTTAATGCCTTTTTTTACCGTTCAACCCAATATCTCTTTTACGAATCCTTTTTCATTGATCACACTTTTTACACATGTAGCTGGTCATGCAAGTCTCGAGCATCTCATAGGTAATCTGACTTTTATACTTTTACTCGGTCCGATAATTGAAGAAAAATATGGATCTTCACGTACCTTTCAAATGATCGTGTTGACTGCTTTAATCACAGGATTAGTTAGTGTTTTTATTTTTAAAATTGGGTTACTAGGCGCGAGTGGCATTGTTTTTATGCTCATTCTCTTAGTGTCCTTTACAAATGTAAAATCAGGAGAGATACCGATTACATTTATACTAGTTGCAATTCTGTTTCTAGGAAAGGAATTTATAAATGGGACACAAGCAAATCAAATTGCTGAATCTGCACATATCATCGGTGGAATCTGTGGTAGTATCTTTGGATTTCAGGGCAATGTGAATGGAAGATCGTAAAGTAATTAGCATATAAATTTACTTTAATACGCTTTTTTTTGTATTCTCAATTTGATTATACTTTTATCTTACCATTTTTTTATATACTTTTGCCCCCTTTATTACTGCCCATATTCATATGAATAATTATAAACGATACTTAGTAACCGCAGCACTACCTTATGCCAATGGACCTTTACATATTGGACATTTGGCCGGTGCTTATTTATCTTCTGATATTTATGTTCGTTTTCAAAGATTGATGAATAAAGACATCGTTTTTATATGTGGATCTGACGAACACGGTGCAGCTATTACGATAAAAGCCTTAAAAGAGGGTATGCATCCTCAGGAGATCGTAGATAAATACCATGATTTATTTAAGGACACGTTTGCACGAATGGGCGTTTCGTTTGACATGTATCACCGCACATCAGACCCGTTGCATCATGCTACATCACAAGAGTTCTTCTCTACGTTGTATAAAAAAGGGGAGTTTGAAGAGAAAGAAAGTGAGCAGTATTACGATGAAGAAGCCCAGCAATTTTTAGCTGATAGATATATCACTGGGACATGCCCTAAATGTGGTCATTCTGATGCTTATGGGGATCAATGTGAAAGTTGTGGAACTTCTTTAAGCCCAACAGAACTCATCAATCCCGTTTCCAAATTATCTGGCAAAACACCGGTACTACGCAAAACAGTTCATTGGTATCTGCCATTGGATAAGTATGCCTCTTGGCTTAAAGAGTGGATAGAAACAGGTAACCTAGATGGTGAACATCTTCACGATCCTGAGGATTGGAAAAATCATGTATTAGGACAATGTAAATCCTGGCTTGAGGGTGGACTACAGCCACGTGCTATGACAAGAGATTTAGATTGGGGAGTTGATGTGCCCCATGCTATTCCTGGCCATGAGGGCAAAAAACTCTATGTATGGATGGATGCTCCTATTGGATATATATCAGCAACGAAACAATGGGCACTCGATAATAAGAAAAATTGGAAAAAGTATTGGCAAGATAAGGATACGGCTTTGATCCATTTTATTGGCAAGGACAATATTGTCTTTCATTGTTTGATATTCCCTGCCATATTAAAAGCAAACGGAAACTACATCCTCCCAGTCAATGTTCCTGCTAATCAGTTTATGAACCTTGAAGGGAATAAAATTTCTACGTCGCGCAATTGGGCGGTTTGGGTACATGAATATTTGGATGAATTGCCGGGTAAACAAGACGAATTACGGTACACTATGATTAAAAACATGCCGGAACTTAAAGACAGTGAATTTACTTGGAAGGGTTTTCAGGAATCTGTTAATACCGAGTTGGTAAATAATTTGGCCAACTTCGTCAATCGCGTTCTCGTACTGACACATAAATATTATAATGGTAAAGTTCCTGATTTTGACGAATCAGCTGAAATTTTAGGACCGGATGGCCCATTGGAAACTTCCTATCACGACTCTGAATTAGTACGGCTTTTTGATGATATCGACATTTTGTGTCAGTATATCCGTACTTTTGATTTTAGAAGCGGTTTGAAAACCCTGATGGAAATTTCAACAAAAGGAAATCAGATTTTACAGTTTAATGAGCCGTGGAAGACCATTAAAGAAGATCCTGAAACCGTTAAAACTGTAATGAATCTTTGCCTTCAATACGTAGCAGCTATAGCCGTAATTTGTAGGCCTTTCATGCCTTTTATGTCTGATAAACTCAGGGCCATGTTAAATCAAAAACCTATTCATGAAAAAGGTGAATTGGTTAAAATGTTAGACGATTTGGCGGAAGGTAAACCAATACTTAAAAAGAATCATCTTGTAGGAAATCCTGAACATCTATTTACACGAATTGATGACCAGATTATAGACCAGCAAATTCACAAACTAAAGGAATCTGCGCAGCAAAATGCACAAGTAATAGCAACTCCAATAAAACATACAGAACCTATTAAGGAATTGATCACCTTTGAAGATTTTTCCAAAATTGATATACGCACAGCAACAATCACCCACGCTGAGCGGATCGAAAAGGCCGATAAATTACTCAAACTGACATTAGATTTGGGTTTTGAACAAAGAACCGTAGTTTCCGGAATCGCTGAACAATACACTCCCGAGGACGTTATAGGTAGAAAGGTAAGTCTTGTCGCCAATCTCGCACCTCGAAAAATGAGAGGTGTCGAATCTCAAGGAATGATATTGATGGCTGAAAACGATAGTGGAAGTTTGTCATTCGTCAGTCCTGAAGCTGATTGGCAAAATGGACAGACAATTAAATAATGACATCTGTAGTAGAAATATTAAAAAATCATCATCTTCGGATTACCCCATTCAGGGTAGAAGTTTTAGAGATTTTTATGAATGCGGATCACGCACTCACAACGAACGATCTTGAGCTAAAGCTTGTGGACTTCGACAAAGTAACACTGTACAGAACACTAAAGCGTTTTGAAGAAAAAGGTATTATTCATAAAGCAATTGACGGTACAAATCACCCAAAATTTGCAATTTGCGAAGCACATTGTCATGAACATCATCACCATGATGAACACGTGCATTTCCATTGCTTTAAATGTGAAAATACTTTCTGTGTTGAATCTGTATTTATCCCTCAAGTGACAATGCCGGAAGGCTTTAAAGTTAAACAAACAGATATGATCGTTAGTGGGCTTTGTGAAAAATGTGTCTTAAATACGAAAGTGTAACTTTATACACTTTGTAAATACTAAAACTTAAATCCTGCGGTTAGTATCAGTCTGGATGGAGTATCTGCAAAAGCATAATTTTGTCCATTAATTTGAATATGATCGCCAAACTTACTCAAATTACCTTCATACATCAAGTCTAATCTCAATCGCCAAATATCAATGCCCGATCCAGCTTGCCAACCAAAAGTACCTGCTTTGAATTTTTGACTATACCCTTTGATGTTAAAGGCGTCACCAAAATTATCGACAAAAAAATGACCAACAATTCCACCTTGAAATCTCAATGCACCCACTTTAAACCCGGCTATGACCGGCATATCTAATCCTTGATAGGTATCTTTAATAACAACGTCCAATACACCATGTTCACTATAGGTTTTCAAGTTGTAATTTACTTTACTTGAATTAAATAATAGAGCTGGTTCCACATATATTCCAAGCAATGTCAATCGGGTGTAAATTCCTAAATGATGACCATAACCAGCATCTAGAATCTTCCATTGGAATGATTCGTTTTCGCCATGAATGTATAGCCCCTTATTTGCTAAATCAAACGAACTAATGCCCGCTTTAACACCAAATTCAATCTGGCTGTGTAAAGTGGATATCAGCCCCAAATAGCAAATAATAATTAATAATAATTGTTTCATATGGTCGAATTATTTGGTATTATAAAATCATTTTTTAATATTATCCATACTTTATAACGAATAAATGGTCTAAAAATGGTTATTTTTGCAAATTGTTTAACACAATTTTTTTGTTTTTACAAAGATTTACATAATAGCAATTTACATGTTTAATAAGCTATTTTGTTGATTAATAGGTTGTAACCTGTAATCGTAAAGTGTAATATATCAAAAACAGTGCCGAAAAGATGATTAAAGATGTAGCGTTTGTTGCCAGTTTTCCTAAAGAAAGTGCCTGCCCAAAAGCGCAGATACCTGAATTTGCTTTCATTGGCAGATCTAATGTCGGTAAATCTTCATTGATCAATATGCTTACAAATAAAAAAAGTATTGCAAAAGTATCTGTAACTCCAGGTAAAACTCAGTTAATCAATTATTTTAGTATCAACCAAGCAACTTGGCATTTGGTGGATTTACCCGGTTATGGGTATGCTAGAGTATCCAAAGATAAAAGAGCTGGATTTGGAAAGTTGATAACCAGTTATCTTGCAAACAGAGCGCAACTTGTATTGGCCTTTGTATTGATAGATTGCAGACATGAATTACAGAATATTGATAAAGCGTTTTTAGAATGGTGTGGCGAAAATCAAGTGCCTTTTACAATTGTATTTACAAAAGCAGACAAACTCGGTAAGAATCAGGTGCAGTCTCAGGTAAATGCTATTTTGAAGGAATTGTTAAAAACCTGGGAACAGTTACCGCCACATTTCATTACCAGTTCGGAAAATAAAACCGGGAGAGAGGAAATCTTACAATATATTGATAAGGTCCTCAAGGAAGTAAACCTTTAAACAAAATAGACGATTCCATGACGCAAATATATCCTCACATTCAACCAGATATCAATGAATGGCCGGTAGCAAAACAAAGTAGAAACAGATCTGAGTTTATACGCAAACTCAATGCATTTGTCTATGAAAATCTTGAAAAGGAATATAATGGATGCTACTACGATGTGATATCCAAGGCCATTTACATGGAAAATCAACGCATCAAGCTAAATCCATGGAAGGTGGATCCACAAGATGAGAAGGTTTATTGGCAGAGTATAAGTGCAGAACTCGAAGCCTCTCTAAATAAAGAAGATACGCCTGCATTACAGGAAGCACTTTTAAAAAGAATTATCAACCGATACAGCGAAGAGATTGTTGCTCATTTTAGTCCTAGTGTGTTTAAATTTTCACGTTGGTTTTTAACTATTTTTTTTAAAAGGTTGCTTAGCAGGTATTTTGCTAAAGGCGAATGGAGATGGGGCACCAAATCTGCACTTCAGCAACGTATCAAAATCGTGGGTGATGTTGAAAAAATACGCAATTTATTTGAAATAGGCAATGTCGTCATTCTGCCTACGCATTATTCAAACCTAGATTCGGTAATGATTGGTTATGCCATTGACACAAATGTCGGATTACCATTCTTTTCTTATGGTGCTGGTTTGAATTTGTACAATGTAGAAATTGTAGGCTATTTTATCAATCGCTTGGGTGCATTTAGAGTAGATCGTCGTAAGAAAAATCCCATATACTTAGAATGTTTGAAGTCGATGACCAGCTATTCGATAACGAATGATATCAACTGTCTGTTCTTTCCAGGAGGAACACGTTCGCGAAGTGGGAAGACTGAAGATAAGATAAAATTGGGGCTCATAGGTTCAGTTATTGAGTCACAACGCCTACTCATCGAGCAAAATAGTAATAAAAAAGTGTTTGTTGTCCCACTAAATATAGGATACCATTTTGTGCTTGAAGCAGGTCAGCTTATCGATCAACATTTACAAGCTATCGGTAAAGATAAATATAAACGCTCTAGACCAAGTAGTCCGACTTTTAAAACGATTTGGAAATTTCTCAAAGGTATATATCGAAAAGATTCAGAAGTATATATGTCTTTTGGTGATCCTATTGATATTTTGGGAAATAAAGTAGATAGTAAGGGTGATAGTTATGATAAATTTGGCAATAAGATTGATCTACAGGACTACTTTTCATTTGGCGGAGCGCTTTCTTCCAATGCACAACGCGAGAGTGTATATTCTAAATATCTTGGTGAAGTCGTCGTAGATGCTTATAAAAAACACAATGTAATTCTTTCTTCCAATGTGGTTGCATTTGTAGCACTACATCTGATTTCTCAGGAATATTCAGACCTGGATCTCATATCGTTAATGAATTTATCTGGAAAAACTTTTACGATAGAAAATGATATTTTTGAACAAAATGTCAAAAAACTTATTCAAATAATATTAGGACAAGCATCAGAACAGATAGTAACCATCTCTGATGAATGCTGGGATGACGTTTCAAATTTAATTAAGGATGGTATTACCAAATTAGGCATTTACCATGATCCTCCCGTACTTTCTGTAAATGTTCACAAGCAAATCGTTTGTTCAGATTTGAAATTGCTTCTCTTTTATCATAATAGATTGACTAATTATGGTTTTGAAGAATACATGGGATGGAAAGAAATCAATTAACCATTAAGAAGAAATCGCTTTGAATTATATTATATTTGACCTGGAAGCTACATGCTGGTTGGGAAGACCACCAAAAGGAGTTAATGAAATTATTGAAATAGGGGCAGTGAAGGTAAATGACTATGCAGAAATTGAATCTACTTTTATTCAATTTGTAAAGCCTTCCATCAATCCAATATTATCCGGATTCTGTAAAAAACTGACTTCGATCTCTCAAGAAGATATCAACCGTGCAAAGCCCTTTCCTGAAGTTATTGAAGCTTTTCAGGATTGGATCGATATTGAAAACGAAAACTATATACTTATAAGTTGGGGAAAATATGACAAGGATCAATTGAGCAGTGACTGTGAAATTCATCAGTTAGATCCTTCATGGATTGAACACCATTGTAACTTGAAGCCGATTTATAAGAATTTGAAGGCTTTAAAGCATGAACCCGGACTTAAAAAGGCAGTTGGCCTAGAAGGATTCGAATTTACAGGGATTCATCACCGGGCTATTTCAGATGCTGAAAATCTGACAAAAATTTTTATCAAGTATTTTAAAGAATGGCCATTGGTGTAATCGAATACTCCAACAGCCATTCCTTTGACAACTTGATAATCTACACAGTTACATTCAAAAAAACTTCAGAATTTTGTCTGTTATTTAATTTTTTATAATTTTTTGAATTTCTGTCGTACCATCTTCAAATCTAAGCAAGACAATATAAACACCTGATTTCATATTGGAGAAATCTATCGTTGTGCTTGAAGCGTTTATAGCTGCTGCCGATTGCACAAGAACATGGGACATGTTGTACACTTCGCAGGTAATCAATGGTTTGTCTGAATTTACTTGCAAATAATCCACAACAGGATTTGGCGCATAAAGTGTGGATAGGGTTAATGTATTTGGTCTTTCTGGGTTTCCGACGCGCTTACATATTTCGATTTCACATCCGTACAATTTACTCATTATGGTAAGACAGATTGTGTTTATTCTGGTTGTTTTATCAATGAATGGAATAGATACATTTTGACCGGTAAATGTTTCATCTTTACCAGCGATAGTCCATAAATATTCGGCATTTGCATCGTTGCTCCTTGCTTGTAAGTTTATACCAATATTTGTATATATAAATTGAAAATCAGCGACCAAATTACAATCCGAGTCATTCGACTGATTGGATACTGAAATCTTTTTACAAATTGTTACTGTACAATTTTGATTAGCATTGACCGTTGCATTTCTTATCGATGTGACAGTTAGGCAAACTTCATATGTACCATCTCTTTTAAATTCATGTTTGATATCAGCACCTCTGTAGCTTGTTCCATCACTGATTTTCCATTGATAAATGGCATTATTTCCTGCATTAGACTTGCCATTAGCTTTGAGTAATCTTCCGAGGATATCAAATTTAAAATCTGCTTCTAAGCCACAATCATTATTGGTAGGTATGGTTATTCTTTTACAAATAATGGTTTCACAAGCCTGACTTAATGTTGCGGTGTTTATCCTGATCGGTGTAACAATCAGGCATACTTCATAATTGCCACCTCTTTTGAATTCATGCTTGATATCTATGCCTCTGTAAGATGAACCGTCACTGATTTTCCATTGATAAATGGCATTATTTCCAGCCTCAGAAAACCCATTGGCGAGTAAAATATTTCCATTGACATCAAATTTAAAGTCGGCTTTTATTTGGCAATCTGGAACATTTGTGCCAATAATTGAAACCCTTTTACAGATTGTTGCTGTACAAGAAAGATTATTGGAATTTGACCTATTTGTCGTGACGATTAGACAAACTTCATAATCACCTTTTCTTTTAATTTCATGTTTTATATCGACACCGCTATATGATGAACCATCACTGATTTTCCATTGATAAATGGCATTATTTCCAGCAGTAGATGTACCATGTAATAAGAGGATATTTCCTCTAATATCAAATTTAAAATCTGGATTTAAATTGCATGGATCGGAATTTCTACCTACTAGGACTGCTTTACAAACCGTTTCTTCACATATCGAATCTGTATTGGAATTGCCCGGTACGATTGCAGTAACACATACGCGGTATTCACCTGATAATTTATATTCGTGTTTTGACTCATTACCAGATCCGGTACTTCCATCACCAAAACTCCATATAAACTGCGCTCTCGTGTTAACTTTAGTTGTGGCTATGACCTTAATGATGTTATCATTTATTTCAAATTTAAAATCTGTACCGAGCTCACAATTTAGAATTCGGGCAACATCAGTGGTTTTTTCAACTTGTTTATTGTTGTGTTTATCAATATTTGTATGCGCATTTGCAAAATAAAAATTACTGCCTATAAAGAAAAACAATACGATTACTGTAAGATTTCTGAAGTGTAAAAGCTTTCTCATGACAAACATAAATTTTATTAATAAAATACAAATATATATAAAATATTTACATAAACCAATAGTAATTTGTGAAAATGAATCAAAATAAATTGATGTTTAACACTTTATGGTTGAGGTGTTGTAGGTTGTTGGAAAATGAATATCTGTGCAAAGTTGGGATAATATTTGGTTTGTAAGAGATGTTTTTTAGGTTTTATTAAATGGTAAAGAAGATACTTGAAAAAATAATCTAACGTATTATATTTTGTTGAGCTTGGTTTTTTTTATATCATTTTTTTATCAATTATTAATCGGTTTTGACATTTAGGAATCATTTTTTTCGTATGAATTGCTAAATTAGATAATTTAAATTTCGAGTTCAGGTGATTTTTATTAAATTTAAGTTAAATAATAGAGAAGAAGTAAAAAGAATAATGAACCGAAATGCTCAAACAATACAACTCTGATTTTTGGTGGTGTTCTTGTTTCCAAAAACCTTTATAGACCGATTACGATCAAATAGAACAATTGTATTATTTTTGTGCGTTATAATACATTAATCATAAAAATACAACCATGAGACAATTAATTCTAATCATATCTTTTTTAGCATTTGTGTTACACGTTACAATTGCTCAAAAACAGATTGCCTTAGACGATATCTTTGTAACCGGGAAGTTTAGTACAAAATCTGTTCCCGGCTTCAACTTTATGAAAGATGGCAAACACTATACAACATTGCGAAGCAATAATATCAATAAACATGATGTTACTACAGGTAATGTAATAGCCGTGTTGATAAACGGGAGCGATTTAAAAGGGAAAGCCAACTTTAACGGATTCATAAGTGGTTATGCTTTTTCTGATGATGAAACTAAAATCTTGATAGAATCAGAAAGGAAAATGGTTTATAGGCATTCTTCAGAGGTAAAATGCCATGTTTATGACCTTACATCCAAAACACTCGTAGAAGTTTATACATACGGCAAAATTATCAATCCACAGTTGTCACCGGACGGGCGTAAAGTGGCTTTCGTGTCAAAGAATAATCTCTATGTTCAGGAACTGAGTAACAATAACGTTACGCAGATTACCTTAGACGGTGTTGAAAACAAGATCATCAATGGTATGTCCGATTGGGTTTATGAAGAGGAATTTAGTTTTACTCGTGCATTTTATTGGTCACCTGACAGTAAGAAAATAGCTTTTATCCGATTTGACGAAAGTCAAGTTTCTGAATTTACTATGCAACTATATAAAGGTGGGTTGTATCCTGAAAACGAAACTTTTAAGTATCCTAAAGTGGGTGAAAAAAATGCGGATGTAAGTGTTTGGGTCTATGAATTTGCACGTGGTAAATCTGTAAAAGTGGATATCGGTGAACTTACAGAAATGTATATTCCACGTTTAAAATGGACTCAAGACCCAAATCAACTGTGTATATATAAGCTTAATCGACATCAAAATGATTTGAAATTATATGTATTGGATACAAAAAATTATAAATCAGCTGTCCTTTATGAAGAAAAAAATCAATATTATATCTCTATCGATGACGATTTGACGTTTTTAAAAGACAAAAAACACTTTATCTGGCTTTCAGAAAAAGATGGATATAATGAGATTTACCTTATGGGTATGGATGGGAAAAAGAAAGTCAAACTTACAGATGGTAAGTTCGACGTTACACAGTTTTATGGAGTTGATGAGAAAAACAAAAAAGTGTATTTTCAGGCAATAGACGGCAGTCCACTTAGAAAAAGCGTATTTTCTGTTAATCTTGATGGTAAAAAACTGACGAATTTGACTCCTGCAAATAACGGAACCAGTTCGGCTCAGTTTAGTAGTACTTTTGATTTTTATAGCATCAATTACAGCAACATCAACACAGCGCCTACATATACAGTTTATAATCGTGAGGGTAAAATTGTCAGAGTTATTGAAGACAATAAGGATTACGTGCAACTCCAGGAGTCTTATGGTGTAAATCCTATAGAATTCTTTAGTTTTACGACTGCCGAAAATGTTCAGCTTAATGGCTGGATGCTTAAACCCAAAAATTTTAAACATGGACAAAAGTATCCTGTTTTCATGACTCAATACAGTGGACCGGGCAGTCAGTCAGTATTAGACAGATGGGGTGGAGGAAGCTATTGGTGGCATCAGATGCTTGCGCAAAATGGATACATTGTAGTCTGTGTAGATGGCAGGGGAACAGGTGGACGTGGTGAAGCATTTAAAAAAATGACCTACCTGCAATTAGGACATTATGAAACGATTGACCAAATTGAAGCTGCCAAATATTTAGGGGCACTTCCTTATGTTGATAAATCCCGTATTGGTATTTTTGGTTGGAGTTATGGAGGTTATATGTCATCACTTTGTATCTTGAAAGGTAATGATGTATTTAAAGCAGCTATAGCCGTTGCACCCGTTACAAACTGGAAATGGTATGACAGTGTTTATACTGAAAGGTATATGCGCACTACAGAAGAAAATCCAAGAGGCTATGCCGAAAATTCACCTATAAATTTTGTGGATAGATTAAAAGGCAACTATTTATTGGTTCACGGAATGGCTGACGATAATGTGCATTTTCAAAATACAGTCGAAATGGCCAATGCTTTAATCAAGGCTAATAAACAGTTTGATACCTATTTTTATCCAAATAGGAATCATGGAATCTACGGTGACAATGCCACGATCCATTTATATACAAAGATGACCAATTTTATTTTTGAAAAATTATAAATCATAAAAAGTAGCTCATTTAGCTTAAGTCCGGTGACCAAAAACATTAGATCTTTATTTTTGTTTTGTTTCATGGCTTAAAAGTACAATATGAACAAACAAAAGGCTAATCTTATTCATGCAATAACCCAGATTTTGTTAAGTTTCTGGCTATATAACGATGCTGTCCAACAAGGTATTCATCAATTGTTTCCAATGGCTATGGGGATTATATTGGTGGTGATGAATAATGGGATTATGTTTGATAATAAAGGTCAGATTTATGTTGCCTCTTTTATCACTATTTTGTCAGTGCTTTTTTTAGCAAAAATGAGTTGGGAAACCCTTTCACAGGATAATTACCGGGAAGGTGTCATTTATGCTATTATGCTGGCTACCGGTATTTTTTCAGTGGTTTTCATGCTTTCAAAACGAAAAGTAAAGTTACAATAGTGCGTATAAAATTATTACACATTCTACTCATTAGCCAGTTTTACATGGGTTTTTCTTTTAAAGGACAACCAACGGAGCAGGATTTATCCATTACGAAACAGCTAGAGGAGGTTAAAGAAGCTGTATTGACATCTTCAATTCAGGATTGGGATATTGATTATATCATGGGTAAATTTGATCCTGCAAAACATCCTGATTTTATGGTGATACCAGTTGAGTATCGCGATGCAGAAGTCAGATACATTCGCAAAGATGTATTAGAAGCTTTCATAGCCATGTATGATGCTGCAAAAAAAGATGGTATAAATCTAAAAATTATCTCTGCAACACGCAATTTTGACAATCAAAAACGCATTTGGGAAAATAAATGGACAGGTGCCACCCTTTTATCTGATGGTGTAAATGCAGCCAAAGATATCGCTGATCCAGTAAATCGAGCAGTACAGATTTTACGATACAGTTCAATGCCTGGAACATCCCGGCATCATTGGGGAACAGATATTGATTTGAATAACCTAAATAGCAAATATTTTATTTCTGGTGAAGGGCTGAAAGTATACATTTGGCTGGTTAACAATGCACATAATTATGGATTTTGTCGGCCATATTCGGTGAAAGGCAGTGATCGCTATACCGGATACAACGAAGAACAATGGCATTGGTCTTATTTTCCGATAGCTGACCAGTTAACGCAAGCCGCAAAAACGAAACTTACAAATAGCATGATCACCGGATTTAAAGGTGCAGAAACAGCTGAAACTATTGACATGCTCAATAATTATATTCTCGGCATTAGTACTGCCTGCCAAGCAAGGTAATATGAATCAACCCATAGCGTCTTTAAAAATTGATACTTCGTTGCGAAATATCATCATGCTTACCTTGCCCATTAGCATGGCAAAGCTAATCCCTGAACTCAATTACTTATTTAATGCTGTATTTTTAGGACACTTAGGGAGTAAAGAGTTGGCTTTAGCCGGTATTACAGGGGTTTATTATTTGATATTTACATCAATCGGCTACGGACTTAATAATGCGCTATTGTCTATGATGTCGCGTAAGGCCGGTGCCGAAAACCGAAATGCGATTTTTGTATATCTATGGCATGGTATTATTCTTGGACTTATCCTAGCGGCGATATTTAGTATATTTACTTGGGCTTCCATCAAACCATTGATGAGTTGGGTCGGTATCGAAAGTAATAGCGTAATGATAGCCGGTGACTATCTAAATATCCGAATTGTAGGTCTGTTCTTTTTATTTGCGCTTCAGATGCAAAACTCATTTCTAATCACTATTCAAAAGACAAATTTCCTGATTTATATTGCCGTTATAGAGTCCCTTGTGAATGTTGTGCTCGATTATGGTTTGATTTTTGGAAAACTAGGCATGCCTGCATTGGGTTTCAACGGTGCAGCATATGCTTCAGTAATCTCAGAAATAGTAGGAATGATTACGGTACTATGGTTCATTTTTTCTTTAAATATTCGGAAAACATATCAGATAATCCCAGATTTTCGAATTCATTTTAAGAAGTTGGTTTTAGTTTTTAAAGTAGGCATTCCACTCATGTTTCAACTTGCTTTAGGTACAGGGTCTTGGTGGGTATTTTACATACTTATCAGTAGGAATTATTCTTACGAACAACAGGCCATTTCACAAACGATGCGTAATTTGTTTGGGCTTGGAGGTGTTTTTTCATGGGCATTCGGCTCATCAACCAATACGATAATTAGCAATCTTATCGGTCAAAAAAGGCATGATGAAGTATTGGCTACCATTAAAAAAATGCTCAAAATAAGTTTAATCGGCATGTCAGGACTTGTTTTAATACTCAATATTTTCCCTCAGTTGTTTTTCAACCTTTTTGGTCAACCGGATCATTTTGTTGATGTAGGAATTAATGCACTGCGCGTTGTAAGTATTGCAATGATATTGACAAGTATTGGTGCAATATGGCTCAATGGAATCATAGCAACAGGTCAAACAAAAGTCGTCTTATCTATAGAAATTATTGGCATCACCGTTTATCTCGTCTTTATTTGGGTTACTATTGAGGTGATGAAATATCCATTCGAAATTGGTTGGATGAGTGAATGGGCTTATTGGATTTCTATGATAATTCCAAGTATTTATTATATGAAATACGGAGCATGGCGTAAAAAGTTATCCTATTAAAGGAATCAGGATTTATCCCAATAACATCGTTAACGGTTATGCTTGTTTGCTATAGATATGTGGATATATTTAGCGTTAATTTGAACAGAGCATAAAGACAAATTATGAGTTTTATTAATGATATTAATGGAAAAATGGGCAAAAATTAAAAAAAATAGAAGTTCATCTAACTTTTTTTTAATGATTTGCGTTAAAAGTATTAGAATATCTTGGGTAAATTTCTTTTTCTTCGCTTTAGAATAACGATTGTTTAATATTTAAATTTTTAAAGCCATGATGAATCAGGAAGTTCGTACAATTATGTCCAAAGATCCTTTGGTCGTATCACCCACACAAACCATTAAAGACGTAGAAGCCATTATGTTGGATCATTCTTTGCAACAACTACCGGTTACAGAAGCTGGTAAATTGGTAGGCATGGTGACCGTTTTTGACCTATGGAAAGGTCTAAGAGAAGGCTATGACGAGCACACATTGGTATCTCAAGTAATGAGTACAAAAATTATTAAAATTACTCCAAAAGATAAGGTAGGTACCGCCGCAGAATTATTTGCAGATCAGCGTTTTAAGACATTGCCCGTTGTCAATTTAGACAATGAGCTTAAAGGTGTCGTTACAGCATTTGACGTGATTAGAGTAGCATTTAATCAGGAATATACTCGACCTATTTTATTTGAAGAAGCATTCAGGTAATTTTTTCTATAGCTTTGCCAGAAGCATAGTTTTCCTGATGAGTCCTAAGGTTTCACTGTGATTTTTTTCTCTTTTCGTGGTGAAACCTTTTTTATTTTTACATGCATTATCCCCTTTTAAAAAAGAAAAATAGATTTTTGTGCGCTTCAATAAATCATTTCTCCTTAGATAGTTAAAAATTTATAGCTTTGCTTTAATAAATGGTAGTTTTATATGATGCAATCCACGGATAAAAGAGGACAGAAAAAAGTAAATACCAAAAACGACGAACATAAATCTGCACAAAACTTTTGGTGGATATCAATAGGACTATTTTTATTTACTTGTTTGATCTATGCCAATACGATAGGGCATGGGTTTGTTTTGGATGATCCGTTGGCTATCAGCCTAAATAAAAATGTTACTTCGGGTTTGATTGGAATTGGGGATTTGCTCTCAGGAAGCTATCGGGAAGCCAACTTCGGTGGACAATTTTACCGACCAATATCTCTTATACAGTTTGCTATCGAATGGGAAATGATGCCTGATAATCCAGCAATACATCATTTTTTTAATGTTGTTTGGTATGCGCTTACGGTAGTTTTAGTGTTTTGGGTTATAAAAAAGTGGATGTCTTCATTACCGCTTTTGATTCCAATCCTAATAGCTATTTTTTTTGCTATACATCCTATCCATACAGAAGTGGTCGCCAATATTAAGTCTAGAGATGAAATCATGTCATTATTGTTTTTGATTTCAGCCTTTTTAACGTGGGACATCGCAATAGCGAAAAATAACAAAACATACCTTAGGTTTACGGTGATTTTGTACTTTTTAAGTATTTTATCCAAAGAAACGGCGATAACTATGTTTCCTATTTTTGGATTTTTATGCTGGGGTGTTTATCGACAGGATTTAAAGGTTTCCATATTGCGCGGGCTGATTTTTGCGATTCCTGTTTTGGTCATTTTTCTTATAAGGTTCGCATTGTTTTATGGTGAAACTGCTCCATCTGTGGACATCATGGACAATCCTATTGTATCTGCCACTGGGTTAGGTCAACATTTAGCCACTTCAATACTTATTCTATGGAAATATTTATCGCTACTCTTTGTTCCATATCCACTTTCTTCTGATTATAGTTATATAGTGATCCCACTTACCGAATTTTCGGACTTAAGGGTATGGTTGGGGATATTGACATTTGGGGCAATGTTGGTCTATGGATTCCGTAAATTTATTCAAAGAGCATTTATAGGGATCGCAATTTTGTCTTTTTTGTTATCCCTTTCACTGTTTAGTCAATTGCTGATGACCATTGGTACGATGTTTGGCGAAAGGTTGGCGTATTTGAGTTCATTTTGGTTTGTTTCAGGAGTTGTATATTTGACGTACTCTTCAATGAAATCCTTGAAATTTTCATTTGGAGCTGACAAACTTTTTGTAGGATTGTACTCGCCAATTGCGTTGGTTTTTCTTTTTATTACAGTAAATAGAAATCAGGCATGGGAAAGTAATTATTCTTTGTTTACAACCGATGTTCAAACCTACCCAATGAGTGTTCGTCTCAATAATGGAGCAGCAGAGGAAACCGTAAAGTTGTCAGACTTAGAACAAGATCTTGTTAAAAAACAACAACTACTCGATCGCGCAGAAGCTTATTGTAATCAGATAATGCAAGTCAAACCAGTAGCGACAGCATATCTTACACTTGGCAACATCCGAATGCGACAAAAACAATACAAGGAAGCCATTAACTTTTACAGACAAGTCAATGATCTGAAGGCTATTGTGGATAAAAGTATGGCATTGGCATACAGAGAATTAGGTAGAGAAGCAGGACAAATAGCGCAGGACATTCCAACAGCCCAGCAATATTTAATGCAATCGATCCAACTAAATCCGATTGATGCAGAGACGTGGTATATTTTGGGCGTGAGTTATGGTGTTTCAGGAAATCATATGAAGGCTGCCGAACAATTTGATAAAGCCTATCAACTCAAGTCTTCCTTAGATTATGCAAAAAATGCGATGAATGCCTATCGAAATTCAGGTAATGCTTCTAAATTTGAGGAATTCAGGTCAATTGTTGAAAACCAATAACTTAAGCAAATTTAACCGTATAGTTCGTTGCGAATCTGAGATTTTGGATAGCCCAATGTATGGGTAAGTTTTTCCATGGCTTCATCGACCATACCACTCCAGCCACATATATAAAATTTACGGTCTTCACTAACGTCTTTAAATTTTTCCAAATAAATATCGTGGAGATACCCATGGTGAAAACCATCTAGGATTTCTCTGGATAAGGCGATATCGTAATCAAAATTAGCGTATTTTGCTTTTAACTCGTCGAGTTCGTCTTTATACAACAATGAGTTTGCATTTCGTGTGCCAAAGATGAGGTGTATTTTCTTAAATGGAATCTGGTGTTTATCGATATGCAATAACATACTCCTGAATGGTGCAAAACCGGTTCCGGTACACAACATGATCAACTCGATTGAAATCAGGTCCTTGGGTAGGACAAAAACTCCATCCGGTCCTTTAAACTTTATCTCACTACCAATTCTAACATCACTAAACAAGTAATTTGTTGCTAAGCCACCATCAGATTTAACAATGCAAAACTCTAGTTCATTAGCATCATTAGGTGCATTGGCAATAGAATAACTTCGCCACCGCTGTAATCTTTTTTCGCCTATAGGCAAGTCAAAGGTAACAAACTGCCCAGGTTGAAAATTGAAAATTTCTTCATCCTGGATTTTTAATGTAAATTGGGAGGTTATATTTGTTAGCGATTTGATATTTGTTACGATTCCATTATACCACTTTGTTGCCATATTCCTGTTTTAATACTATAAAGGTATGTTATTTAAACGATGTAATGTCCTGAATGGTTTAGACATGAAATTGGTTCTGGCATTTCAAATTGTGCGCTATTTTAAACATATTAAATATCTCTTGTTGTATCAGATAGGATATACTTACTTGTCGATCAATTATTCATCTCAAACCATAATATTTTTCTACCTTTGCGGACTTTTAAATAAAATGGCAAGTTATGACTTTTTTGGAGGAGTTAAATAAGAGAAAGACGTTTGGAATCATCGCACATCCCGATGCAGGAAAGACGACGCTTACTGAAAAATTATTGCTTTTTGGAGGTGCGATACAGGAAGCTGGTGCAGTTAAATCCAATAAAATCAAAAAACATGCGACGTCGGATTTTATGGAGATAGAAAAGCAACGAGGTATCTCTGTAGCAACTTCCGTAATGGCATTTGAATATAGAAATAAGCAAATCAATATATTAGATACTCCTGGTCACAAGGATTTTGCCGAAGATACCTATCGCACATTGACTGCTGTGGATAGCGTTATCGTAGTGATAGATGTGGCTAAAGGTGTCGAGGAACAAACCGAAAAACTCGTCGAAGTTTGCCTTATGCGTAATACACCGATTATTGTATTTATTAATAAATTAGATAGAGAAGGTAAGGATGGCTTCGATTTACTTGACGAAATTGAAGCTAAATTACATCTTAAAGTTACCCCATTGAGTTGGCCGGCAGGCATGGGGCAACGATTTAAAGGTGTGTATAATATGTATGAAAAGAACCTTATTCTTTTTCGCCCTCATGGCAAGCAAGATGAAGAAAGCGTCTTTAAAATTACTGATTTGAATGACAATCTTTTATATGAGCAAGTTGGCGATTTGCTAGCTAGCGAACTTAGAGAAGAAGTCAACATTATAGAATCCATTTATCCTGAGTTTAATAGAGATGCGTATCTAAATGGGGATCTTTCTCCTGTGTTTTTTGGTAGTGCAGTCAATAATTTTGGGGTTCGCGAATTGTTAGATTGTTTTGTGGACATTGCTCCACATCCATTGCAAAGGGATACTGAAGAGCGTATCGTCAAACCGGATGAAAATAAATTTACAGGTTTTGTATTTAAAATACATGCTAATATGGATCCTAAACATCGAGATCGGATTGCCTTTTTACGTGTTTGTTCTGGAAAATTTGAGCGTAATACCAATTATCTGCATGTTCGTCAAAATAAACAGTTGAAATTCTCAAACCCGACAGCCTTTATGGCTTCTAAGAAATCAATCATAGACGAAGCCTATCCCGGGGATATCATAGGGCTCTATGATTCAGGTAATTTTAAGATTGGTGATACGCTGACCGAAGGTGAAGTGCTTCACTTTAAAGGAATTCCTAGTTTTTCTCCTGAGCAGTTCCGTTTTGTCAATAATACAGATCCGATGAAAACCAAACAACTCAATAAAGGATTGGATCAGCTAATGGACGAAGGTGTTGCACAATTATTTACTAAAGAAGATAACGGGCGAAAAATCATCGGAACTGTCGGAGCACTTCAGTTTGACATCATACAATATCGATTAAAACATGAGTATGGTGCTTCATGCGGATATGAACCGGTAAGCTTGTATAAAGCCTGTTGGATTGCATCTAAAAACCCGGTGGCATTGAGAGAATTTGTATCAAGACGAAAGAAAGATATCGCAAAAGATACTGATGATAAAATCGTATTCTTAGCCGAATCAGCGTGGTCGCTTAAAATGGCTCAGGAAAATCATCCCGATATAGAATTTCACTTTACAAGCGAATTCTAACCGGGATAATTACTATATATGTTTACATTTTTCTTTAAACCATGTTTTTACTTGGTCAGATTGTATGTACTTGGATACATGTGTATAAACATAATCATGGTACGCATTTATCCATGTTATTTCCTTATTAGAGAGTCGGTTTTTATCAATAAGATTCAGATCAAAAGGATAAAGTGTTACAGTTTCAAATGCTAAATATCCTGGATGCGCTGAAGGAACACATAAAATCAGGTTTTCAATTCGAATACCATAACCTCCTTCTTTATAATAACCTGGTTCATTGCTCGTTAGCATACCTTTGACATGTACCGTTTTTCCACGTTCTGAAAAATTATTAACAAATCCCTGTGGTGGTTCATGAACATTCATAAAGAACCCTACACCATGACCGGTTCCATGACCGTAATTTAGTCCTTCACTCCATAGGAATTGTCGTGCTAAGATATCGAGTTGAACTCCGGTAGTGCCTTCTGGAAACTTTGCCATAGACAATGCAATCATACCTTGTAATACTAAGGTGTAATTGGTTTTTTCCTCTTCCGAAGGTTTGCTTAACGCAAATGTACGAGTAATATCTGTAGTACCATCTCTATATTGACCTCCACTATCTACAAGGAGGATACCTTCTGGTAGTATCTCCTTGCAGGTATCTGGCATCGGGTGATAGTGGATGATGGCACCATTACTTTTATATCCAATGATAGCACTAAAGCTCTCATTTTGATAAAGAGCTTGTTGGCTTCGACATGCTGCAAGTTTTTTCGCTAAATCGACTTCTGTGATTGATGATTTAGAAGCTAGCATTTGTTCCAACCAGAAAAAGGCATTAGCCAATGCTGCACCATCTTTCATCATGACATTGCGGATATGCTTGATTTCAATTTCATTTTTAATAGCCTTTAATTTTTTTGGAATAGAATTGCCGTGAACGATTTTTGCATTGATAGCCTCATAAATTGCCTGGCTACAAGATATAGGATCGAGTAATATTGTTTCATTGGCAGGAAGCTGATTCAAAAAGCTAATAATATTGTCGTAATGATGTGCTTTGATTTGATTATCCATTAATTGCTGTTGTGCGTCCTCGTTCAATTTGCCGGGATGAATAAACAAATGTGCATTTTCTTTGCCAATAATTGCATAGGATATTGCTACAGGGTTAAAATCTACATCCGAACCACGTATATTAAGTGACCAACCAATGTCATCAAGTGTTGTAATGAGATAGTAATCAGCACCTACTTCCTGCATGCCGGCACGTATTTGACCTAATTTTTCTGAAACGGATTTTCCCGCATAGGCTTCCTCATGCGGTGTAACTTCATTATTTGATAATGGTGGCCTATTAAGCCATATTTTGGATATGAGATCAGTTCGGTGATTAACACTGATATTATAATTACTTAGCGCATTTTTTATGTCGTCAACACTTCCTTTTGAAAACATCCATCCATTAATACCCACCACAGCACCCTTAGGTAAATTTGCTTCCAAAAACTCGACAAAAGGGTTACCAAACTGATTGAGCATTTTGTGTAAAACAAATTCACTGTCAGCTAATTCTATTTCTGCCTGAAGAAAATATCGGCTGTCTGTCCATAATCCAGCGTGTTCATGTGTGATTACAACTGTACCAGCAGAACCTGTAAATCCGGATATCCAGATGCGTTCCTGCCAATGTTCGCTTACGTATTCACTTTGATGCGGATCGCTGGATGGGATAATTATAGCATCTATATGATTAGCACGCATCTCTGCTCTCAATTTTTGAAGTTTTTGGTTCGTATTCATATATATTATAAATTTATATAATTTGTTCTAAGTTAATGATTATTAAAATAAATGTTATGAAATTTTGTAATATGTCTGTTTGTATCGTATATTTGCCCCGTAAAGATACGATGAAATTATAGAGTCAGGAAGGAAACCAATCGAAAATTTCATTTGTTAGTTAATTTATTAAATATACCATTTTTATTTTTTTATATGACAAAAGATGTATCCTGATGAAAACTGGAAACATAAAAAAATGTAAAATTGGATGTTATTTTGAATAAGATATAAAATTGTCAGATGATTAAACAAACAATCAGTCAAAAGATGCTGCAAAAGCTGTCTCCTCAACAGATACAGCTTATGAAGTTACTCCAGATACCTACGGCGAATCTGGAAGAGCGCATTCAGGAAGAATTAGAGTTGAATCCTGCATTGGAAGAAGGTGGCGATCAAGCTGATGTATTTGATTTAGATGATGAAGGATATAGTGCTACGCAAAAGGATGAAGATTCCGAAAAAAATAGCAATGATGATGCAGAATTTGAATTTGGCGATTATCTAAATGAATATCTAGATGATGATCCAGCTACTTATAAAATGCGAGGTGAAGAATTTCTCAATGCTGAGGAGCGCAAGATGCCGATTCCCGTCGAAAGTACATTTCACGAAAGTCTGGAAAGACAGGTTGGGTTACTCAATGTATCCGAACTGGAGTCTTTAATATTACATCAAATTATCGGTTCAATTGACGATGATGGATATTTGAGACGTGAGCCTTCTTCTATCGTGGATGATGTATTATTTGCACATAATGTAGAAATAGACTTAGCGTCCGTAAACCGTCTGATTAAAGTTGTACAGAAATTCGAACCAGCAGGAATTGGGGCACGTACATTACAGGAATGTCTCATTTTGCAATTGGAAGATAAGCTCGATAAGGAACCGGATTTTAATGTCAATGAGAGAAAGCTTGGATTAAAGATTCTCAATGAATATTTTGAAGAGTTTACAAAAAAGCACTATTTTAAATTGAAGAAAGTGTTGAATCTATCTGATTCTGAACTTAAAGATGGTATTGATGAAATCTTGAAGTTAAATCCGAAACCGGCAGGTATCATTGAAGGGAATAATATGTTGAATAACTATATCATTCCGGATTTTATCATTTATAATAGGGATGGCGAATTGGATTTGATTCTCAATAGCAAAAATGCTCCAGATTTGCGTATCAATGATCAATATACGGATATGCTAAAAGGGTATCGAGAGACAATTTCTGGAAGACGTGCTACACGTTCAGAAAAGGAAGCCGTACTTTTTATAAAGCAAAAAATTGATTCTGCAAAATGGTTTATTGATGCAATCAAACAGCGCCAGGATACGCTTTATCGTACGATGTATGCAATAATGCAGTATCAATACGAATATTTCACTACAGGTGATGAAAGACGCATCAAGCCTATGATTCTTAAGGATTTGGCGGATGTTACTGGCTTGGATATCTCGACAGTGAGTCGTGTAGCCAATAGTAAATTTGTTCAGACTGAATTTGGCACCAAAAAGCTTAAGGACTTCTTCTCAGAGAGTATGCAAGCCCAAGATGGATCAGAAGTATCCACGTTAGAAGTAAAGACAATACTTAGTGACGAAATTGCCAGAGAGGATAAAACCAAACCGCTTTCGGATGAAAAGTTAATGGAAATTCTATTGGACAAAGGGTACAATATCGCCAGACGAACAATCGCAAAATATCGCGAACAGCTCAACATACCGGTCGCAAGACTACGCAAAGAGCTATAATTAGCGTATTTAAATATGTATGTATTTTGCATATATCTATCCTGCCCATGAGATATTATGCTGTTTAAAAAAATAATTAAAAATGCAGATTGGGTATTTACGTTTGTTTAAAGCTGTAGCGCAGAAAATATTTTATAAATTTTGCAAAGTTTTGTTTTAATTATCTGTAATTAGTCATATCTTTGCGGTCTTTTTAGGAAAACGTATTAAATAAATAAAAGTTTTTATGCTAATAATCAACATTAAGGACGAGGAATCTATCGACAGAGCACTCAAAAAGTACAAAAGAAAATATCAATCAGTTGGTTTAATCAAGGAATTGAGAAACCGTAAGCATTTTGTTAAGCCCTCTGTTATTAAGAGAAACCAAAGATTGTCTGCAGCTTATAGACAAGCTAAGTTCGGTAGTCAGGGAGAATAACTAGCACCGTAATTACAGACCGGTAAAATATATACAGGGTGATACTCGTTGAGTATGCCCTTTTTCGTTTGTGGTTAGTTACAATAATGATTAAGTTAAGTACAAAAGTGCTGATATTTATTTTTTTCTTTAATATTTGGTGATAGTTTACTTGTTATGCTAACTCGGATAAAATGCCTAATCATGGTCTAACTTAAAACAAGGTTTAAACATAAGACAAGTACACAAAAAAAGACCGAGCAACCTAGAAAGGTTGGTCGGTCTTTTTTTTATAAAATTATATTGAAATGAAGCTAAAATATCCGATTACACATTTACTTCACTCATAGATATACCAAGTGCTTTAGCTACTCCTTCACCATAAGCAGGGTCAGCTTTGTAGCAGTTTTCGATATGGCGGATTTGGATAAACTTCTCAGCACCACCCACTTCAGCAGCTGTATTGTTAAATAATTTTTGCTGTTGCTCAGTCGTCATCAATCTGAATAAATTACCAGGTTGAGTGTAATAATCATCGTCATCTTCTCTGAAGTTGTGATGATCAGCATGGCCATAAAGCTCATAAGCGGGTTCTGTAAATTGCTTGTTTTCTTCCCACTGGCCGTAACTATTAGGGAAGTAGTGTATAGTAGAACCTTCGTTACCATCCACGCGCATAGCGCCATCTCTGTGGAAATTGTGGAATGGGCATTTAGGTTTGTTAACAGGTATCTGATAATGGTTTACACCAAGTCTGTAACGCTGTGCATCTCCGTATGAAAATAATCTAGCTTGAAGCATTTTATCCGGTGAAAATCCGATACCAGGCACTACATTGGCAGGGTTGAAAGCAACTTGTTCTACGTCTGCAAAATAGTTCTCTGGATTGCGGTTGAGTTCTAAAACTCCTACATCGATTAGTGGATAGTCACCATGTGGCCAAACTTTAGTAAGGTCAAAAGGATTGAAAGGGCAGTTATTCGCTTGCGCTTCTGTCATCACCTGGATTTTCATGTTCCAACGTGGGAAATCTCCTTTTTCAATAGACTCATAAAGGTCACGTTGATGGCTTTCTCTGTCTTTACCGATGATAGCCCCTGCTTCTTCGTTTGTAAGGTTTTGAATACCTTGTGCTGTCTTAAAGTGGAATTTCACCCATACTCTTTCATTATTAGCGTTAATCATACTAAAGGTATGGCTTCCAAATCCGTTCATGTGTCTGTATGACTTTGGTATACCGCGATCACTCATCGTAATCGTTATCTGGTGTAAAGCCTCAGGCAATAAAGTCCAGAAATCCCAGTTGTGGTTTGCACTTCTGAGGTTCGTTCGAGGATCTCTCTTGACAGCTTTGTTCAAGTCGGTAAAACGATAAGGGTCTCTAAGGAAGAAAACAGGCGTATTATTACCTGCTAAATCCCAGTTGCCTTCTTCTGTATAAAATTTAATAGCAAAACCTCTTATGTCGCGTTCTGCATCTGCAGCTCCTCTTTCACCTGCTACAGTTGAGAAACGTATGAATAATTCTGTTTCTTTACCTACTTTTGAGAAAATAGCAGCTTTAGTATATTTGGTAATGTCATTTGTAACAGTAAATTTACCAAAAGCGCCTGATCCTTTAGCATGCATTCGTCGCTCAGGGATAACCTCGCGGTCAAAATGAGCTAACTTTTCTAAAAACCAGAAATCTTCCAAAAGCATTGGACCTCGTTTGCCCGCTGTCTTTACGTTTTGATTTTCTGCAATCGGACGACCGGATACAGAAGTCAAATTTTTCTTATCGTTACTCATATTTTATAGATTTATTTGTTCGGTACAAAGATACGGATTATATTTGTTTATGTAAAACGATATTTTAGATACCATTATTGATATAATAGATGAACATTCAACAATTTGATTATATTTTGGCTGTAGCCGAATACCGACATTTTGAAAATGCTGCGGCTTCGTGTTTCATATCACAGTCAACCTTGAGTACCATGATTTCAAAATTTGAGCAAGAGATAGGTATTCAGATTTTTGATCGAAAAACAAAACCAGTTGGTATTACTAAAGAAGGTAAGATTATCATCCGGCAACTAAAACAGATAACTTATGAGATCTCTCAGTTAGTCGAGATCAGCCGAGAAATCAAAGGTGAAGTAATGGGCTCAATTAAAATTGGCTGCATCCATACGGTGGCGCCATTTTTACTTCCTTTGTTTTTAAATGATTTTGCAATTGCTTATCCAGATTTAAATATTCAGATTAAAGAGACAAGTACGGATACCATTATAAGTCAGCTTCAATCGCGTGATCTCGATATAGGTATTGTTTCACCTCCTTTGGCTGAAATTGATTTGATGGTACATCCGTTATACGAGGAAGCTTTTTTATATTTTGATTTAACGAATCCGGGCTCATCGCCAATATCGATAAACGACCTAAAGCTGGATAATTTCTGGCTCATGGAAGAAAGTCACTGTATGCGTTCACAGGTTATGAATATATGCGATTTTGAAAAAAGAGATACTATGGCCACGCATAATATTACTTTTAAAGCGGGTTCAATTGATAGTTTGATACGTTTTACTAAGTCATCTGTAGGTTCTACTTTATTGCCTTTGTTGTCTTTATCCGATTTTAATCCGGCAGATATTCAATATATCCGGTTTTTTAAAAATCCCATTCCTACCCGGAAAATTGCTTTTGTAACTCATCGACATTTTGTAAAACAACGGGTACTTAATCTTTTACAAGATGCGATCATCCAAAAAGTGATTCCAACAATGGAAGATATCAATAAAAAAATACGTTTCTCTAAAGGAAAATCAGCTTAATTTGAAATGGGTTAAAAAAATAATGTGTCTATAAACAAAGTTATGTATGATGAATAGGCTTGTTTTTCCTATTAGTTTCGTTACTTTAATAGAAATTAATTAGCAGGAGATTTCCTTATAGACTTATTCAGATTGCTACACTCTAATCCTAATATATATAACTAAATTGCTACCCCTAATGAAATTTGGAAGTAAATTAAGGAATATTTATGGCTATTTACCCAGAAATTCACGTCCTTCTTCAGAGATTAAGTGCATACCCCAAGGTGGATCAAATACTAAATGTACATCTACATCATATCCCGGAAATGCCATATCTAAAGCCATCATTACATTATTGGTTATAGATTCTCCCATTGGGCAAAAGGAGGTTGTTAGCGTCATTGTACATTGTACTTCTTTGTTTTCCTCGTCAAAATTCAGTGCATAAATCAGACCTAGGTCAACTATATTAAGATATATCTCTGGATCAATTACATTTTTAAGATGTGCAATTGCATGATTGAATTTGGTAGGATTATTTGTTTCTATATTCATAATTTAATGGCTTTGTGATTAACTACTTTAAAAACATTGAAAATATATAAAATTGCTGTGACAAGCATTAGGATAGCACCAAGATTCAAAAAAATGGCTTTTGCTAACAGAATGCCGGATGCAAATATAATTAAACCAAATAGATAGGAAACTGTCATAATTTTAAAAACAAAATGATTGAACAAATCTGTTGGGTTTGGGGTCTTACCCAATACTGATTTTTTGTGATAAACCTTATTCCAAACGATAAATGGAAGCGTTTTGAAGGTCATCCCTAGTATTATCGCTGTCAACCAACCAAAAAATATTAAAAATCCATAGGTTAGAATCAAGTTGGATTCAATATCAGACGTTAATAGTAAAAAAGTAATTACGAAGACGAGCATTATGACAGGTAATCCAAGCATAGCTACAGCCAATAAGGATATTTTTATTTGATCATCAATTTTTTTACGTAACCTTTGGTTGAAAGCTTTAAAACAATAATATCCAAAAATAAAAATTGCGGCAAGTATCAAAATAACAGGAATATATGTCAAGCCTATTAAAGCTTCCATCCAATAAAAAAATAACACAAAAAATGTTAGTGCGAGGTTTATTAGAACAAATACAGCCCACAGTAGTTTATCGTTAGAGTATTTGGAAATTAAAAACATTGGAATTAATCGAGAACCTACACCTATAATAAGTAATAAAAACCATCCTATTATCCCTAAATGTGCATGGAAATATAAGTAATGAAGATGATCTTTTGGCAAAAGATTATAGGTGAAATTATACACCAGCGCCAAACCGATTAATACTGTAAAAAACAACCAAATTACGGAACCTAATACAAAGATTGCATGTATATTATTTTTGCCGCTATTGTCGATGCTTTTTGCTATATTTATCAAGTAAAGCAAGACAGCTAAAACAATAAATCTACCTCCCCATTTGGCAATAGGCCCCATATTGAAACTGTAAAATGCATAAACTAAAAGTGGGATACCAATCCCAATAAGATAAAAAGTGAATTTTGCTAATTTTTCACTAAAAAGCTTTCCTTCGACCAATACAGGGACGAGCTGGAAACTTGCCCCGAGGATCATCATCGTTCCCCAGCCTAAAGCCATTATATGCGTTATAGCCAAAATTCTTGGATTGAAAAAGTGTCCGGAAAAATCTATGCTCGAGGTAAATAATAAAATTGTACCAATCAAAAAAGAAACAGCACCATAAAGGTAAAATGGTATTATTACTTTATGTGAAGTGGTTTTTACAAAAGAACTATTAAATGATTCAGCCAACATAATTTATTTCAATTTAAATATTAAAAGATGAACTTCACCATCCTTGATTTGTTTGATTCTGTAATCAAATCCGCGATCCTGTAGTTCAGGTAATAGGAAGACGGGAATGCGCTTGTGATAAACGTACAAAGCAGTATTATCAGAAATGCTTTCAAGTTGGTCTAATATCGCGAGCATCGGTAAAGGCATTTCAAGTTGCCTGACATCTAACATTTCAATATTTTCACCAAAAAAAGCTACTAAATCCTCCCATTGATCGAGTGATGTTTTTATTTCCGGTTTGATATTAATTACATTGTCCGATTTAAATAAATAGGTAATAACCAAATCTTTGTCAATAACCTCTGAATATGCTTTGTAGCCTTGCTTTTCCAGGAGTGTCACTAATGGGATGGGTTCAAAACTATTGATTATTTTTAGAATTTGTTCTGGAGGTAGCTCACTAAGGATATCCATAATTACAGTTAATGGGTCATTTTCTGATTCGAGAATAGGTCTTACATCCAATGCTTTGAAATTTGCTTCAGTTCTGTTTAGCATGAATTCAGGAATTGGTTTTATTTTCGTTTGCTTTATAGTTTTGTAGCTGGTATCTATTTCAAATCCAAGTGGTTTTAGCTTGTTATAAAAATCTGTCGATGTACAACCACCGATTCTACAAGCCATGTTGATCGTAGTGCGCGCAGCCATTAATTTTCGCAAAAGTGGATTTCTTAGTTTTGAAAACTTTGGGGAAATGCTGATAATGGCTTCAAATGCGTCGGGATTTTCTTTTAACAAGGATGAAATCCGAGTATTTTCATTGATTGGTTCCATAATTCTTTTTCAGTAAAGTCATTATTAATGTAATGTCGATGGTTTATTTTTTAAATTGTGGCGACAAATATTTTATATAAAAATTACAAATAAACAATATTTGTGTATTTATTTTGATTATAATTATTTTACAGCTTATTTATTATTGAACAAAAAAAATGATAGAATAGATTCATTGACGCAATTATTTCATGTGCAAAAAAAATATTGCAGTGATGTGGATTTGTTATAAATCCAGTTTAGATGACAGATTTATTATCATTAAAAATAAAAGAGGGATATTTTAATCAAATCTTTTTTTAATACGCGAATGTTATAATTTTAAGATATAAAATGTAAATACATGCAGACGGATAAAATCACGCAGCATATTATTAAATGGCTAAAGCAATATTTGGAAGATTCAGGACAAAAAGGATTTGTGATTGGGATTTCAGGAGGAATTGATTCAGCAGTTACATCTACGCTCTGTGCAATGACCGGTTTTCCGACACTTTGTTTAGAATTGCCTATTCACCAGCAAATCGACCAAGTGACGAGAGCGAGAGATCATATAAAATGGTTGCAGGCAAAATACGATAATGTCATTGGTGATAAAATTGATTTGACCTCAACTTTCGAACAGTTTAAATCAACTATTAAAATTTCGGAAGATAAAAGTAAAACGGATCTTTCCCTTGCAAATAGTCGTTCGCGCTTGCGTATGGTTGCATTGTATTATTACGCAGGTATTCACAATTATATCGTTGCCGGAACAGGCAATAAAGTAGAAGATTTTGGGGTGGGATTTTTTACCAAATACGGTGATGGAGGTGTAGATATCAGTCCGATTGGCGACTTGATGAAATCCGAAGTATATCAAATTGCTGCATATTTAAACATCCGTATGGATATTCAAAAAGCGGTACCAACCGATGGATTGTTTGATAACAGTCCGAGTGATGAAGAACAAATTGGGGCAACCTATGCTGAGCTTGAATGGGCGATGTATCAGTTTGAAGCTGGTAAAACAGCCGACCATTTCTCAGGAAGAGAAAAAGAAGCTTTTGAAATTTTTATTCGCAGACATCGTGCTAATTTGCATAAGATGGTTCCGATACCTGTGTGTATATTGCCGGAAGAATATAAAACACACTCAAAATAGAATACCGATATATTATAATAGACAGGAAAGTATCAAGTGAATTAGTTTAGGAATACTAATCTATTTATAGTTGAGTATAAAAAAAACAACATGGATAAAGTAGCATATACCCATGTTGTTCTATGTATTTAAAAATAACCCTTTTGTAATGGTTAAAATTCAGCGTTGCCCGGGAATCGCGGAAATGGAATCACGTCTCTGATATTTGTCATTCCGGTTACAAAAAGCACTAATCGCTCAAAGCCAAGTCCAAATCCTGCATGAGGTACAGAACCATATCTTCGGGTGTCTAAAAACCAAGACATTTCATCGGCAGGAATATGCATTTCCTCCATTCTGCTTAATAGGACGTCGAGTCTTTCTTCTCTTTGCGAACCACCAATAATCTCACCTATACCGGGAAATAAAACATCCATAGCTCTTACGGTTTTACCATCATCGTTAATGCGCATATAGAATGCTTTAATCTCCTTAGGATAATTGGTTAAGATGACTGGTTTTTTAAAATGTTTTTCTACCAAATATCGCTCGTGTTCGGACTGTAAATCAGCACCCCATTTTTCTATTGGAAACTGAAATTGTCCTTTTTTATTAGGTTTGGAATTTTTTAAAATCTCGATGGCTTCGGTATAGGTCAATCTTTCAAAAGGTTGCTCAAGGCAGAAATTTAATTTTTCTCGAAGGCTCATTTCTGATCGTTCGGCCTGAGGTTTATTTTTTTCTTCATCAAGTAGGCGTTGCTCTAAAAATGCAAGATCTTCAACACAATTATCCAGTGCATACTGAATGAGATATTTGAGCATTTCTTCCGCGAGATCCATATTGTCCACTAATTCTGCAAAAGCAACTTCAGGCTCTATCATCCAAAACTCAGCAAGGTGACGTGTTGTGTTTGAATTTTCTGCACGGAAAGTCGGCCCAAAAGTATAAACCTGACTAAGCGCCAGGGCTGCCAACTCTGCTTCAAGTTGTCCGGAAACGGTCAAATTGGTATGTTTTTCAAAAAAATCTTCCTTGTAGTTAACGGTACCGTCTTCATTTTTAGGTGGATTTGCAATGTCTAAAGTAGTCACTTGAAACATTTCTCCGGCGCCTTCAGCGTCACTTGCAGTTATAATCGGACTATGAATATAATAAAATCCTTTGTCATTGAAAAACTTATGAATTGCAAAAGACAATGCGTGTCTCACCCTGAAAATAGCACTAAATGCATTTGTTCTAAACCTCAGATGTGCGATTTCTCTTAGATATTCAAGGCTTGGCCTGTTTTTTAACTGTATCGGATAAGTCTCAGGATCACAATCGCCAAGTATTGCTACATTTTCAGCAATCACTTCTACTGTTTGGCCTTTACCTTGTGACTCCACAAGCGTACCTTGGATACTGATTCCTGCTCCGGATGTGATGCGCTTTAATAGGTCTTCACCAAATTTTTCTATATCAACAACAACCTGAATGTTAGCCAAGCAAGAACCGTCATTGATGGAAATAAACTGGTTATTGCGGAAGGTTCGAACCCAACCTTGAACTGTGTAAACTTGATTTGTCGGTGCTGTGAAAATATCTTTGACTTTAATCCTTTTTGTCATGATTATATTTACGTTTATTCAAATTAATGCACAAAAATAAGCATTGTTAGAGTATTAAATGGACTTAATAGCACATTTTAGCCGAAAAACAAAAATTTTCAGATTCTTTTAAATTTTTTTGTAAATGAACCGGATCGCCTTAGTGGTGTTTAGGTTTGACGTATGAAAGCGTTGATCTTACCTGCACGAATAGATGGAAGTAAAGCGGAAAGATAGCCTATCAATATTACGGTGATAGTCACGATGACAAAATCACCCAATCGCATCTCGATAGGGTATGCATCTATCATAAAACCTTCCGGAATACTGATTAATCCATAGTTTTTTTGTAAAAGATATAAAATAATACTGACAATATAGCCTAATCCCATACCTAAAGCAGACACTAATAGTCCTAAAGTCAAGAAGATCCATCGAATACCTTTTGTCGTTAAACCCATAGATTTTAGAATAGCTATGTCCATTCTTTTTTCTAGAACGATCATCCACAGTGACCCGACTAGATTAAAGGCGATGATAAGTAACGTTAGACATGCTATTAGATAACTTACCCATTTTTCGATATTCATCACTTTAAGGAAATTTTCATCTTGCTGATACCTGTCGCGAATTTTATATTTTGGGCCAAACGCTTGATGTAATTCGGCTACAATTTTTTTGTAATTGGCATCCGGTTGCGTTTTGATTTCAATGGCTGAAAAATGATTTTCTAGACCAAGTAGATGATTAACACCTGCAAAATTGACTAAAACATATTGCATGTCAACATCCGCACCAACTGAAAATATGCCGGAAGCATAAAATGAATAACTGTTAAACTCTTTTGAAAGCGGACCTTTTGACGCTCTAAGTGGCATGTAGGCAGTGATCGGTGTAAAGCCATCCGATGGATTGACCGATAATTTAGTATTCATTCCTGAACCAAGTATACCGTAGGCTGTAGTTTTGTCAAATTGTGCTGCACCATACAATAAAGCTGTATCTAAGCCAGTAACTTTTAGATATTGGTTGTCCACGCCTTTAATGATGCCGACCTCCTGAGAACCTTTATAATCAAAAAAGGAAGTTTCTTCAATTGTAAAAGCATAGGAGTCTATGCCTTTTGTCTGATTCAAAATTTTTGTATCTACACTGTCAATCGGCATATATTTTCCTTCGACAAGTGTAACTTTAATATCCGGATTGAAATTACTGAGCATCCCGGACAGAAGTTGCTCAAATCCATTAAAAACGGACAATATTAGGATTAATGCCGCTGTACCTATAGCCATACCAACGATAGATATCCACGTGATGATATGAATCGCATTGGTAGATTTTTTACCAAATAAATATCTAAATGCAATTGAAAGATACAATTTCATAACGCAAAAATAGAAATTTTTAACGCTTGCGCGAGGTTATTTTTAGATATTCAAGTATCTATAAGTTTATCTCAATGTTAATTTAATGTAGAAAGCCTATAATGACAACCCATAAAACGCAAATTTGACGATATTCTAAGCTTCGTTAAATTTGTATTAAAATCAAGATTTTTGAAGTAACGTACTGTATATTTGTTGTTTAAGAAAAGGGAATTGACATTTTAATTATTATTTTTACAAATAAGTTTAATAAGATGAAAAGCGTATTAAATTTTTCGAAATTTAAATGGATTGCAACTGCTATTGTTGTAGTGGCAGTTCTGTTTTTTGGTAAAGATGTTTTGGCCAATTTTAAGTTGAATCAAGGCCAAATTAAAAATGAGTCTTTGATTTCCAATTTTTCGTATCTTTCTGAGCCCTTAGACACATTTCCTAAGTTTGGTGAAGTCATTCACATTCAAAAGCATACGAATGATAAGTCTGTCAAATTATCCATTGAGAATGGAGAAGTTACCAATCTGGAAATAGATGGTGAGCAGATCGATAAAGCAGACTATGATAAATATAAAGACGTCATAGAAGAAGTGAAGCCTCAAAGTGGAAATTTTGACAGCAGGTTTTTTATGTTCGGAGATGATGTCAAAGGTCGTTTTGGCTTTGACCATATGAAGCTATTTAACGATTCTTTATCTAACAAATGGGATGATAACTTTTTTAATGGATTCGAGTCTACAAACTTAGATCAGATGTTAGCAGAAATGCGTAAACACTTTGATAGGTTTAATACAAATGACCTATTGGATAGTATGTTTTTAAATTTTAAAAATTTTCAGGGACAAGGATTTAATTTTAATTTCCCCAATCAAATAGATCATGGTATTTGGATAGAAGATTCAGAAGATGAGTATCATAATTCTAAAAATAGAAAAGACGTGAATCTTACAGACATTTTAGGTGCAGCGTTAAATTATGATGGAATGCTTTTGCCGGGTAAAATAAATAAAGTGGAGCTAACTGGTAAGTATTTGAAAATCAATGGGGAAAAACAACCAAATAATATTTTTCAAAAATATAAAAGAATACTTGAAGAAGAATCTGGTATTGAACTGAATAAAAATTCAAAATTACAATTTAATCTGGAAGGAAAAGCTTCAAAAAGAAAGTACAGATCGTTTTAATTATTGAAACGAAATCTTGAATCCTATATGAAGTAAAAATGGGCTATGGGGTTTAAACCTGATAGCCTATTCTTTTTTTCCACGTTTGTGTATAATCAGGCCGTCTAAAAAATTGCGCAGGATTTGGTCGCCGGCTTCTTTGTAATTAGGATGGTCTTCTTTGCGAAATAAGTCATTAAGTGCACCTTTAGTTATTTGAAAATCCTTGTGTTTCAGAATTTCAATGATGTCTTCATCTCGTAAATGAAGTGCTACGCGAAGTTTTTTTAAAATATCATTATTAGTAAGCATTTTCTTTAAAATTGAGATTATATAAATAAATAAGACGGATCCCTTCCAATGTTAACAATCTGTCTTTAAAATCAAAAAAGACATCTAAAGGTTCAAGTACGGTCGATAATCCTCCTGTTGCAATGACCTTATAGTCGCCTGAAAGTTGTGTTTTAATGCGCGTCAAAACCTCTTTTATCAATCCGATATATCCATACAACACACCGGCTTGAATAGCGGAAACTGTATTGCTTCCTAGGATTCGTTCCGGTATTTCTAATGGTACAACTGGCAATTGTGCAGTCTTATTAAATAAGGAATATAATGCCGTTTTAAGGCCGGGAGCTATAGAAACACCCAAGATGCCTTGTGACCGGTCAATAGCTGTAAAGGTCAGCGCAGTACCAAAATCCACTATGATACATTTATCGTGATAGTTATGAACCGCTGCGTAAGCATTGGCTACCAAGTCACTACCGATCTCATAGGGTAGAGGTACATAGATATTTAGATTTTTAAGTACTTCGGGGTTAATGAGTAATGGAAAAGTACCTATTACATTATAAACAGCGTTGACGATAATTTCATTCATGTCAGGTACGACACTACTAATCACACAATGTTCGATACCAGATGGATATTGGATATTCCATTCTAGCAGTATATTGCGCAAAGCACGCTCATAATAAAAATCAGGTTGAAACGCTTTTGTCTCATATGCGATTGTATTAGACCAACTTCCTGCCTTATAAATTGCAATGACAATATTGGAATTACCAATGTCAATAGCTAATATATTGTCGTTGTTTTGTTGCATAAATAGCGCAAAAGTATTTTAATTTTAACAATCAATTGTCATTACACCTTGATTTTTTGTTTTATACCAATATCGCCAACAGTATCATTCCTAAAATGATATAATCGTACATTACAAATTAAATACCGAGGTCGCTAAGCATTTGTTCTAATTTTTTATCGAGTGCCAACTCTGTTTCTTTAAATGCAACTGCATCCTTAAGTTCGGATTTTACACTGCAATAAAATTTAATCTTTGGTTCAGTTCCGGATGGCCTTGCAGATATAATACTCCCGTCTTCTGTATAGAATTGAAGTACATTGGATGGTGGTAAATTGATCTTTTCAATATTACCAGTCAAGGTGTCTAACGAAACAGATTTTTTGTAGTCTTTGACCATGACAACACGGCTTCCACCTAATCTTTCTGGTGTTTGCATGCGAAAATTCATCATCATTGAATTGATTGCTTCAGACCCTTCTTTACCTTTTTTGGTAATGGAAATGAGTTTTTCTTTATAAAAACCGAATTCCGTATAAAGTTCAATCAACGCATCAAACATGCTCCTTCCTTTGTCCTTGTACCATGCAGCCATCTCGGCAAACATACAGCAGGAAACAACCGCGTCTTTGTCGCGTGCATGATCACCTACTAAATATCCATAACTTTCTTCGCCTCCGACTAAAAAAGTTTTTTGACCTTCATTTCGGGTCATATATTCGCCTATAAACTTAAAACCAGTTAAAACATTGTAACATGCTACTCCTTTTGAAGCTGCGATTGCATCAATCATGTATGACGTAACAATAGTTTTCATGATATACGGAGCTTTAACCTGTTTATCCTCATTTGAATACGCTGTAAGTATGTAATTTGTCAATAAGCAAAATGCCTGATTTCCATTGAGGAGGACAAATTGACCATCGTGATTTTTGATCGCAAGTCCAACTCTATCTGCATCTGGATCGGTAGCCATAATGATGTCGGCATCGACTGCTGCTCCCTTGTCAAGCGCTAGCGTCATAGCTTCTGCTTCTTCAGGATTTGGATAGATAACAGTTGGGAAATTGCCATCAGCGGACATTTGCTCTTGCACGAGAATAATATTCTCAAATCCAAAACGCTTTAACGCAGGTGGTACCATTTGGCTGCCTGTGCCATGCAATGGGGAATAAACAATTTTCAAGTCGCGTTGGCGATGGATGGCTTCTTTAGATAGGGATAATTTACTTATTGCATCTAAATATTTATCATCTATTGCTTTGCCTATGATTTCAACGTTGCTTTCAATGCGGTTAAATTGAATATCTGCTATCGTTTTTATTTTTGCAACTTCAGCCATGACCGCTTCATCATGTGGGAAGACAAGTTGGCCTCCGTCAGCACCATATGCTTTATATCCATTGTATTCTTTTGGATTGTGAGACGCTGTTAGTATGACGCCGCCCTGACAACCTAATTCACGGATAGCAAAAGATAATTCCGGAGTAGGGCGCAAGCTTTCAAAAAAATATACATAAATATCATTAGCCGAAAAAACATCCGCTACAACATTTGCAAAAACGTTGGAATTGTTTCTGGAGTCGTAAGCAATGGCTACTTTTACTTTTTGACCCTTGTGTAGATTGTTAAGAAAATTGCTAAAGCCTTGTGTTGCAGCCCCTAAAGTGTATTTGTTGACTCGATTAGAGCCCGGTCCCATGATGCCACGAAGGCCGCCCGTTCCAAATTCTAAATTTTTATAAAAAGCATCTGTCAATTCTTTTACATCGCCATCGCTTATCAATTTAAGTAATGCTTTTTTTGTGCTTTCATCATAATTTCCATCAAGCCAAGACTGGCAGTTTTCTTTGACAGCCTGATCAATATTTAAATTTATCATGGGAATAAAAATTTATATTATTTATTTATCGTAAAATTACAAATATATAAGATTTATAAATGCAAAGTTAATCGAATTCATCATTAATAAAAGCTAAAGGAAATCGAATTGTAAATTTGCTTGCTTTAAATAATATGTAAGTTACACTGCTTCTAATCGGTTTAATATACACGTATTTTAGTTTCGTTTTAAGGATAATAATTTTATCTCAAATGTATAAACAAGTTAATCAATTCGTGTTTAATTTTGTTGTAGTTTGTAAAGGGCATTGTATATTGAGTGATAATCATGAAACACAGACCTATATATTGGGACTATTTTAAGCTTGATGCGGCTGCGTATAGGGATAAGGTGAAGCTTTATGAAGAAAATGTAGATCAAATTGCTAATTTGATATTTGAAGATAAGTTTGAAATTGATATTGATTATTTGTTTTGTCTGTTTGAAATCGGCAGATATGAGCGTTTTCTCAATAAAGTAGATGGGTTCATTGAATTGGTTATCATCGAAAATATCATTGAATGCAGAGGAGTTGACATTTACAAGGAATTATTATTTAGAAAAGCAGCCTGTCTTTATCAATTGCATCAATATGAAATGGCAGGTATCATACTTAAGCAGTTAATCAACATCGACAAATCCAATCCTTACTATTTGGGACTTTACGGAATTTGTCTTAGAAAAATCCACAAGGATATTTATCTTTCGATGAAAGCAATGGTGATAGCATCATTTATTGTAATTTTGGGTATTACGGTTGCTCGCATCTTACTTGAGCCATTATTTCAGTATTATTTTGCTCCATTTATTCTTTTACGTACAGGATTACTGATAGGTGCTATTTTACTTTTGATCGGTATGGAAGCATATTTTCAGTATCGGATTTACAAAGATACGGGTATGTTTTCCTTTCAAATAATAAATCGGATTTTTGGGATATAATTACATAATATTCAATTCTTCATATCTATAATTCGTCTAAGACAACCTGAAATGTTATCTTTGCGTGGCAAAAACCTGATAAATAATCTATGAGTCTTTTAACAGTTGGAACTGTCGCCTTTGACAGTATAGAAACGCCATATGGCAATGCAGACAAAGTAATTGGTGGAGCTTGTACGTATATTAGCTGGGCAGCATCCTATTTTACAGAGCATATTCATTTAGTGTCTATAGTTGGGGATGATTTTCCTACAGCAGAGTTGGATAGCCTCAAGGAAAGAGGAGTCAATTTAGATGGCCTTGATGTCATCAAAGATGGAAAATCCTTCTTTTGGGCGGGTCGTTATCATGAAAATATGAATAACAGAGATACGCTTATTACGGATTTGAATGTGCTTGCAGACTTTAAACCGGTATTGCCAGAATCTTCTCGATCTGCTAAATATGTTATGTTGGGCAATTTGACACCTTCCATACAAAATGATGTTCTTGATCAATTGGACGGAAGTCAAAAGCTTATCGCCTTAGATACGATGAATTATTGGATGGACAGCGCTATGGACGAATTACGACATGTGATTTCACGCATCGACTTACTCACAATCAATGATGAAGAAGCGAAGCAACTTTCTGGTGAAAATTCTTTAGTGAAAGCGTCACAGGTGATTCATGAAATGGGTGTCAAATATTTAGTAATTAAAAAAGGGGAACACGGTGCTTTACTGTTTTCTTCTGACGATATGTTTTATGCTCCTGCCTTACCGTTGAGTCGGGTTGTAGATCCTACAGGTGCGGGTGATACTTTCGCAGGCGGCCTAATGGGCTTTTTGGCGAGTTCGGATGATATCAGCATGAGCAATATGAAACGCGCTATTATAGCTGGATCAGCGATGGCCTCTTTTTGTGTAGAAGACTTTAGTCTTAATCGACTTAAATCATTGACCTGGGCTGAAATTAAAGCGCGCTTTAATCAGTTTAAAAATCTGATGTATTTTGATTCGCTATAATTACATAATTGTATATTAAAGCGTAATATCTAGAATGCGTTTTAATGCTGTTTTACCCTTTTCGGTAAATGTGATCACACGCGAACTGGCTTGTTTTTGAATCCATCCAGATTTCAGGCACTGATTAAATATTGCGGAACCCAATGGCCCACCTATATGAAAAGTTTGTTCGGTCCAGTCAAAGCAAGTTTTAGCACATAGTTTTTTCTTTTGTTGCAACTCAATAATATCTATATCGATACTTTCGAAAAATCGTCTGCCTTCTGGTGTAATATCATAGTGGTCAACATTTAAATGGATATAGGCTTTTTCGACCAATTTTGAGGTAATCAATACACCAACATATCCAGCGAGATGACTGTAACACGAACGACAATATTTAAAATCTTCACCTTTTGTATGATTTTTTTCTACATAGAATATGGGCGTTTCATCAATATTGTGCATTAAAATGTCCGCTTTGGTCAATTTGATGAGTTTAAAATGCCTGATATCATCTCGCCTTTCTTCAGTAATGATACCTTTATCAAGTAAATTAAGCAGATGTTGGTCTATGATATTTGCAGGGGTATTGGTAGCTTTTGCTAATTCCAAATCAGTATAAGACTGACCTTCCTTTAATATATTGATGATATTTTGTTTGACTGTATCTAGCATAACAGGGAATATGTGCGTTTTATCGCACATCTCATTGTTGGGAATATGTATAACACTTCCAGAAGATAAAAGTTATATACTTACTTCAACTTTTGTATAAAAATAACTAAAAAAATACCATGAGGTAAATTACTATACTAAATTGTGAGCTATTGTCAGGTACTTTTCCTTATTTAATGGTTTGAATTGCGCCACTTTTTATAGGTATTTATCAATCCGTTTGTGGAAGCATCATGTGAATTAATCTCTTCATTATTAATGAGTTCTGGAAGTACTCTATTGGCTAACTGCTTTCCTAATTCTACACCCCATTGGTCAAAACTAAAAATATTCCATAGTACTCCTTGAACAAAAATCTTGTGTTCGTATAATGCAGTCAAGGCGCCCAAATTAAAAGGTGTGATTTCCTTTAACAAAAATGAATTACTTGGCTTATTTCCAGTAAAAACTTTAAATGGAGTCAATCGATAAATTTGTTCGTTGTCCATATTCATCTCTTTTAATTCAGAGCAAACTTCTTCGTGTGATTTACCATTCATAAGTGCTTCTGTTTGTGCAAAAAAGTTTGAAATCAGCATCATATGATGGTTTCCTATTGGGTTGTGACTGTTAGCAGATGCTATAAAATCACATGGCACAATATGTGTTCCCTGGTGGATGAGTTGATAAAAAGCATGTTGTCCATTCGTGCCGGGTTCACCCCAAATGACTGGACCTGTTGAGATGTTAACTACATTGCCATTTCTGTCCACATACTTGCCATTACTTTCCATGTTACTTTGTTGCAAATAGGCTGGAAATCGGTGCATATACTGGTCATAAGGTAATATAGCTTCAGTTGTGGTATCAAAGAAATTGGTGTACCAAATTCCGATTAAGGCCATTATAACAGGAATATTAGCGGAAAAATCTGTATTTTTAAAATGGATATCCACGGATTCAGCACCTTTTAAAAGTTGCTCAAAATGGTCATACCCTATGGTCAATGCGATAGAAAGGCCGATGCTACTCCATAAACTATAACGACCTCCGACCCAATCCCAAAATTCAAACATATTGTCGGGGTCAATTGCAAATTGCACTACAGCAGTTTTATTTGTCGATAAGGCAACAAAATGTTGCTTTATGAAATTTTCATTTTTTGCTGTCTTCAAAAACCAGGCTCTAGCAGTAAGTGCGTTTGTCATGGTTTCTTGTGTAGTAAATGTTTTAGAGGCAATGGTAAATAAGGTTTCTTCGGGATTGACTACTTTAAGGGTTTCTGCGATATGTGTACCATCAATATTGGAAACAAAAAAGACAGATATACCATCGATCCAATAGGGTTTAAGCGCTTCAGTAACCATGACCGGGCCTAAATCACTACCTCCTATACCAATATTTACGATATATTTTATTTTTTTTCCAGTATAACCTGTCCAGGTACCACTATGTATTTTGTGACAAAAATCTTTCATTTTTTGTCGCGCGGTTTCTATATCGACCATGACATCTTTGCCATCAATAATAACTGGTTCTTTTGAAAAACTTCTCAATGCAGTATGAAGTACTGCTCGGTCTTCAGTTAGATTAATCTTTTCGCCACTAAACATTGCTTTGATTGCTTCTTCAAGTTTGCATTCTCGTGCTAATTGAAAAAGTTTTTCCATCGTTTCCTTTGAAACTAGATTTTTGGAATAGTCGAAAAGGATTTCATTCAATTGTAAGGACATTTTTTCAAACCTTTGTGGATCTTGAGCAAAAAAGTCCTTCATATGTACATCCTTCATTTGAATAAAGTGTTCGGCTAGCGCTTTCCAAGCTTTGGTTTCAGGTGCATTTATCGTTGGAAACATATTCTTTTAGTTTAAAACGGTTTCGTCCATAATGTGTTTTGTTTGATTGACTAACAGCGCTTCGATTATAACAGCACTGAAGAATATCACAAAATTAGTTTTTTTTGATTGAAAAAGATAATACTTAGTACGTTTCTCTTTAGATAAGTTTTTCCAATATAGTTTTTGTTTCTTCAAAATGTGAATGTCTGAAAGCCTGAATCCCAACTCTTTTAGCGGTATCAACCAGAATCATTCTATCGTCAAAATAAAGACATTCTTCCGGGTTGATATGTGCAATTTTTAATGCGATATGAAATATACGGGGATCTGGTTTTCTTACACCAACTGAGCAAGATGAAAAAAAACCGTCAAATAGTTGATGTAGGTTATATGTTTTTATACGGTAGTCATTGAGTTCTTTTCCTTCGTTATTAACGGCGAATACAGGTAGGTTCATCTTTTTCTTCCATGTTTTAGCCCAAGATAGCATTTGAGGTAACTCCAGCGATTGTTGATACATGAAATTTTTAAAAGCATCTTTATTAAAATCCCGCGATTTATAGAAAACTGCGATTTCTAAGTATTCATCTAATGATATATTGCCAATCTCAAATACATTAAAAATGAAATTATGCTGCATTTCCATTTCATCAAAATCTAGATTAAAGTGTTCGGCAGCCTTCCTTCTTGATTTTTGATCCCAGCCATTGGTCAAAAAAACACCACCGATATCCAAAAATACCGCTTTAATATTTGATATATTCAAGTTGTCCATATTTTTAATGATTACATGCTTCAGCATTGGCACAATTCTATTTTATCAACAATAAAAAAATAGATTCGTTTTACAATGATAAAAGTACTTGAATAATTATTTGAATATCGTATTAATAATGTTTTCATCCATTTATTTTATTTGGATAATGATTGCTTTAGTCTTGATGTTTGTATTGGAATAATTTATTTTGATTTTTTTTTTAAATATTGAAAAATATTTCGTGTAAAGTCACTTACACATGAAAATATGTTTTTATTTGCACATGGTTAATTAATCTTCTTGTTAACTTGCCGAATTGTGTTTTGTTTGTTTAAGGGGATTAAAAAGAATTATTTATATTTTTAAATTTAAAATTTCAATATTATGAAAAACGTATTAAAATTATTTATTGCAGTTTTGGGTATATCTTTTACATCCAGTTTGTATGCACAGACATTTGGAATAAAAGGTGGTTTGAATAGTGCCAAAATTATACTTAAAGAAAATGAGGAAGATTTAAGTGAAGATTTTGACCCTTTATTGGGTTTTCATGCCGGTCTTACTGCTGAATTTCCTATAAACAATTTATTTTCTTTTCAGACAGGTGCATTATTATCAACGAAAGGAATGAAGTTTGAAGAGCTGAATAGTGTTGTAGACATCACTTCAAAAATGAACTTGCATTATCTCGATATTCCATTACATTTAAAAGCTAATTTTGGTTCGTCAGAAGGTTTGAACATATATGCACTAGCTGGACCATATGTCGGTATCGGATTAGTAGGAAAAATAAAGACGGAAGGAAAATTTATGGATGAGGAATACTCTAATGTGGATGATATTAAATTTGGTTCTAATGAAGAAGATGATTTAAAGAGATTGGATTATGGGGTTTCCGTAGGTGCAGGAATAGAATTGAAAAAAATTACAATAGGTGCTACTTACAATTTAGGATTAGCTAATTTAGCTACAGATACAAATAACGGCGAAAAAGTGAATCACCGTGTATTTCAGATATCCTTAGGGTATAAATTTTAATTAATATTGATATAGCTTAAAGAAAAATTAAACTGTTTCATAGTAAGTGTGTATTACGTTTTGATTCGTGATACACACTTTTTTATTGCTACTTAATGTAAAGGTGTAAACGCTTTAGGACTTTTATTATCCTTAATTGTAGAAATCGCTGTTTGAATAAATTTATCCTCCTTGCTAAAAGTAGATGTGTCGTAATCATTAATTTTTAATAGGATTCGTTCAATTTGGTCTTTAAATTCTTCAAAATGTATTGAAGCCTGATGTTTATTTTTTTTGACAAAATCAGCACCTAAACGAGAAGTCATATACACCTCAAAAGCTGCTTTGTATTTTTCATTGTCATGAACAGCATTGATGCCGGCTTTCAATAATTCTGGATTTTGGGAAAGGTATTTAAACGCAAATTCTGGTAATAATTGATATGCTTCTGAAGAAATGGAATCTTGTTTGGTGGATTTGTTTCCGATAAAAATGTCAGGGGTGATTCCACCACCACCCGGAACTTCGCGCTTAAAAATTTTAGTATAGTATTTTACATCTTTTTTAGATGACGTAGTATCTTCAAAATGGGCGTAACTATCTTCAGTATCCATAGCATAAATATTTGGATTTGAATAATCTTTTTGGATGGATCTACCTGAAGGAGTATAATATCTGGAAACAGTCAGTCGTATTGCGCCACCATTATTGAGTGGATATTGTTCTTGAACAAGACCTTTGCCAAAGGATCTACGTCCGATTATAATACCTCTATCTAAATCTTGTAAAGCTCCCGCTATGATTTCGCTAGCAGATGCTGATTCCTCATTAATAAGTACTACTACTTGCTCAATATTGAAGAAATATTTGCCTGTTGACTTGTATTCGTTGCGTTTTCCACTTTTTCCAACTGTATATAAAAGTAATTTGTCTTTTTCTTTAAATATCTGACTTAAGATGTTTATGGCTTCAGGAAGATAACCACCTGGATTATTTCGTAGGTCTAAAATGACATTTTTAGCTTTATTAGGGCCAAACCATTTTTCGACCTCTTCCATAAATTCCTTATACGTATTCGTTCCAAACTTATCTATTCGAATTAAGGCGGTTTCAATTTCAGGAATTAAAGTAGAATGAACGGTACGGACCTTGACTTCACCAACTTGAATAGTAACATCTTGAAGTTTGCCATTGCGCATAATTTTAATAACGACATCATGACCTTGTTTCTTCTTTAACTTTTTTCGGATGGATTCATACGATAATTTTTTGCCAGCTACCGTGTCTCCATCTATCATGACCATTTTATCAAAAACCCTGAGACCAGCTTGAAAGGCAGGACCGCCTTCGATGACTTTTGAAATTCGAACGGTATCGTCAATAAAATAATTTTCTACACCGATACCATAATATTTACCATTCATTTCATCATTTTGATCACTAGTTTCTGTTGGATTCATATATACTGAATGTGGATCCAGTTTTGCTAGAACCGCTTGGACTGCGGCATCTAAAAGTTTTTCTTGATGAATCGTATCGACATATTTCGTCTCGATAAACCGGATAAGTTCTTCGACCCGACCCGTATAATTAATACTGTCCTTCGGGAAATCGTGTTTTGAAACTAAATTGATCTCCGGCTTTTCATTGAGCTTATAACCAAACATCATACCTACAGCTATCGTAGCTGCTAATATCAACGGCTGTAGAACTTTATAAGAAGGGGTGTTTTGATCCACAAAAACAATATTTATGCATTATGATTACATAATATGTCTATCGGTTAATTATCATTAATTATCAATCTCCGACAAAACATATTGTGATTAATAATTATATATTACCAATATTCTTGCCAAAATTATAAAAAGGTATACCTATTTATAAAATTATAGATATAAACAGTCGTATTTTGGGGATAAAGTAACTTATTTCTTAACCACTTTGCTAAAGCTCTCCTTCAAACCTACCGTCTTATTAAAGATAAGGTGACTTTCATTTGAATTGTCATCTGTGCAGAAATAGCCCTGTCTTAAAAACTGGTATTGGGTACCCGGTTTAGAATCTGCTAGTGCAATTTCTGCTTTGGCATTGGAAATAACCTTTAAAGATTCCTTATTGTAATATTCTAAAAAGTCAACTTCCCCATTTCCAACTGGATCTGGAACAGTAAACAACCGATCATATAACCGCACCTCAGCATTTACATTATCAGTTGCACTTACCCAATGTAACGTACCTTTAGGTTTGATACCTGATACATCTTCTCCTGATTTACTATTTGGGTAATAAGTTGCATATATCGTATTTATATTACCAGCTTCATCTTTATCTACGTGTGTACAATGTAGGATATAAGCGTGTTTTAGACGAACGTCTGCGTTGAGCGTCATTCGGAAAAATTTTGGAGGTGCTTGTTCCATGAAGTCTTCCCGTTCGATAAAAATTTCTCGACCAAAAGGAATTTGACGATAACCGGCATTTAAATCTTCAGGATTGTTTTCCCCTTTAAGCATTTCGGATTGGTCTTCTGGATAATTAGTGATTACGACTTTTACCGGATCGAGGACGACCATGGCTCTGAGCGCTACTTTATTCAATTCTTCACGTACACATGCGTCTAAAAGATTAATTTCGATAGTGTTTTCGCGTTTGGCAACCCCGGCTTTGTCACAAAAAGTTCGAATTGCAACTGCTGGATAACCTCGTCTTCTCATACCTGATATTGTAGGCATCCTTGGGTCATCCCAACCTGAGACATAGTGGTCATTGACTAATTTGAGCAAGCGTCGTTTTGATGTAATCATGTATTCAACATTCATTCGAGCAAACTCAATCTGACGACTTGGGAAAATTTCTAATTTTTCAATAAACCAGTCGTACAATGGACGGTGGTGTATAAATTCTAACGAACAAAGCGAGTGGGTGATTTCTTCTATAGAGTCAGACTGCCCATGTGCAAAATCGTACATTGGATAAATACACCATGAGTCACCAGTACGGTGGTGGTGTTCCTTTTTTATTCTGTAGATAATAGGGTCACGCATGAGCATATTAGGTGATGCCATATCGACATTGGCTCTTAAAACTCTCGAACCGTCAGGGAATTCACCATTTTTCATGCGTTCAAACAAGTCTAAGTTCTCTTCGATCGAACGCGATTTATACGGACTGTCTTTTCCTGGTTCTGATGGGGTGCCTTTCATTTCGGCAATTTGCTCTGGAGTGCTGTCATCTACATAAGCAAGTCCTTTTTTAATCAACTTGACTGCATATGCATACAAGGTGTCAAAATAATTAGAGGCATACAATGGCTTGTTATTCCATTCAAAGCCCAACCATTTTATGTCTTTTTGAATACTATCAACATATTCAGTGTCTTCAGTAGTCGGATTAGTATCATCAAATCTTAAGTTGGTACTTCCACCATATTTTTTTGCAATTTCAAAATTAATGCAAATAGCTTTGGCATGGCCTATATGCAAATAACCATTAGGTTCTGGTGGAAATCTTGTTAAAATACGGCCATTATGTTTGCCATTTTTTAAATCTTCTTCAATGATTTGTTCTATAAAATTAAGGGATTCTCTTTTATCCTCTGTCATGATTTATTCTGTTCTATTAGATTTAAACTAAAAATATTACATACGTTCAGGCATATCAATGCCCAATAAATCAAAAGCCGTTAACAACACGTAACCCACACGGTCACTCAATATCGTTCTGAAGGCACGTGCACTTTCTGTTTCGGCATTAAGAATTCTAACTTCATGGTAAAACCTATGGTAGTCTTTGGCCAATGCATATGCATAATTGGCTATAGTCGAAGGGTCAAGTTGTTTGCCCGCTTCGCTAACTACCTCTGGGAAGTCAATAATCTGCTTGAGGAGTGCCTTTTCAAATTCATTAGGGGAATGATAATCGCTCCAATCACTTTGCAAACTATTAGCAGCTCTTCTTTTGACAGACTGAATGCGAACAAATGCATTTTGGATATACGGACCTGTCTGTCCTTGCATATCTACGGATTCTCTAGGATCAAAAACCATACGCTTTTGAGGTTGAACTTTAATGATAAAAAACTTCAGGGCTCCAAGTCCAATCATACTAAGGATTTCTTCTTGTTTTTCTTTTGGTAGAGATTCAATTTCACCTCGTTCAGCCGATAATAGACGCGCTTCTTCAATGACTTCAGCTATGATGTCATCTGCATCGACAACAGTCCCTTCTCTGGATTTCATCTTTCCAGAAGGTAGCTCGACCATGCCATATGACAAGTGATATAAACCATCAGCATAGGGTTCACCCATTCTTTTTGCTATTTCAAATAAAACTTTAAAATGGTAGTCTTGCTCATCTGCAACGGTATAAACCATCTTATCCATTTTAAAGTCGGCATATCTTTGTTGAGCGGTTCCAATATCTTGTGTGATATAAACAGAGGTACCGTCGCTACGCAAGACTAATTTATGATCCATGCCTGCATCTTCAAGGTCTATCCAAACGGAACCATCGTCTTTTTTATAAAATACACCTTTTTCGAGACCTTCTTCCACAACTTTTTTGCCGAGAAGGTAAGTATTTGATTCGAAGTATGTGCTGTCAAAACGAACTCCCAGCTTTTTGTATGTTACATCAAAGCCGTCATATACCCATTGATTCATCTGACGCCAAAGTGCCATTGTTTCCGAATCGCCATTTTCCCATTTAACCAGCATTGCACGTGCCTCTGCACCTAATGCGCTATATTCGTTAAAATAAGTGTTTTTATATTTTTTGAAGAAGTCTTCCTTACTGTCTTTAGTGCCGGAATTTTGATAAAGTTCGTTACCTTTTGGACTAGCTTGAAATGTTTTATACTCTTCAACAAATGCTTGTTCAAAGGCTACATAATAGTCCCCAACAAAGTGGTCGCCTTTGATGGATGTAGATTCGGGTGTTTTGCTTTTACCAAATTTTTCCCATGCGAGCATACTTTTACATATTGCAATTCCTCTGTCATTGACAACTTGCGTATTGATAACTTTGTAGCCATTTGCGATAAGGATTTTACTACATGACCAGCCTAAAAGAATATTTCTTATATGGCCCAAGTGCAGGGGTTTATTCGTGTTTGGTGAGGCAAATTCAACTAGAACCTTTTGATTTGTAGATTGATGATAGCCAAATTTTGCTTCTTTTATTATGACTTCTAATGATTTAGTCCAAAATGCATCATTAAGTGTAAGATTCAAAAAACCTTGCACGGTCTCAAAACCGGTAATATTAGATGCGTTTTCTAATAACCATTGGCCAATTTCATTACCAATATCTGCTGGTTTTCGCTTTAACTCCTTGACTAAAGGAAAAACTACATAAGTATAGTCACCATTAAATTCCTTTCTTGTCTCATTTAGTGTAATCGATTCGGGATTAATATTGATCTGAAATAATGTGTCAATCGCTTTACTTATATCTGCGCGGATATCTTTAAAAAAATCCATAATAGAATTTAAAATTAAGTCACAAAATTAAGATATTAAGCCCACATTTACGACACAATAATTAAAATTTAAACGCTGTAATTCTTAATATCTTGTTTTTCATAAATTTACATAAAATGGTTGTCTTTATGTGTAAATATTTTATTTTGTTTGTTAAAATATTTTGATATATAAATTACATGCATTATCTTTGTCGCGCAATTTTTGTAAATAATCAATTGGTTGTTGTGGAGTTGTATTGTTTTTGATTTAAAAAATTATTAAAAATTAAAATTTGAAATTAGTGATGAGAAAATTTTTGATGCTGTCGTTTTGTTTTGTCCTCGTAAGTTTACTACTGACTTCATGTAAACGTGACTCAGTTGATGATACTACCAATGAATTTAAGAAAGTGGCAGATTATGATAATAGCGTGGTACATGCCTGGAATGAATTGTTTCTGGTTATGGACCGCTATGCAGAAGGATTTAGACCAGTAGGGACATCAATGGCATTAGGTTATATTGGATTAGCAAATTATGAAGCTACCGTAACTGGTATGCCAGAGTATAAATCATTATCACCTTTATATGGGGAATTAAACATACCAAAAGCTTTTACAAATCAAGAGTATCACTGGCCAACAGTTGTCAATTCAGTTAATAACTATTTATTTAGTAGATTTTTTCCTAAGGTTAATCAAATTCATTTTTCAAAAGTAAAGTCTTTAAATGACAGATTTGAAAAAGAGTTTCAAAGTGAAGTAAGTCAGGAAGTATATGTAAGATCTAAAAATCATGGTGTAGCTGTGGCTGCAGCAGTTTGGGATTGGTATAGAACCGATGCTATCGGATTTGAATTATACAATGACCCATTCAAAGGAAATACATGGCAAGAAAGAGTTAACGAGCCTGGCGCTTGGGTACCTACATTCCCTGGACCTGGTGATGGTTTGTATCCTTTAGGAGGTAAATGTCGTACTTTTGCAATAGGCGAAGATTTAAAATTATGTAAGCCTTATAGTGATTATGTAGGAAAATATACAGAAGAACCTGGAAAAGGTATATATCTTCATGCACTAGAAGTAATGGACCAACAGACAGCTGAGAAAACTTATGTTTCTAAATGGGTAGGGGAGTTTTGGAGTGATGACTTATTAGATGTAACTTTTAGTCCACCTTCAAGATGGTTAGCTATCGCTAATCAGGTTTTTGCGAAAGAAAAATCTAGTTTAGAGATAGCAGTTCTGACAAGTGCAAAATTGGGCTTGGCAATTAATGATTCTGGTGTTGGTGCTTGGAACTCAAAATATCATTACAACTTGATGCGACCTGAGACGTATATTCAAAGAAATATAGACCCTACATTTGAGCCGATACTCTATAATCCAATTACTAATGAAGCAGGAATTTCACCACCATTTCCTGCACACCCATCAGGTCACTCAACATTTGGTGGTGCTGCAGCAGAGATTTTATCAAGTATATTTGGGTATTCATATAGTTTGACGGACAGATGTCACGAGAACAGAGGTGATTTTTTAGGTACACCTAGAACATTTAACAGTTTTCATCAAATGGCCAATGAAAATGGTTGGTCAAGAGTTCTTCTTGGAGTTCACTTTAGAGTTGATTGTGAAGAAGGTGTAAGTTATGGGGCTAAAATTGGCAAAGCTGTCAATACATTACCTTGGAAAAAATAATATTTTAAAAAATCTATATAGTAAAAAAAGAGATCCAATTTGGGTCTCTTTTTTTATTTCATACATCAAGGTAGTCATTTGTTTATAAAAATAGTCAATAGATGACTGTAATATATTGTAATACGATTCAAATAAATTTTTTAATTCGATAACTTGTTTTAATTAAAATGTATATTATTAGGTTGTATTTACTTTTAATGGTCGATTTTGCTATTTTAAAATAATCGAATGCGAATATAGCATCATAAAATTCAGAAGTTCTTCATCTATTCGGTCAATTTGTGTAAGGATATTTTAATTTAAATATCTCTGTTTATTGTGAAAAATATTTGAAATTATGATATTTACTAAGTTATAAATTGCGAAATTAGTGTGTTTGTTGAGATAAAATATATTTAATAAAAATAATTATATGTCGATTATAAGTAAAATTGATTGGTAATTTGATGTCGTTTATTTGGTCAGCTACATAATAATTTAATAGCTTTGTGCTGCAATTTCGTCCGTAAAGGATATTTAAGTTGATTTAATTTATAAAAAATCTAAAAATTTTGTTTGAAATGAAAAGTTTAATCAGGGTGGTTTTTGGCCTCCTTTTAATTTCTTTGACTATTGCTTCCTGTAAGCGTGACATCACTGATGAAACAACAAATGAATTCAAAAAAGTAGCAGATTACGACTACACCGTTGTACATGATTGGAACGAATTATACACTGTATTAGAGCGCTATGCAGAAGGTTTCAGACCGGTTGGTACAGCTATGTCCTTAGGTTATATCGGATTTGCTAATTATGAAGCTACAGTAACAGGTATGCCGGAGTATAAGTCATTGGCACCTTTATATGGGGAATTAAACATACCTAAAGCTTTTACAAATCAAGAATACCATTGGCCTACAGTTATTAATGCTGTAAATAATTATTTATTCAGTAGATTTTTTCCTACAGTTGATCAAAAGTACTATGCAAATATAAAGACATTGAATGACAGATTTGAAAAAGCGTTTCAAAGTGAAGTAAGTCAGGAAGTATATGTACGATCAAAAAATCATGGTGTAGCTGTGGCTGCTGCAGTTTGGGATTGGTATAGAACCGATGCCATCGGATTTGAATTATACAATGACCCATTCAAAGGAAATACATGGCAGGAAAGAGTAAACGAGCCTGGTGCATGGGTGCCTACATTCCCTGGACCGGGTGATGGATTATATGCTTTAGGTGGTAAATGCCGTACATTTGCAATAGGCGAAGATTTAAAATTATGTAAACCATACACTGATTATGTAGGGAAATATACAGAAGAGCCAGGAAAAGGCCTTTATCTACAGGCATTAGAAGTGATGGATCAACAAACAGCAGAAAAATCATATACATCTAAGTGGATTGGTGAGTTTTGGAGTGATGACTTATTAGATGTTACATTTAGCCCACCAACAAGATGGATTGCAATTGCAGATCAGGTTTTTGTAAAAGAAAAAACGAATCTTGAGACAGCAGTAGTGACAAGTGCTAAGATTGGAATGGCATTAAACGACTCGGCTGTAGGTGCTTGGAATTCAAAATATCACTACAATTTGATGAGACCTGAGACGTATATTCAAAGAAATATAGACCCTACATTTGAGCCGATACTTAATAACCCATTGACGCAAGAAGTAGGAATCTCTCCTCCTTTCCCTGCGCATCCATCAGGACACTCTACATTTGCAGGATCAGCTTCAGAAGTATTATCCAGCATTTTTGGATATTCTTATAGTATGACGGACAGATGTCACGAGAATAGAGGCGAATTTTTAGGTACACCTAGAACATTTAACAGCTTTAAGCAAATGGCCAATGAAATTGCATGGTCAAGAGTAACTTTAGGTGTTCACTTTAGAGTCGATAATGACGAAGCACTTCAATATGGAGCAAAAATAGGAAATGCTGTAAATGCACTTCCTTGGAAAAAATAATCTATTAGAAAATTATTAGATTTAATAAAAAAAGGGTCTTTTGAGACCCTTTTTTTATTAATGAGTATTATATATCGTATCTTTGTCAAATATTTCCATAATAATATAATCATGAAAAAGTATTTAATTGTAGTCTTACAGTTGTCATTAATATCAATGGTTGCGCTTTCGTATTCCTGTAAAAATGCCGGTAAAGAAATACCAAATGTTCCTGAAGTTGAAGAAATAGAAGATTACTATGAAGATGGGCAGGTGTCGCGTAAATACACATTAGTTGATGGTAAAAAAGAAGGAAAATATTTCGAATATTATCACACCGGTGAAGTTCTTTGTGAAAGAAACTTTGTCAACGATGTTGAAGAAGGTAAAACCATATTTTATTATAGAGATGGCCAAGTCAAAGAAGTAATGTATCTGTTAAATGGAAATAAAAATGGTGGCGATACTTTATATTATGAGGACGGTTCTATTAAATATATTTCCACCTACAAAGATGGTATTCGCAACGGATTACTTAAAAAGTTTAGTGAAAACGGAGACGTTACTTATCATGCTGTCTTTAAGATGGATACGCTTATTGAAGTAGCGGGTAAACCCGTTGTACAAGAAATCATCGCAAAATAACCTATATTTAAGTTTTCAAATGACTGTTTTAAGTTATAGATCTTACATCTTATTTTTACTTAGATTATGATTAGAATCTTTTATAATAAAAGTTGACCATCAACGACTTCTATAATTCTATCACTATTTTTTGCAAAAGATTCATCGTGGGTTACCGTTATAATCGTTTGCCCCAATTCTGAAGTTAATTGCCTGAAAATATCAAAAACAAGTGCCGTGTTTTTAGTGTCGAGGTTGCCTGTCGGCTCATCACACATGATGATATGTGGATCGTTGATGAGCGCTCTTGCTATTGCGACGCGCTGCTGCTGTCCGCCAGAAAGTCTATTAGCAGGTTTTAGGGCTTGATCCTTAATCCCGAGCATCTCTAGCTTCGCCAGCGCTTTATATTCAATTTCCTCTACCGAATATTTCCCTAATTTGAGCGCCGGAATCATTACATTTTTAATGCAACTGAATTCCTGAAGTAGGTAATGAAACTGAAATACAAAACCTATTTTTTCATTCCTCAATTTTGCTAATTCATCATTGGACTGCCCGGTGATTAATTCATCATCTATCCATAATTTTCCTGTATAATCCGTATCCATGGTAGATAAAATATATAACAAAGTAGATTTTCCACTACCTGACTTTCCTATTAAACTTAGCAACTGACCCTTATTTACTGTAAAAGTTATATCCTCAAGTACCTGAAATGGAACAGGGTTGTAATAGTATTTGGATATATGCTGAACTTCTAAGATATTCATAGTTTATTATTTTCTAAATATAGAAATTGGATCAACATTAGCTGCTTTTTTTGCAGGAATATAACCAGCAAAGAAAATAATTATTCCGCCAATTACAATTCCTTGAATGAATTTACCTGCTTCGAACCCAACAGGAAAGTATCCGATATCTCCTCCTATATATACTTTTTGTAATAAGGCTATTAGCGCAATGTCGAGAACGATACCGCCTATGATGCCCATGGCACCGATTGAAAGTGCCTGTGTCAAAAATATCATCACGACATCCTTACCTTTAAATCCTATTGCCTTTAGAATGGCGATGTCGTTGATTTTTTGAGATACCGTCATATTCAGAATGTTGTAGATGCCAAATCCCGCTACGATGAGTAAGATAAATGAAATAATCTTTATGACTAACCTACGCATTGTAAATGCTGCCATGAGGGATTCATTGGCCTCAAGCCAACTTTCGGATTGGTAACCTGTGATATTACTTAAGATTTTTCCTTTTTCAGTTGCTATCTCCGGATCTTTGATATTGACATTAATATCCGTAATATAAGTATTGCTTTCCATTAACAATTGCTGTGCGGTATTTAGATTGACATAAGATTTAGTGTCATCTAATTTACTATTATTCGTCTTGAATATTGCAACGACTTTCATGCTTTTATTGACGCCTTTTGATGAGGTGATATTTATATTGTCACCTATGCCAAGACTGAAATTTTGAGCGATACCTTTACCAATAGCTATCGCATTGACATTGTCGGTCAAATCCTCAATTTGGCCTTCTACGACGTTGGTTTGGATGTCAAACATTTCGTTGGCTTGATTGGGAATAATACCTGTTACGGTACCGGTTACCTGAAGTAGCCCAATGTTATAAAATAAAGTTGTGGTTATCTGAGGCGAAACATTTGTTACAAATGTTTCGTTTTTAATGAGTTGTATGATCTCGTATGGGTTTTCTATATTGTTGGTTGCCGGTACAATTTTTGGATTGATGATGATGTCCTTTATTTGATCTGACTGTTGTAACGGTTGACTGATTGCTCCATCTTTAAATATGCGAATATGGGGTGAATTTTTGAAAATCGAATCATTAGAAACCCTGTCAAAACCTACCAACATACTATTCATAAATATGTAAAGGGACATACCTAATAACACACCCAAAACTGCAACAAGTGTAAATTTTTTACTTACAATCAGATAGGTAATGGCAATATCAGTATTGATGTTTTTCATGTCATGGTCTTATAGGTATCAGAATATCATCTGTGGTAAGTCCCTCAAGGATTTCAACATAATCTGTTGAAATAATGCCGGGAGTAATGACAGTCAGACTGTCCTGGCCTTTAAACTTCACTTTATGGCCATATCCCATATAACTACGTGGTATAAGTAAGGCATTTTTTTTCTCACCGACTAATATATTGGCTTCTAAAGGTGTACCATATATGTTTAATGTCGAAGGAATACTGTCCGTAAAAAAGACCTTACATACAAAAGAATGATTTTTATCGTCAAAAGATGACTGAATCTCTTCTACCTGACCGTTATATATATTTGATTTATTTGTGTTTAATTGGATTTGTACAATTTGCCCTTTCTGTACTCGATGTACATGTTTCTCATCTAAAGATAACATCACTTTGATTTTTGAAGGATTTGCAACTACGGCAATAACCTCTCCCCTTCTAACAAAATCGCCTGTTCCTTTGAGTTTGTTTATGATTTTACCTGCTTTGATCGCTTTTATTTGGTTGTTGGTTTGGATGATTGCATTATTATTATACTGGCCTTCGTTAATTATTTTTTGTTGTGTTGCTTGCTGCATTAAAACGTTATATTGATGCTTCAAAGCATTCAAATTGGTTTGGCTGTTTTGTAAATCAAGCATCGCATTTTCATACTCTAATTTTGAAATACTTTCACTTTTGTACAGCCTTTCATACCGCTCTGCTTGTAAATTGGCCTGTTGAAGTTTTTCTTCTGCAAAGGTGATGGATTGTTTTAATTGCTGAAGAGCGGGCGCATCTTTACTAAGATTTTTTTCGGCTATTTTCAATTGATCTTTTGCCGTATTAGTATTCACAACGCTTGATGGGTTACTTATTGTAGCAATGATTTGACCCGGATTTACGATGGTGCCAATTTCTGTATTTGCATCAGTTAAAATCCCATCGTTTTGTGCAGTAAGATTATAGATGTCATCCCATTCCAATTGTCCAGGTGCAAAAACCCATTCACGGATGTCTTGATAGAAGGGTTGGATCTCTGTTAAATTGTCATTTTTACAGGCAGTTATACATGCAATTGTAAAAAATAAGATTATATATTTCATAAAAATATTAAACTTAGTACTGATTGTTGATTTTAATTCTTTGCGTTGCATATGCTTTTTTTACTCGGGCGATAGCAGTGTTCAGTTGGCTGTTTAGCATTTTGTTTTGTGCGGTTAACAACCTATCTAGTGCTAATACATTTTCTTGATATTGCAGTAAATATTTTTGGTATGAATCTTCTTCAAGGGCACTGATTTCAGTAAAATTCTTAAATTGCATTTGTGCTTTTTCCAATTCTGTTTGCAATTGTCTTTTATGTGTTTCTATTTCGTTTTCAGCATGTTTTTGATTCAATGACAGGACTTTTAGTTGGATTTGTTTGTTTTTTATATTGCTCAATCTTTGTACTGTAGGAAACTCCCAATTTATGCGTAAACCAATATTGTTGAATGAAATACCAGTCGAATTATGTGCAAGAAAATAATCATTACTTAAGTTTTGCCAATTAAAGGATGAAATAAACGAAAGGGTAGGTAAGTATAGATATTTAAGGCCTTTAATTTCTTGTCGGGTCATTGCGGATTGTATCAATAAGCCTTGTACTGTTAAAGTTGATGTTTTAGCTGTAATAGGCATATCTAAAGTGCCAAGTACTGCATTATCATCTATAATAGGAATTACCTGATTTTCAAAAAACAATTCCATGATTTGGTATTGTAGTTCTAGATTCTTTAATAATTGTTCCTGATTGTCTTTGAGATTTATAACGTTAGTAATAGCATCATTTAAATCTTGCTTTCTAATGATGCCTTCTTCATATTTTCTTTGAACAATAACTTTGATTTGCTCTGCTGCTGCAATATTTTTTTTGAGTATTTCGTATTGTAATTGGAAAGTTAAGATATTGTGATAAGTTGAATTTACTTTGTCATAAAGGTCTTTTTCAAGGACGAGGTTTTGATTGTAAGTGTATTGTTGATTGAGCTTGGAATATTTTATCTGTGCTATTTGTGATAAATTTAAAATGTCAAACTGAGGTTGAATTACCGCAGTTGTGGAGTATTGCTGCCCAAATTGAATTTGTTTAAAAGTACCCGGTTCGCCATTAAAAAATTCAGAAGGAATTAAATTACTTTGAAGCTTAGTATAATCCGTAAAGTTAATACTAACAGGTATTCTGGGATTAATAACATTTCCAATTGATGCTTTATAGGCCATATCGGCAAGTTCCTTTTGGAATGCAGTGCTTTTTAATGCATAGTTATGACTTTTAATGTCAAGCCATATTTCTTCAAGGGATTGGTAAGTCTTTGTGTTTTGTGCAAACAATATTTCTGCTATTCCAATAAAAAAGAATAATGGAAATACGATTAATAATGCCTTTTTTATGTTCATAATTTATAAAGGTCTTTGGTATATTAGAACCGGTTTTTGTTGAATAGGCAATTTTCTTATAATAAAATACAGTACTTTTAAGAAGCGTGCAAAATTATAAAAAAATGTTGACACCTTGTACCTTTTTCATTGGTACTTGGTGTCAAAGTTTTATAAATAAGGTATAGTTAAATTGCTTTAATTTTTGATTGAAATAAAAAACTTGTTTAAATACTTTAATTAAAGATAAAAGCCGGAGGCAGGACTGATTGCCCCCGGCTAAAGGTATAAATCAATAATTATTTTTTTTCTCTTCCTGCCACAAGATAATCTTGCAGTGCATTCAATTGGTCCCATTTCCCATTTGCAGCAAGGTCCGCTTGCTGTGGCCAGGATGCCGGATCAGCTAATGAGAAGTTAGCCCCTGCAGCATCCAAAATTTCTTGAATTTTTTCGACTGGGGTATCAGCAAGTGCACGCCAAGTTTTGATTCCAGCAGCGTGAAGTAACCCTTCAATTTTAGGTCCAATGCCTTCCATAGCTTTTAGATCATCTGTTTTCCATGCTCTCAGTAATCCTTTTCTGATGAGCCACTTTTCTAATTTTGAATCGGTTTCATGTTTTGGATCTATATCACTTCTACCGGTATCTAATGATTTTTGAAGTTGAATGAGCGCTTTCCAGTCTTTGTCATTTGCAAGTCGGGCTTGTTGTGGCCAAGTATTTGGATCGATGATTCTGTATTTATCACCATATTTGTCAAGAATAGCTCTTAATTCTACTGGAGTTTTTGCACTTATTTCACCAAATGAATAAATACCGTTGTCGTTGAGTACTTCTTGCATTTTCGGCCCAATACCTTCTATGATTTGTAGTGTAGTACTTCCTATAGCGGCAAACCAAGCATCTTCAACGGATGGTTTTACTGTAGCTGCTAAAGAAGCAGCTGCCGCAATGTTTGTTGAGCCTTTTGTTTTTGTGGCCAATACTTCTGATAAGGCAAGTTCTGATTCTCGAAGTTTACCACGCAGTAAAGCCAAATCCCCATCTAATGTGGTTCTTGCATTTTTACATGTTTCTAAATTGGTTTCCAATTCTTTAATGTTAAGATTTAGAGTATTAATTTGTTGTTCTAAATCTTCAACGATAGATTTATATCTAGCCCATAGCAAATAGCCCAACGCTAATCCTAGTAAGAAAGGTAGTAGCCAAGTAAGCCACCAGGGAATATTACAAAATGAAAATAAAGTTATCATGATTTTACTTTTTAATTGTTATTGAATAATTTGTAATTCAGTACGCCTGTTTTTAGCACGTCCTTCTTCTGTTGAATTATCGGCTATTGGTGCGGACTCACCTTTTGAAATTACACTGATATTGTTTGTAGGTACGCCTTTTGAAATTAAATATTGCTTGACTTTTTCGCCTCTTTTTTGCCCCAAGGCTAAATTGGTTTCTTCTTGACCTATATCATCAGTATGGCCGGTAAGTGTGATAGATTCTCCAGTTGCCTTTACTCGAGCTGCTACATTATCTAAATATGCTTCTACTTCAACGTTGTTGAGTTTTGAAGTAGAGTTATAAGCAAAATAAATAATGGTCTTGTCTGCTACTTCTTGAATGAAATTTGTTTTTACTCTTTGAGTGAAGGAAGCGGATACATCATTCGTATTCATACGTTCATCAGCACAATTAATCGCACTGGCAACAATGGAAATTCGATCCCTAAGATTTTCAGCAAATAACATTTTTATTTCTTTACCTCTAGTAATACCCAACAACTCCGTTTCCGGTGGAGTCAGGTTTGTACAATACCATGTACTGATTTCTAAAGATGTAGTATCTGTAATCAGCACAGAAAGTGAATCCCTCATGGCAGGCCAGCCATCACCAGTAATCGGTGCACTACTATTATATGAAAATAGCAAAGGACCGGTATTTTGATGTATCGTGGTTTCTGGTTTTGGAGCATTAGAATCTCCCATACAGCACCGGTCTTGATTCTGATAAAATAGCCAACCTAATATGAGCCAAAGCAAAATAATGATTGCTATCAGAAAATTTCTCATATGTTTTGTTGGTTTAATATGATAAAATAAAGCGGTAAGTTAATACTTTATTTTTGAAATTACAAAATATATTTTGCCCAATTTGTGAATTTTGAATAACTAGGCTTTTGCCAAATGTTATATAAGGATAAAAAAAGTAAAAAATACTTGAAATACATACGTTGATTTATAGACTTTCTTTCATTATCTATGGGATTTAATGGATTAGGATTTAATTCAATTTATCGTCATAGTATCGTTATTACATGTGCAGCATAGTAGGTTTAAAATTATATTTTCAATTTTAGTGATTATAATATTTTTAAATTGATTATTTTTACGGCAATTAATCAATCCGGCACTTTTATGCAAAACAAAATTGTAACACTTGATGAATTTATAATTCGATCCGAAAAAGAAAATCCCGAATCGACTGGAAGCTTTAGTAGGCTTTTGCGCGATATAGGTATTGCAGCTAAAATCGTCAATCGTGAAGTTAATAAAGCCGGTCTTGTCAATATACTCGGAGTGGAAGGTAGTACCAACATTACAGGCGATGCCGTTCAAAAACTTGATATTTTTGCTAATGAAAAATTTATAGAAACGCTTTCATATAGTGGTGAAGTTTGTGGAATTGCATCCGAAGAGAATCAAGAATTTATTGAAGTGAATGCTGAAAATGGACATAATGGTCAGTACGTAGTTGTAATGGATCCATTGGATGGCTCTTCAAATATTGATGTCAATGTTTCTGTAGGTACAATTTTCGGTATTTATAAGCGTAAATCTCCGATAAACGGACCTTGCAAGATGGAAGATTTCATACAAAAAGGGACTGAAATGGTGGCTGCCGGTTACGTTTTATACGGTACGTCTACATTATTGGTTTATTCAACTGGTCAAGGTGTCAATGGATTTACGCTAGACCCAAGTATCGGAGAGTTTTGTCTTTCACATCGAAACATAAAAATGCCTGCAGCTGGAAATTATTACTCTGTAAACCAAGGGTACTATTTAAAATTTGACCTTGAAATGCGCAGATATATCGATCATTGCTCGGATTTGAATTACAGATTGCGCTATATAGGTAGTATGGTTTCGGATATTCATAGAATCATGTTTCAAGGGGGTATCTTTTTGTATCCCAATACGCGAAAATATCCTAAAGGAAAATTGAGATTACTTTACGAATGCTATCCGATGGCCTATATTATTGAGCAAGCCGGAGGAATTGCTTTGACATGTAAATTAGAACGCGTACTTGACCTCGATATTCATTCTTTACATCAGACATCATCCATAGCGATGGGTTCACATGATATGGTTAGGGATATGAAAGAGTTTGTTGAAAGATATGGGGCTGTTATCCAGTAAATAGCTTTTTTTGATATCTCAATATAGCTTTATTGTTTAGATGACATAGATGCTTAGCGCAATTCACTTGTTTAAGTTAGTTACTTATTCTGTTTAAGCCTTATTGGTAAATTTCCCATATTTTCTAAACCTGCTGGACTTGCTGTTTTAATATCCTACCTATTTGAAGTGTATCTGTAAAAAGTGTTATTTTCAAGTTAATGTTTCTAGGTATATTTTCAAGGATATCATTGATAATGGCACAAATTGCACCAGATTTATTTATATCTAGGATTTTAGACAAGTTGTTGGCGACTTCAATTTCTTTAGGAGTCAAACTTACCATGTCACTTTTTGTGAGTAGCCAGAAATTATACTGTCTTAAAAAGTGTAAGCCATATTCAAGAAAGCTTTTTTGTTCCTCCTTATCTAATTCTTCAATTTCTTTTATCCACTGATTTATCTCTAAAGGATCTGATTTGTAGGCAATCCTGAGCCACGAAATGATTAAATGTGAGTAATCAGCAGCTTGATTTGTGCTGATAGCTATAGCCAAATTGAGATTTCCGTCAGCGAGATTTGCTATTTGAAGAGCATTGGCTTCAGGAGTTTGAAAATGTTTTTGAAGATATGAAGTGATATCAATATTTGAAAATGCGGGTATTTTAACCAATTGACAACGGCTAAGAATGGTCTGAAGTATCTGATTTTGATTTTCTGTAATCAGGATGATATAGGTATGGTCGGTCGGTTCTTCAATAAGTTTTAGTAGTCGGTTTCCTTCGTGTCCCAAATATTCAGGAAGCCACATTATCAACACTTTTTTATCGGCTTCATAAGCTTTCATATTGAGCTTATGCATAAGGTCATTACATTCCTTTGCATTGATATTAGGTGAACTGTTGTGTTCATTGATGGTGTCAAACCAATCCGTTTTACTCATGTATGGATTTTTTTCCAGCATGGTACGCCATTGTGGCAAAAAATCATCACTTGTTGTAGATTCCCGTTTTTTGTCCCCAATCCTTACTACTGGAAAAGAAAAATGAATATCCGGATGTACAAACCTGTGTGCTTTTTTGCAATGTTTGCATTCGCCACAACTATCACCATCTTGTTTGTTTTCACACATGATGTAAGCTGCATATGCCAATGCTACTGCAAGTCCGCCCGTTCCTTCACTCGATAGAAATAACTGCGCATGAGGTATTCTTCCTTTATCGACATTTGTCCTTAATGATGATGTGAGTTTGTCTTTTCCTTTAATATCTTTAAAAAACATAAGCAGTGTCTGAAATCTATTGATTTAATAGGTCTAAAGTCAAGATTTACTGATATATTTGCATAAAAGTATTTTTGATGATATTACACCTAAAAATTAATGAGCAAAGTTAGTTGTTAATAATAGAAATACAACCTATTAATCTAGGTTTATGTTTATCGTGTAATAATATAATTCCTAATTCGATGAAGATATGAGAGTATCGGTGTATAGAAGAGCCCATTTTAATGCAGCTCATAGATTGAATAACCCCAACTGGAATGCCGAAAAGAATAAAGCGGTATTCGGCGTATGTAATAATGACAACTACCATGGACACAATTATGAATTGGAAGTCAAATTAACAGGTGAAGTTAATCCAGAAACGGGTTATGTCTATGATATGAAAGAGCTAAGTGAGCTTATAAAGGAAGAAGTGGAAAATCGGTTTGACCATAAGAATTTAAATTTAGATACAGAAGAATTTAAAAACTTAAACCCAACAGCTGAACATATAGCATACGTAATTTACAATATCCTCAGAGCAAAGATTAGCGAAGCTTATGAAATACAAATACGCCTTTGGGAAACTCCTAGGAACGCTGTTGAATATCCAGCATAAAAAAACTCTTTATCCATTTAAATGAATAAAGAGCTTTTAATTTATAGAAAAAACAAATTATGCGCCAGTACTAAATTTATTTAGTTTCGTTGTTTTAATGACGTTGTTGTCTTTGTCAATCATGCGTATTAAGTACATACCTTCCTTAAGATCGCCAATTAAATGTTGTGCATTTTTATAGTGAAAAAACGACTTAATTTCACTGCCTAAAATATTATAAATCTTAATTTTATCAACATGGATGTCATTTGATAAAGAGAAAAAATCTTGTGCTGGATTCGGAAATACAGTCACATCATTTTTTAAATGTACATTTACAGTGTTGGTCGTTTTAATAGAATGTACTTCAATCGGAATTCGATATAATTCTACTTCGCGATCTGCATCACCATAAAGTACTAATTCCATTTCTGTCTCACCAGGTATTTCATTAGGTATAAAATATACGTACCATGTAGATGTACCTTCGTATATATTATTTGGAATGCCTCTAGAATTCTTATCTACATTTTCTAAATAACATAAGTTTAAATCACATACTTGAGTACCCCAACTGCTATTCCAAGTTTCTCCGTCTTTAAATAATTGCCAATGTACTTCATAAACCGTATCTACATCCATCGTAATATCAATTTGATACTTTGTAATCAAAGTATCAACAGGAGCAATAACGATTGCAGGATTCGGCGTGTGACTAAATTGGGCAAAGCAATTTAAAACAAAAAATAAAGAAAGTAATGTAAAAATATGTTTCATACCAAATGATTTAATACTAATTAAGCGCCGATACTTGTTTTTTGTAACTTAACCGATTTTACGGTTCTGTTTTTATCGTCAAGCATTTTGACAATATACATTCCATATTTCAAATCAGTTACATCATAAACAGTGTTAGATGAGCTATTAAATATTTTGACTTCCTTTCCAAACATATTGTAAATGATTACTTTCTTGACACTCAAACTGTTGTTGATTTGAAAGTAATCAGTCGTTGGATTTGGGAATACCTTGATGTCATCAGCCAAAACTTCGGTACTACCGTAATTTACAGTGGGTACATTCTGAGCCGTAAGATTGAAACTCACTATGGATGATAAAATAATATATGTAAAAAGTACAAGTCTATTCATGTCAAAAACATTTTATTGTGCAAATATACAATAACTGTTATAAATAGGAGTTAAAATAAACGTTAAAGTTTTTAAATTTGTCAATAAAGTTGAGTTAGCCGTGTGGTTTAATGCATTATAGATTATAAAATATTAACATATGTGATGTGTTTTACATGGTTGTTTTTTCTTGGTTTTGTCCGTTTTTATTTATGATTTTATCAAAAAATAATCGTCAAAAAAAAGCAGGGTTCTTATAGTTTTTTATGTTAATAAAAAGCATGTTAATTGAATATATATTTGCAAAATTATAAAATATAATATTTGATTAAGTTGGATATAAATTATAAACTTTACTATCTACATATATTAAGCATTGCTTTTGCAATCAATTTTTTTTAATAAGAAATGTGTAGTCATCATTAAAAAAATCCAACATTTTTTTTTGTAAATACGTATTCAACTTGACTATAGTATTATTTTACATAAAATTTCAACACTATTGGGTAAGCTATTGCGTATTTTCAGTTTGATTTAATCGTTTTTCCTCTTGTAAATCTTTATTCTTTTACGAATGGCGTTGTCAAAATTTTGTCTCCATATAATTCTGACAAATAATAAATACCTGGCAATAGATTTGAAATATCGAGACAAGTATTATCCATTTTCCGCTTATCTGAATTCATTTCTATTCCAAGTATATTTCTAATTGAAATCACATTGCTTACGCCGCAAATTATATTCGTCGCTGGATTGGGATAAAGATATCGACCGTAATTTTCGATATTAATCGTTGAGGATGTTGTGTCACAGGCTGTATGGATGAATGCGTTAGTTGATAGGCGAATCGTGTTTAATTTTTCATATAAATATTGACCAGGGCAACTTGTATAATTTGGTGAACAACCGTCTTGGTGACCTGAAATGTGGTGCATGTGACCGGGCCAAGAAGAAATGTCGCTATGTCCTAAAGGGTCGATATTTTCTTTACAAGCTTTAATGCTCAGTAATTTAGTTAATACTTGCATCATAGTATCTGAAGGTGTTGCTACTTCAAAATTTCCGAGCATACAAATTCCCATTGAGTTTTTATTATAACCACACATATGTGCTCCTTGGATATTGTCACCTCCACCACGACCTTCATAAAGGACACCATTTGGATCTATTAACCAATTGTAGCCGATATCTTGCCATCCATTACTATTGACATGATAATCAAAATATGCTGCAACGACTCCTGCCCAATCGTTACTAAAGTTGGTGCCTGCACTGTGATGGATAATCAAATGCGTAACCTGAGTATATACAGCTGGTGGCTTATAAATATCATGATCTAAATTGAAACGCGCTCCCCAAACTTCTCTAGGTACATAAGGCAGCATCGTACAGGCACATTCGTCTGTTAGTATTGGGTTGATAAACGGTTTTTGTTCGTTTTCGAGTTGCTTTGCTCCTTCTGGAATGAAAATCCGTACGCGTGCTGAAATATCCGAAATACGGCTATTTTCTTCACCCAAATCAATTTTAATAGTTAAGTTGCCTGATGTATCTTTTGGAATAAAATATAATTCACTAACAAATTTGTCGGCAATATCTTCGTTTTCGTGTGCTAATTTGAGCGGGTACGAATTTGAAGTATATAAACTCCCTTTAATAATGTTTTTATTTAGATTAGTACCTTCGATTACTATGGATGTGGCCAAAAATTCATATGAATTTAATGCTAAAATATCAATGGTTTTTTGAATCTCTTTGGTACTTTGATCCAGTAATTGAAGATTATACTCATAAGGCTGCTGGCCATATATAGCTGGCAAACTAAGTATAGAAATAGCTGAAAATATCAAGATCCTAAATGATAGCTGAAAGTACTTTCTAGACATGGTAACGCAATTATTGTCTGTTATTAGAAATGTTAATCACCTTAATATCAGGAATAACATTATTAATTTAACAATAAAAACAATATTGTGGTTGTTTGCTTTATCCGTGCATATGGTTTAAACTGTCTTTGATTTGCATTATGATATCTTCAAATTTACTTTTTAGTTCAGGGTCGATTATACCTTCAGTAGCGTCAAAATTCTTGTTAAATTCAGGTATAGAAAACACACCTGTAATCACACCATCGTGAAAAGGAAACCTATTGACTGCAGCATTCAGCACGCTTATAGCACCTCGTTTTCCAGTAGAAGCCGCCATTAACAGCATTGGTTTTTTCATAAATGTCTTGTTGTTTATTCTCGACGCCCAGTCAAACAGGTTTTTAAAAATTGAACTATAGCTTCCATTGTGTTCCGCAAAGGAAATAATCAGTAAATGGGCTTCTTCAATATGTTTTAAGAAGCGATGTGCTTGTTCAGGTATGCCGTTAATTTGCTCTTTGTCAATCGAATAAAGAGGCATCTCAAAATCATTCAAGTCAATCGTCATGATTTCTGCATTATCAAATTGATGTGCAGCAAATAAGGCGAATCTTTGATTGATCGAATTACGGTTAGAACTTGCACCAAAGGCTAATATTTTCATTAATATAATCGGATTTATAACTATTTATATGATTTTATATCGTCATAGGAACATCCATCAGTAATATTTCAGCATTTTCTTCAGCCAAAATCTGAAAACGATCTATATTCCAAATACCCATACCGTCTCTTGCTTCGAGTAATTCACCATCAATAGTAACTCTACCACGAATAATAAATGCATAAACACCATTGCCATTTTGCTTTACATCATAAGTTTGTGCATTGCCTTTGTCTAAGGTTCCTAAGTGAAACCATGCATTTTGATGAATCCAAATACCTATATTAGCCGGATCGGGGCTTACAATTTGTTGCAACTTGTTGTGTCTATCTAACGGATTAAGTGTCATCTGGTCATACCTTGGTGTGACGTTCTTTTGATTAGGAATTACCCAAATCTGAAGTAGTTTAACAGGTTTATCCTTGTTTTTGTTGTATTCGCTATGGATAATACCCGTTCCTGCACTCATTACCTGAATGTCGCCATTTCGGATAACTTCACGATTGCCCATGTTGTCTTTATGCTCTAAATCACCTTCAAGCGGGATCGTTATGATTTCCATATTGTTATGCGGATGCATACCAAAACCCATTCCACCAGAAATAATATCGTCATTGAGAACTCTAAGTACCCCAAAATGAACTCTGTCCGGATCGTAATAAGATGCAAAGCTAAAGGTATGATGTGCATTAAGCCATCCGTGATCTGCGTGACCACGTGTATTGGATCTATGTATTACTTTGTTTTCCATAATAAATGATTTATTATATGAAAAATAAATAATTTAATTATTGTATCGAATGTGGTTAATAAGCCTAATATTTTTAATAGATTAATAAAATGCTCAAACTGAAGGCATTTCATTTTATCAGATGTTAGCATTAAAATATCATTGCTCTTTAATACATTTGTTACAACAAATATAATCGTATTTAATTCAAATTAGTTCAATGTTATGCATAAATTTTGAGTATATATTTGTTAGGATTTAATAGAGATTTTATTTAGTAAATTGATTATCAATTAAATAAAAAAATCCGACTTTGCATAAAGCCAGATTTTTTAATTGTTTTTAACATATTTAACGTTTTGGGCTTATGTAATAAAGATGTGTATTTATTCTTTTATATACATTCTAAAACCGTTTCCGTGAATATTTTGAACTTCAATTTTAGGATCTTTAGATAAGTATTTTCTGATTTTAGTTATGAAAACGTCCATACTTCTTGCCGTAAAATAATTGTCGTCCTCCCATATTTTATTGAGTGCTTCGGATCTTTGAAGTACATCATTGATCCGGAAGCAGAAAAGTCTTAGCAATTGGGCTTCTTTAGGGGATAATCTTTCGGTAGTGCCATCTGGTATATATGTTAGATTTCTAAGGACATAGTCAAAGTGATAATCGCCTATTGTAAATTCGCGTTGATTTTCAGGATCAACTTCAGGTTTAGATGCACGACGCAAAACTGCTTTAATTCTAAAAAGCAATTCCTCTGAGTTAAAAGGTTTAGTGATATAATCATCAGCTCCCAATTTAAAACCTTCCAGAACGTCCTCTTTAAGAACTTTAGCAGTTAAAAAGATGATTGGCATTTCTCTGTTATGGCTTCTAATTTCATTTGCTAATGTAAAGCCATCTTTTTTAGGCATCATAACATCGGTTATACAAAGATCGAAATTGCCTTTTTTAAAAGCTTCGTAACCTGCTTCACCATCTGTAGCTAGCGTTACATCGTAGTCATGCATTTCGAGATAAGACTTTAATACATCACCAAAGTTCATATCGTCCTCTACTAATAAAATTTTATATCCCATAATTTACTGATTTATTATTGTATTACATTTATAAACACCAAAAAGGTTTAATTTATTTCTTTTTTAACAATATTTTGTTGTTTGGGTAAAAAAATGATGAAAGTACTGCCCTTATTTGGTTCACTTTCTATATGTATGGTACCATGGTGGGCATCGACCATGGCTTTAACATAACTCAATCCCAATCCAAATCCTTTGACATCATGAAGATTTCCGGTATGTGCTCTATAGAATTTTTCGAAGGCCATTTTAACATCTTCTTTAGACATACCAAGCCCATTATCTGTTATTGAAAATTGAACACCACCTTTTACATTTTTTGTTTTGATGATTATTATAGGCGTTTCAGGTGTATATTTTTCGGCATTGTCAAGCAGATTATTAATAATGCTTGCTAAGTGTGTTTCATCGGCTGATATATATGGATCATTTGCATTAAGTTCTGTAATGATTTGACCACCTTTGGTTTGGATTTTTAACTCTGCATTGACTATGGCATCTTCTATGATATCATGAATATTAATTTCATTATATTTTAGCTGAACATTCTTTTTTTCAATTTGGGCCATTTGAAGAATTCTTTCAACCAAATCGAGCATGCGAGTATTTTCTTGTTTGATGATACCTATAAAGCGCTGTACTTTATCCTGATTTTGCAAAATGGATGGATTAAGTATCGAATCAGATGCCAATGATATAGTTGCAATCGGTGTTTTAAATTCATGGGTCATGTTATTGATAAAATCGGTCTTGATTTCAGATATCTTCTTCTGAAATATGATAACCCATATCGTATAAATAAAACAAAATAGTATAAGTCCTGTAAAAATTGTAGAACTTAAAAGAATGCCTACAAAATTTGACCATATAAAACTTTTTTTGCGAGGAAAATACAGATTGAGATGCCCCGGGCTATAGGATTCATTGTCAAATAATGGGATTTTAAATTCTGCTTTTAAAAGATTGACATTAGCTACATTTGATGATTTTGAAGTGTCACCTATCGTAGCTGTATAACTTCCGTTTTCAATAAAATAGGATTTGAATTCATGCGAATATACACCATATTCGTATTGAAGGTCTAAATTATTGAATGCTAATTCTGCTCTAAGGGTTTTATCTAAAAAAACATTATCGATATTTTCTAGTAATTCGTCTTGATTATAACTTTTGATATTAAATGCTGGAGTATTGCTTTGATTCTTTCCTATTTTATCGTTTGAATCGATTTTAAGTTCATGCTGGATATTGGTAATCCCATCTTTTCCAGGAGGGGGCATTCCCAATTCTTCAAAGAAGCGTTGCTCTAGCAGTTTTTCTGTATCTATAGTAATCTTTTTTTTAACATTATTGAGCGCTATGGTGACTTTATCGTTAAAATTCTTTACGTCGAGATTTACTGCTTTCATAACCCAGTAATATTGAATCACTCCTACGCCTATAAGCGATAGGGTCATGATGATAATAATCCCTATAATAATCCTTTTATTCATAGGTGCAAATATATAAAATATTTAACTTATATTATTTTAAATATACTTAAAATTTGATAACTTTTAGTTTTTATTACATCAACTAATTTTTATCACAAAGTTAAAACATGCACATTTTCTATATGATATTTTGGCAGAAAAGATTTTATTACATTTTTACTTACTTTTGTACAATGCGGTCGTGTCTGTCAAATCCCCAAACCTCCATGAAATATCCACTTGAAGCTAAATTGTTGATGTCAACATTGTGTTTGCCTTGCATAATTCCGGAAGAATTATAGCTGCTTAACAGTATGGAACAATTTAAAATGGTTCATATGGGGATATAATCCTTCAGCCCTAAAGTTCCCATCCGTAGGTTTTATGCATAAATATTTATTAATTAAATAGATTGACTAATAAGCTATACCCACCTTTTGGACTGATATGGATAACTATATTTTAAAAAAAACAAACTTGTTTAAGTATTCAACTTCACAAATCAATATTAATATATTTCATGTGTTTTTTAAATTCGTCTATCTGATTTTTCCCTAATATTAATAATAATATTTGGTAATTTAAACTGATATTGTGTTTAGATTTGAATTATAAAAATTGCTGATTGTGACATCATTTTTTAAGATAAATACGTTATAAGTTGGCATTTAGAGTTTTTATAATGAATTTTGCACGCAAAAAGCATTTATAGACGATTCATATTGACAAAGACAATTGTATATAGCTTGTATTGTTTGATATCCTTTGCCGGTGTCATAGGTGTGCTGTCGTGTGCCAATACTGGACGTATTTCAGGTGGTCCTAAAGACGTAACACCACCTAAACCCATCGTTTCACTTTCAACTCCGGACAAACAGGTAAACTTTAATCCTAAGAAACTAACATTTTTCTTTGATGAATTTGTAGAGGTTAAAGATCCCTTAAAGCAGGTGATCGTTTCGCCACCATTAAATTATATTCCTTCAATAAAGTCTCGAGGAAAAAAAATTATTTTCACCTTTGATGATAAAGAGATATTAAGAGAAAATGCTACATATACCATTAATTTTGGCGAAGCCATTGTTGATTTTCACGAAGGTAATAAATTGAATAATTATACATTTGTGTTTTCGACTGGACCAGATTTAGACAGTCTTAGCATTTCAGGTAAAATTATCCATGCAAAAACGGGTGAACCTGAACAGGAAATGATTGTAGTTTTATATGATATACTAGAAGACTCAATTGTACGTAAAGAAAAACCTTTCTATTTTACCCGACCTGATCGAAACGGCAATTTCGTTTTTAGAAATATTAGATCAGGCAATTTTAAAGTTTTTGCACTAAAAGACGAAAATCTTAATTATAAATATGACCTAGAGACAGAGCGCATCGCCTTTTTAAATGAACCAGTTCTATTAGAAGAAAAATCTGTCGAAGGAATTTTACTTTATGCTTCTCTGCCAGTACCTCCTCTTTCATTAAAGACTAAAGAAATAAAGAATTATGGAAAGGCAACATTACATTACAATACAAACGTCCCCGCTAATATGCAAGTGATGGTCGATCCAGAAGATGTAAAACATTTTGTTGAAGTCAAAGCGGATTCAGTAAGTATTTACTATGATACTTTATTAGACTCATTTAAGATATACGTTGGTGTAGATACAGTAAAGGTATTTCCTAAAGGCAGGAAATCATGGATTGAAAAAGTTCGTTTGATAAGTTCCCTTCCGTTCAATAAAAAAAGAATCCATCCTGCGGATTCTGTCGTTATTTCATTTTCCTACCCACTTGAGAATATAGATTTTCAACAGATTAATATTTCTGATACTACCGGTGTGTTGGAGGATGTTAGCTATCGTTTAGATATAATTAGAAATAAGCTTATTATTAATTATCCGTGGGAATTAGGCGAAAATTATAAGATTGCAATAGACAGTAACGCAATAACAGATATATATGGGCATGTAAATGATAAAATCAATTATGATTTTTCTGTGTTAAGTTTAGGTACAGCTGGCACGCTTATTATAGATGTAGAAGACCTTGACAGTACAAAAAATTATGTAGTTCATATTTTAATAGACAAAACTCCGATATATGGCTATACCTTTAATCAGGTGAGTAGTGCGAATATAGAATTGACCTTACTTGAACCGATGAAGTACAATATTGAAATTTTTGAGGATGGCAATGGTAATGGCCAATGGGATCCTGGGGATTATTTTGGACATCGACAACCAGAATTAAGCTATACTTACAAAGGTGATTTACTAAAAGTTAACAGAGAAAATAAAGTACAAATATCATGGACGAAATCTTTAAAATCTCTATTGAACGATAAAGATTCGGATGCAAGTAAATTTAATAATCCTTTTGAAAATCGAAAATGAAATTCAGGTCAGTTGATTTAAATAAATTATATGGACAACGCCAGGTTGTTAAATCGGTTTCCATAGAGGTCGAACAAGGTGAAATTGTCGGGTTATTGGGTCCAAATGGGGCTGGTAAAACCACAACGTTTTATATGATGGTTGGTTTTGTACAGCCGACCTCCGGCAGGGTTTTTCTGGATGATTTGGATGTAACTTCTGATGCGATGTATCGACGTGCACAAAAAGGGGTTGGATACTTGCCACAGGAACCGAGCGTATTTAGAAAACTCTCAGTAGAAGATAATATTTTGGCTGTTCTTGAGATGACAAAACTATCAAAAGCGGAGCAAAAAGATAAGTTGGAGTCCCTGATTGCCGAATTTCGTTTAGACAAGGTACGTAAGAATTCGGGTGATTCCCTTTCAGGGGGAGAACGTCGCCGAACCGAAATAGCGCGATCATTGGCTTCAGACCCAAAATTCATATTATTAGATGAGCCATTCGCAGGAATTGACCCAATAGCGGTAGAAGATATTCAGTACATTGTCGCAAAGTTAAAGACAAAAAATATCGGAATCTTAATCACAGACCACAATGTCCAAGAAACACTTTCAATAACAGATCGGGCTTATCTTATGTTTGAGGGCAGTATCCTTAGAACCGGTACTGCGGAACAATTAGCTGAGGATGAAGTCGTACGAAGGGTTTATCTCGGTAAAAATTTTGAACTTAAAAGGAAAATACTCGATTTTGATGAAAGATAAATTGAGCTATTTCACTGTATTGATGGGATTACTTTTGTTGATATCCTGTAATAGTGATTCCACAAGTTTGACTGTTGAGGAAAGGTTTGCTGTGGATTCTATCTATTCAAGACAATTTAATGCGCTAAAAAGCGAAGTGGACTCAATCTGTGTTGTAATTTCGGATACTTTGTATATTCAAATGGTTGATTCTCTTACAGCGGATTATATGGAGGAACTCGAATATTTACTTAAAGATCGCATTATTGAAGAATGAAACGACTATTGATATATGTAATCTTAATTTTGGGAATATTTGGTTGCTACAATAGTGATCCGGACCTGACATTAAACAATGTAAAAATAAAAAAGGAAATTGAAGAGCGTCGCCAAGCCTATCAAAAAAAGAAACTTAAAGAATGTAAAGCTGATATCATAGCAAGAGCGACGGCTTATGTGGATTCAATAATATCGACAAGAATAAGCTATCAATTGTCTGATTCAATTTTTTTTCCTCCCAAACCCGAAAAACCAATATCTGGCAACCCTGTTATTATTCAGGATACTTCTAAAGCAATGCCCATAAAAAGATAATTATTAACGGCTATTCCACTTCAAAAAAACTTTCCTGCTCACATTTGAAAACACGCGCTGGAAATTTTTGTATCAATCTGTAATCGTGTGTTGCAATGATAATGGAAGTGCCGTATTCACGTGATAATCTGGTTAAGAGATATAGAATTTCGTCACTGGTGTCGGGATCAAGATTTCCCGTAGGTTCATCAGCAATAATTACAGGTGGATTATTAAGTAGAGCTCTGGCAATGACGACACGTTGTTGTTCGCCTCCCGAAAGGCTTCGAACAAGTTTTTTTTCATAACCTGTTAGACCTACCATTTCTAAAACCTGAAGAACGCGGGCAGTCATTTTGGCTCTTTCCTTCCATCCGGTAGCTTCAAGGATATATAAAAGATTACGACCTACCGTCCAATGTTCAAATAGAATGAAATCCTGGAAAACCATGCCTAATTTGCGCCTTAATTTAGGGATATCTGCATCTTTGAGCGTAGTGAGATCATATTCGGCAATCATTCCAACACCAGCTTTTAGCGGTAAGCTGCCGTATAATGTCTTGAGTAAGCTTGTTTTTCCACTTCCCGATTTTCCGATGACATAGCAAGTCTCAGCAGGAGCCAGCTTAAAGCGCACATCCTTCAGTATCAGCTTGTCATTCTGATAAATATCTACATTTTCAAAATATACAACAGCATTGTTATCCAATGGAAAAAGATTTTAGAATGCAAAGATATTGAAAAAAATCATATATGTAATAATTTAAAGGTATAAACTATATATGTAGACCCCATTTTAAAAATCATATATCCCACTATTCAGCTTTAATATCTGCTCTTTTTCTTTATAATCAGGCATTATATCAGATACGATCTTCCAAAACTGACTACTGTGATTCATTTCTAATAAATGGGCGAGTTCATGTATGACAACATAATCTATGACATCATCCGGAGCAAAAAAAAGTCGAACGGAAAAGTTTAATGCTTTATTAGTAGAGCAACTTCCCCAATTGGATTTATTATATTTCAGTCGAACCTGTTGTATCGGTTTATTAAAGTATTTGGCATTGTAATAATTGACACGCTCGATAATTATAGGTGAAAAATAATTTTGAGCAAACTTAATCAATAAAGATCGGATGAGTTTTTGTTCGTCATATCCACCCATATCAGGTAATTGGATAATGAGGCATCTATTTTTAAACTGTATACTGCCACTTTTTCGGTTTGTCTTATTGATATTGAGTAAAAATCTATGTTTACCCATGACAAAGTCCTCCCCATCTACATACTTTTTATCTACCAGATATTTGTCAAAAACATGAGGTTTTGTAATCTTTAATTTAATAAGCCAGTTTTTAGCCCATTCTACATGTTTATTGACATTCGATCCAATTAAAGGGATTTTTGGAATGCGTAAGATCACATGTGTACTTCCTAAGGCTACACGCGTATTACTACGGCGCTCTTCTATGATGCGGAGCGGTATTTTTTGACCATCTATATCTAGAAAATATCTCAAAGTAGATTAAAATTAATCGTGATTTGTTTCAAATGTACGCATGACTTCAGTAAGTACCCGTACACCTTCAATATGCATGGCATTATAAATAGATGCTCTAAATCCACCAACGGATCTGTGTCCGGCAAGACCAATACAACCAGCATTTTTACATGCATCTAAAAATGCATCGGTAAGCGCAATATCGTGTAAATGGAAGCAAACATTCATATCTGATCTATCTTCAGGCGAAACTTGACTGTAAAACAAACGATTCCTGTCTATTTCATTATATAAAAGCTGTGCTTTTTCTTTATTTTTTTTATGAATGGCTGCAATACCACCATTTTTTTTCAACCACCGTAAAGTAAGCATTGAAACATATATAGGAAATACAGGCGGGGTGTTATACATGGAAGCACCATTGATATGGTTGTTATAATCCAGCATAGCACCTATTGTGCCAGTTGATTTAGTAAGTGCTGATTTACGAATGATTACAAGCGTTGTTCCCGCAGGTCCCAAGTTCTTTTGAGCACCAGCATATATTAGGTCAAAACGATTTATATTAATTTCCTTACTAAAGATATCCGATGACATATCCCCGATTAAAGGTACTTCTGTTATAGGAAAATCTTTATATTGTGTACCATATATAGTGTTGTTACTCGTCAAATGCAAATATTTATATGTTGGATCAATAGCATACCCTTTTGGAATATAACTATAGTTTTTGTCCTTTGAAGAGGCAATGATATCAACTCGACCAAAGATTTTTCCATCTTTTATTGCTTTTGTGGCCCAGGTTCCGGTATCCACATAGGCAGCTTTATCACGGGGGCTAAGTAGATTGAGCGGTACTAAAGAGAATTGGGTGCTCGCACCACCACTTAAAAAAATTACAGTATGGTCGTCGCCAATGTGCAATAATTCCTTAACTAATGCTACAGCTTCGTCCATCACTGCAACAAATTCCTTTGATCTGTGAGATATTTCAAGTATAGACAAACCGGTATTATTAAAATTATAAATTGCCTGAGCTGATTCTTCTATTACTTCACGAGGCAAAATGGCAGGTCCTGCATAAAAGTTATATTTCATTAAAAATTTTAGTTTTAAAAAGTAAAGTGCAAATGTCTGTAAAAAAATTGAATAAGATATACAGTATATATAAATATATAAGCTCATGCTATCAAATAATATAGATTAATGTATACTATACCTTCTAATTATAGTAACAATTTAAATGTAAATTCGGATTTAAGTATACGGATGAAAGTATTATATTATTATATATGATTGAATAATCCGTTTGCTTTTACTGTTGATACTTGTATATAACATAATATACAAGTTGTATTTTATGTCTCAATAAAGAAAATTAGCTCATGAATAAAGTTTTCAAGAGTATTTTAATGTC
>JBEBYC010000011.1:0-115681 GCA_040391315.1 Portibacter sp. | reverse complement strand
ATAATATTATATGTATAAATGTAATTGATGTTTGATTTTGTAGTGATTTAGTGTTTTTCATTATCTTTATATTATAATCATTATAAAATATAATAATTTTATTTAAAACTCAATGAATTTGGAACTACATATATCTTAAATGGCACTTTGGCAAAAATCCAAGTTGTTGATGCAGGTATAAAATTTACTGATGTCAATAATTGTATGTTGCCTCAAAATCCTGATTTAGTAAATGAAATTATAAAAGAATTTGAACTTAATATAAAGCGGTTTTTTTAAGGAGGTAAACGACAGCGCAATCATAAATTTAATTTATTAAATGTAAAAATCCAATCAGGTGTATTCAAATGTACTTTATTAAAATGATATCTGTATTTTGGTTTTTGATCTGTACTTCATGGGCTATCGTGTAAGGTAAAAGTGCTAATATTTGTTTTTGATCTTCGAGGATGAGCACTTCTTCCTTGTCAAAGCTGGAAATTTTTTTATTGATTAGAAAGTCTTTTACTTTTTGTTTTTTTCCGTGCATTCCAAATGGCTTAAAGCTATCGCCGTCTTGTCTGGTACGAATTGTAATAGGCCATTGAATACTTGCTGCATTAATATAAAATGAATGAGTTGATTTTACATCTTGCGGAAATTCATTTACCTTTTCTATAGAGATTTGTTTATTTCTAAAGTGTACTTTTGCCGGAATATGGGCAATTAAGGTGGGTTCAAATGGTAATGTTTCTGTCAATTTTCGAATTATTAAAGTGTTTTGATGAATAGTAGCTTCGTGTGTAAGGCTGAAAAATTGACCATTTAAATCTCGAATGACATCTCTACATTGATAAATGTTAAATCCTTCCGTTTTGATTAAGTGAAACAATAATTCAGGTGCAAAATCGGATTTCATAATTTCAAGTAATGATACCATTTTATAATCGGTTGTATACGATATGAGCGTTTCTGCATATTTGTCTAATAAAAAGTCAAATATGGTTGATGTAGATTCCATATTTTCGATGGTCGTTTTCAATCCCGATAGAGCTCTGCTATCTGCCTGTGTCAAGGCTGGAATGACGTGATGGCGTACCTGATTGCGAAGATATTTATCTGACTGATTGCTACTGTCCTCACGATAAGTTATACCTTGCTCATGAATATAATTGATAATTTCATCAGTTGTAGCCCAAAGTATTGGTCGGATGATATGTTTGTTTTTTGCAGCAATGGAAGACAACCCAGTAAGTCCAGTTCCACGCATGATAAACATTAAAAAAGATTCTATACGGTCATCTAGATGATGTGCAGTAGCTATTTGAGCACAGTTAAATTCTGTTGCCCAAGTCATGAGTTTATCATAACGAATCAGTCTGGCTTTTTCCTGAAGATTGCCATAAGCGAGTAAATATGGATCAATATTATATTGATGAAAGGGGATTTGATGTGCTGAGCAAAATGCCTCAACAAATTTAGCGTCCGCTTCAGATTCTTCACCTCTAAGGTGGTGATTTATATGACCAATATGGATAGGATAACCAGCTTTTAGCATTAAATCTGCCATTACCATTGAATCTTTACCACCTGAGACCGCTAGTAGTGTCGTCGTGCCGGGAAGAATTAATTTTTTAATATTGATAAAGTCAACGAAGCGATTGAGCATGGATCAGATTTGTTTTCTATTATATTTAGGACAAAAATACAATCAATTTATTAAATTTGCACTTTTAGAAATTTATTGAAAACATATTAAATTTTTTTATTATATGAAATATACCTTTTGGATGATATTATTTTCGTTTGTTTTATTTACTTCATGTAAAGAAAACGCATCGAATTCAGGTATGATTTCCGTATCAAAAGCTGGGAAGAATTTAACTGTGACAGAAAAATATCTTTTACACAATCAATTTGTCGAAAATGATACATTTGTTCAAAAACAAAGACAAGCGGCTTTAAATATCCTTGAGCATAGAATAAAAGGTCTTAATCCGGGCATGACGAATGTTTTAGAAAAAGATTTTTATGTGATTGATGCATTTCTTAGAGGAAATCAAATGACTTTTGGCGCAGATTTAAATGGTATGTGGCTGGATTTTAAGGAAAATAATAAGTACAGCTACGGTTATTATAATGAGACCTATGGTGGAGGTAAATATGTTTTTACAACAGACAATAATTTATTGCTTTTATTAGATGATGATAATCGAATTAAACCTCAGGAATTTGAAGTGAAATACAATGATGATGCTTTAGTTTTAGTTGGGCAAGCCACATATGGCGACAATAGTATGCAGATTAAATCGGTTAGAAGCGCATCTTTTCCTGAAAAACCAGTTATTGAAGAATGGAACGGTACTGGCGGTGATGATGAATAAATTATTACTAAGAAATAATCCTGAATTGAATACATATTAAAAATTGGCATAATATTTGAAATATATATAATATCTCATTCCAAAAACAAATCAGGCCTTCATCTTTCTCAAAGATGAAGGCCTTTTTTTCATTTTAGCACGTAATGAAAACAACTATATTATTTGCATGATATTATAAATTTTCGTGATTTGTGAACATTTAGCACGCGCTATTCATTAACATTAATGGTTAAAACGATTAATTTTCTAAATCTTCACCATAAACCAATTCAATAAATTCATCTTTAGCTATATCGCCAAAATAAGCTTTAATGTCAATGCTTTCTACAAGTTTTGTTATATCTGCAAGTTCGTATCTTGTGTTAGTGAATTTTTGTTCAAGCGCTTCAATTGGTGCGGCACCAAAAAAATCGCCATAAATTTTAAAATCAGTGATATATCCTTTTTCTACAAATACGCGTAGGTCAATTTCACCGATAGGAAATCTTTGGGTCCTTTGTATGTTGAATCGAGGCGAATGGCCATAATTCCAATCCCAATTGTCATATTTTTCTTCCATTAATTGACGAACTTTCGCCCATTCTTCCTGAGTCAAATGATAGGTCTCGAATGGTTCACTTTCTTCATTTAAGCCTTTTAATAATAGTGTACGGAATGTAGCCAAGTCTATGCTTTGATCCATAAATTCAGATATATTCGCTACGCGACTTCTTACAGACTTATGACCTTTGGATTGAATTTTACTCATTTTGACATTGAGTGCGTTCGCTACTTCACCTAAGTCCGTATTATATAACAAAGTACCATGGCTTATCATTCTTTTTCCGTTAGTAAACTGTGCAGTACCGGATATTTTTCTTTCATCAACTTGAATGTCATTACGTCCTTTGAGTTCGGCATCAAGTCCAAAACTCCTCAAAACTTTAATTACAGGATCTGTAAATTTCTTAAAATTATTGACATTGCGAATGTCGTGCGTTGTAATAAAACTAAAATTCAGATTGCCCAAATCGTGATAGACTGCTCCACCACCTGAAACACGTCTTACAACGTGAATATTGTTTTTTGTAATGTAATCCTGATTTATTTCTTCTAGTGTATTTTGATTCCGGCCTATGATAATGGATGGTTCGTTGATGTAAAACAATAAGTAATCGTGATCCGGATTAAAATTACGCATTGCATACTCTTCTAAAGCAAGGTTTAATTTGGGGTTTGTAACTCCTTCATTTTCAATAAAGATCATAATACTATTTTTTTGTCGCAAATTTAAAAAAATGTTAAGGAATTTAATTGACATATTTGTCAAATTTAATACGCATATCAATAAGTAATGATTAATTGGATAAATAGTTTGCTTTCACAATTCAAAATTTATCGGGTCATTTTTGGTTATTGGTTTGCTTTCATAATCCAATGATTATGAATTATTATAATTCTAGACTGAAAATAACGAGCTGATTTAGTCGATGTATTTCGTGTTGTGAATAATTGAATTAGAATATTGCCATATAACAATAGCTATGCGCTTAAAATTTTGTTTCGAGTAAGTATGGCATCATTGCTCTCCATGTAGGCCAATCGTGGTTGATGTCATAACCCCAAATATCCAAATCATGCGGAATTTGACGATGATGTAATAATCCAGATAAATATCTCGAACCATCTGGGGCCTCATAGTCACCCGATCCGGTCAAAATGTGGATATGTTGAGAACTTTTAATAGCATCTAGATGAGCTTCGTTCTGAAGATCTTTAAGATAATGCAATGGGCTATTCCAATAACAATCTTCATCCCAGTATCCTTTAGTATATTGTCCTAAGTCGTAGAGGCCGGACATAGAAATACAACCATTTATAGCCCACGGGTTTTTAAAAAAGAGGTTAGCAGCATGAAGAGCACCAAAAGAAGCACCACAAGTATAAACAGGGGTGTCTATACCTGAGCGATTTTTAATAAATGGCAACACTTCATTATAAACGTATCTATTAAATTGATTGTGCCGGATAACTTTACTTCTGCCATCCATTTTACTGTTTAACCAACTTTCGCTATTAATAGAATTAATGGAGTATATTTTTACTTTTCCGCTTTTAATGTATTTTTCTAAAACATCAATCATTAAAAACCTTTCGTATTCTAAATAGTCTGCTGCTGCTGTTGGTAGTAATAGGATTACGGGGCCAAAATGTCCATATTCAACGATTTCCATTTCTCTGTTCAAAGAAGGGCTGAACCAAGATTGTATTTCTCTATGCATATTAATTCGTATTTTAAGTACAAATTAAATACCTTTTAAACTTTAAAGCTAATAAATCAAAGAAAAAATGAAAATTAGGCGTTAATATTATAACTCGATTCTTTGAAAAAATATTAAATATTATATGGAAAGAAAAAGTATTACAGATTTAACCTTGTGAAAATTAAGGTATTAGTAAAAGTATGTATCGAAAAAATGCTTTGTGAAAATGAACAATCATTTTTTGAATTTCGTACTGTATGTAAAATAATTGATAAGTGAAAAAACATATCCATAACCAAAAAAATGGAATACAAACGGATACAACTCGAAGGTTTTCCCGTCTTTATAATTAAATATAGCTTGTAAACCAGCCATAAATAGACCACTTATAATAAAGACGATTAGCAGTGATTTTAACTGTTCATTTGATAAGGCACTTTTTTTCATAACAAGTAGAAAATTTATATCTGCATTTCAGGAATTTCGCCTTCTACAATGAGTTTACCTTGAGTGACAGATTGAATATATTCAACACTTACACCTGGTGCACGTTCCAATAATTTAAACCCGTCTTCAGTTACGTCTAAAACAGCTAATTCTGTTACGATTTTTTTAACGCATCGTACCCCCGTAAGCGGCAGCGTACATGCTTTTAGCAATTTAGATTCACCGGCCTTATTTACGTGCATCATAGCGACGATGATATTTTCAGCAGAAGCTACTAAATCCATGGCACCACCCATTCCTTTAACCATTTTACCAGGAATTTTCCAGTTGGCAATATCACCATTTTCTGATACTTCCATGGCACCTAGTACGGTAAGATCGACATGCTTTCCACGGATCATTCCAAAGCTCATAGACGAATCAAAAAAACTGGCACCCGAAAGTGTGGTGATTGTTTGCTTGCCAGCATTGATATAATCAGGATCTTCTTCTCCATCAAAAGGAAATGGTCCCATACCAAGTACCCCATTTTCACTTTGAATTTCAATATTTAAGCCTTCTGGAATATAATTTGCAACAAGTGTTGGAATACCAATACCAAGATTAACATAGTATCCATCTTTTAGCTCTTTTGCTATTCTTTTTGCAATGCCTGTCTTATCTAATGCCATGATTGAAAATTAAAAATATTATTTACGCAAAAATAGTCAATGTAAATGAATTGTCCAAATACCTTTAAAAAGGGGTTAAAAATATTCATTTAAATGATGTCGCCAATAGGCACAATCCCCCCATATAAATTAAATATTTTCCTTGAAAAAATAGATTTAAACGGTCATTTTCAATCCTTGTTTTCGCCACCAAAGGGCAATACTTCCAGCACTTATAAGGTGCCAGATACTCCACCATGCTGCTATGAGTGCCATACCACCATTGCCATCAAAAAAATTAAAAACTAAGATTAGTGCTAATCCTGAATTTTGTATACCCGTTTCAATACTTATAGCACGACAATCGCTTACAGGTAATTTTACAATGCCTTTTGCCCACCAATAGCCCATCAGGAGAGCAAGTGAATTATGTATGATTACTAAAAAAAATACAATTTGGATGTAATTTACTAAATTTTCCATGTTGTTAGCTACAGCAACTACAATAAAACCAAAGAAAATAATAAAACTCAATTTTTTGACGAAACCTTTGATTTTATCAACCCATGTTGGCATATAATGATTGAGCGCAAAACCAAAAATCAACGGTATAATAATTAATTGAAAAATGGTACTGGCCATGCTAATAAATGGGATTTCAAATTGTTGATTCGAAATCATAGATGCAGGAAGTATCTTTTGAATGATTTGAAAGATAATGGGAGTCGTTACGACACAAGCCAATGTAGTTATACTCGTCAGTATAATGGATAAGGCGGTATTGGCTTTTGAAAGATGAACTGCATAATTTGATACATTTCCGCCGGGACATGCAGCGATTAGTGCAAGACCTAAAGTTAGTGTATATTCAGGTTTAATAGCCCAAATAAATCCTATCGTTAATAGGGGTAAAAGTATCAATTGAGAAGCCATACCAGCAAGAAGTGACTTAGGCGAAACGAATACATATTTAAAGTCAGCCCATTTCATATCTAAGGCAACCCCAAACATTAAAAAACCAAGACAAATGTTTAAAATCAGAATATTTCCTTCGCTAAAATTGATATGAATCTCGTCTAATGAAGTCATGTTTTTATTATTTAAAACGGTGAAGTTACATATAATATTTATACAAAATTCATGTAATTTTAAGATAACTTTCGTATTATTTTGAATTTAAATCACAAATATCTCTTGTAAATAATAAATTACTTTTATATTTGCGTTTGTCAATCATCTTGATTATACATAATGAATATTTTAATATATTTAATCCCCCCAATATCAAAGTTTTATTAGTGTGAAATTCCATAGTTTTTATATTTTCTTTTATTTGCTGTTTTTATTTGGTGTGATGTTTTTATTTAACTCATGTCATGAGGCAAAAGGATACGGTTTTGAAGCTTCAGTTGATATGGATAAATTTATCCCCGTGGATACGGTGTTATATAATTCATTAGACAATCAGATTCAAGCAAATATAGATAAATATGGATGTCCGGGATTAGCTGTCGCAGTGATTAAAGGAAATCGCGTTATTTTTGAAAAGCAATATGGAGTACGTTCCATCCATAAAAGAGATACGATTAATCGCAATACAATATTTAGAATTGGCAGTGTATCCAAAGGATTCGCAGGAGTTTTAGCTTCAATATTGATTGAAAAAGGTTTTTTTTCACTTGAAGATCCGGTATCAAATTATATTTCTGATTTAAATTTAAGAGCAAAGTCTACGGATGGAGTTTTAAGAATTAAACATGTATTATCACATACTTCAGGATATACCGAACATGCTTATTCTAATTTAGTAGATAAAAATATAAGTAGAGAAATTCTATATAAAAGTTTGGAAAGATTGATACCTCGGGATTCTACAGGTAAAGCGTATGCATATCAAAACGTTGCGTTTAGTCTGATTGAAAAAATCATAGAAAATACAACGGGTATGAATTATGCCCAAGCTTTGGATTATTACATATTTGCACCGTTAGATATGTGTAGTTCGAGTTGTACGTATGAAGAAATAACGATTAATTCAAATCATTGTGTAGGCCATGGTTATACAAAGAAAGGGTATAGACCCGTAGAATTAGGGAAGCACTATTATAATATTCCATCAGCAGGTGGTGTAAATGCGCCACTCGCCGATATGGAAAAATGGTTGAGTGCAATAATGGGGAACAAGCCTGATGTGTTGTCGCCTCAAGTTCTCAAAACGGCTTTTAGCCAATACGCCTATACTTCGCAGGATAGAAAATTTTGGAATAAAAAACCAGATGTTTTAAATACGTATTATGGTCTTGGTTGGCGCTTGATAAATATGAAAAACAATGATTTGGTTTATCATGGCGGATTGGTAAATGGATTTAGAGCAGAGATAGCTTTTGACAAAAAGTCAAAAACGGGTATTGTTGTTTTATTTAATTCTCTTTGTAATTACAGTAATTCTGTTGTATTTGATTTCTTTGATTTTTGGAATAGTTACCAAGATAATTCAGATTATACGTATTTATAAATCTCAATGTATAGAGAAAAATCACTTTATTGATGTTAATATAGCCTATCCAAAAAATCTATTTTTAAAGGAAATGCATGTGAAAACAGCCTTTAAATTAAAACGTATTTGAATGCAATTATCAAAGTTTACGTTCAACTTTATTATTTAATTTCTAATCTGTTTTTTATGTTAAGAATTTCAAATATTGATTTGATATGGTATTTTACTGTATTTTCAGAAATGAATAATGTTTCAGCAATTTCTTTATTTGTTTTACCTTGTCTGATTAATTCGATAATTTGAATTTGTCTTTCAGTAAGATTAAATTGGGATAAATCCAGGGCTTCATTTTTATTTTCTTCAAGTTTTTTTGTTAGCGATTTGACTTCGGATGATATTAATTGATTTTCTTTTTCAATTAGATCGCGTTCGCGTTTATACGTTTTATATAATCTGGATAAAAAATAAGTTTGCACTAAGAGACCTGCTATAACTAAAAGCAGCAATAGAATAAGTAAATTCCCCTTTCTTAAGCTGTTTTCTTTCTTTTTTTCTTCTAATTTTTTTTCAAGTAAATCTAGGTTACTACTTCGAAAATGTGGTTTGAATTGATAATGATTTAAAGAATCAAATATTCGATATGTAATATATGCTTTATAGTAATCCTTATTCTTTTCGTAGATCTGATGCATGGTTTGGTAAAGATAAATCTGATATTTAATTTGGTTTGAGGATATTGCCATATCTAAGGCAACGTCAAACATAGAATCTCGTTTATCGTATTCACCCATTTCATTTAATAAAGTTAATTTTTTTCCATAGATAACTGGTAAATGCTCGGGAGAATTTTTAGATGATAGTTTTATTGCTTCATCTATTCGGTTTGCAGCAAGATCAAATTTCTTTTCATTCATTAGTATGTAACCTTCTTGTGTAAATAGCCATACTTTTATATTTTCAGGAATATCTTTGTATTGTGTAGCTGCAATTTCTTTCATGAGCGTGTCAGCCTTTGAAATCTCACGTATATCAAAATATACGAGTGCTTTCTCTGCTTTAATGATTTGTATTAATTTATCTTTTTCCTTGCTTTTTATGCCTTCTTCTAAAGCTAAATCTAAATAGTATAAAGTTTTAGCATAGTTTAAGAGATATTTGTAAGTATGGGCTTTATATATATAGGCATAACTTTTTTCGAGATTTGTAGTCTTCGTTGAGGTTATAAATTCATAAAGTAGTTTTATTGATTTTTCGTATTTTAATGAATCATTATATGAATTTACCTGCTTTTTTATAGATTCTAATCTTGGCGGTTGTGCGGAAATTTTAATTAACGTTAGAAATATGAAAATTGTAAATGTTAAATAAAAGCGCATGTTTTTTTATCGCAAATATAATAAAAGCTTAACACTAAAAGAAATATACTTGTGTATTTTTCATTATTTTGTGTGATTGTAAAATTTAGCTATAATAAAATTAAATTTTGACATTTTTTTGTGTTTCATTTTGCTTGGATTTGCTTTATGGCTATAAAATATTAGAATCTATTGTGGTTTGTTCTTGGTTGTTTTGAGCATATTTGCAGGTGCATTTTAAAGTAACATCATATTTAGTAAATATGCATTCTAATCGTTAACTTAATGCATTGACGTCATATAACATATAGTAAAAATCTTAAAACCAATATATTTTCTTCATGTTTTTGGTGTTTTTTTTCAATGATTAGGACTTAAATTTATCTATTTATAGGCATGCGTCATGTCATATATGTTATTTTATTTATTTGAATAAATCATAGATAATCAAAATGTTATTATTGACTACCCTCCGGGTAGTCAATTAAAATGTTAAAACTACCTAAAACACTACCCATATAAGTTTAGAATAAAAACATAATTATGGTGATTTTTGCGATAGTTTTATAATTGTTGATGCAAAATAGAGATTGAATATTGAAAGATTGTATGAGCGTTCTGAATAAAGTTATAGCAAAATTTAAAAATTGCTTAGATTAAACTTAAATGAAAATTATTAATTGACGGATTAATATTAAAATAAGTTGTTTATAACTTTTAAGGATTCTACTACATTTTTTTTAGATATTATTATACCTTTGTAAGGTAATTTACTTTTATGACCAAAATTTAGATTTGTAGTGCGTCTGACCTACTTTACACTTTTTTTTGCTGCCATAGGCAACATAGCAACTTTTCTCCCTTGGGTGTATTATCCAAAAGGGAATACTAATCTGTATGGATATGTAGGTGATGGTCTCATCACTGGTTTTTTATTTGTTTTGGTCACCGTCTTTTCGTTTTACGAACTTTATAAGAAAAGAGATTTACAGTTAAATAAAATTATCAGCGGTATTATAGGTTTGTTGATGCTTATTCTGGCTGTTAATAATATTTTCGAAATCGAATATCAAAAGTCAAACTTTGAAACAGATAATCCTTTTATAGGTGCTGCTTTTGCCGGGTTTACTCAAGGCATTGGCTTATATGTATTGGGCATTGGAGGATTGGGTGTTTTCCTTTTTAGTTTATTTGGATATTTAAAATGCAGATCTAACAAAGAAACAACTCAAAGTAAAAAATTAAACATAGTAATACCGCTTAGTATCATCGTACTTGTCATAGGTATTTTCTTAAGAGACAAAATTTTTACAGGAAGTGCACCTTCTGAAGAAGCATTGTCGGCTATCTTCAAAAAAGATGTTGAAGCGATGGGAAAGTGTCTCATAACAGGAGATTATGATTGCTTCATTGATTACAATCACCCGATGATCGTCCAGAGCTACGGAAGCAAGAGCGAAATGAAACATTTGCTAAACGAAGCCATGCGAACATTCAGAGATAATGTGGGCGATTATAGCAAGATACAATTTCAAGATGTAGAACAGGTCGAGAGAAAAGGCAAAAATATCCAGGCCGTTGTCAATCAAGATGTGACTATAGTTAAAGAGATGAATGAATCAATTGAACATCAAAAAGTGCTCGCTGTCTCCGAAGATGGTGGGCATTCATGGCATTATATAAATCTGTCCGGTATGGATAGGTCAAGAATAGAAAAATATTACCCAGCATTAAACCCAAATATAAAAATTTAATAACCTCAGAAATTTAGTAATTATAACCTCAAAATTTACACAATGAGCAACAGAACAAAACTCTTAGAAAAATCAGCGAAGAAGTCCACAGCCATTATTGGGCGTTTAATAGGAAGCGTTACGAATTATCGTGGTTTCAGTTGGGCTTTTTTGGCTATTCTGATGCTGACAGTATCTGTACAGCAATCTTCGGCTCAGATTACGACTCATGATTTTGGCCCAGTAAGTTATTGTCCAGGTACTGGTTTCACGGTAAGTTATACAGTAACTAGTGGTGGACCTATGTTAACGGGAAATGAATTCAGGGTACAGTTGAGCGATGCGTCAGGTAACTTTATTAACAATAATAATTCCAGTAATATTATCGGTACCTTGGAGTCAATAGCACTATCAGGAACAATAAATGCTACTATACCTCCGACAACACCTCCAAGTACTACTTATAGGGTACGTGTAGTATCGACTAGTCCACCTATGAACCATTTCATCCCGTTTGATGATAATGGTAACAATATTACTGTATTATCAAGGACGATTACACCTACCTATCCTGCGCTAACTAATCTTAATGTCGGTTCATCGGTTTCTGTTCCGTTTACCGTGAATTGCAATTATATATCTGGTAATAATTTTATTTTAGAATTGAGTGATAGGACTGGTAATTTTAGTGCTTCGGGATATCCTCGTACAGTTGCTACGCTGTCAGGTGTTAGTAATGGAACTTTAACAGGTAATATACCGTCAGTACCAAGTGGTGCAGGCTACAGATTGCGGATTCGTTCAACCAATACACCTTCCAATTCTGCAGTAAGTAATGCTTTCGCTATCAATCCGGTTTTAACTTCAACGGAATGCGTATGTAATAACGACCAAACACCCAATTTGAATGACGGAACGTATGCTGTCACATTGATCATCGGTAATGCAGATGGATCCGCCATGGGAGCAGGAGAAAGTTATAGGATAGCATCATCCACTTCACTTCGCAATACTTCCAATGGAACTTTAGGTAATCCTTCATTTATTTATTGTGACGGATTAGGGTGTCCATCAGGAGTAGATCCAGGTGAATATTATTTAAGAGTTTATGTCGAAAATAGTGCGGCTTTTACAGTAGATGTTGACGGGCCTGACCCGGATATCATTGGTGATTTTGGTTTAAATACTTCTTGTGGAACGCCAGCTTTGTATCCAGCTATTCCAGTTTTTCCAGCTCAGCTCTTAGATAGGAATTGTCTTGTACCAGGAGAAAATGTATTTACTAACGGTTCAAATGCAATATTTTCTGAAGTCAACTCTTTGGTAGGAGTTACATTGCCAGATGGTTTCTATCAGGATGTTACAGGAAATACAGGCGGAGACCTGAGAATCGTGGATGGTGAAGTAAACGAAGCGGATAATGACCCTTTTATGCAGCTTTATTTGATCAGACAGGCTTCCAATATGTGTAGGGTGTCCTCTTCAAAGCAATTTAAGGTGTTCAATTCCTTGTCTGCTGAATTGGTTGATTTGCCTATATTTTGTAGGGCACCGAGATTAAATGATTCTATTAGCTTGGATATTATGTTAGGTCCTGACAATAGTGGCGGTGGAACATTTAATATTTCGGGAGTTACGATAGTTAATAATAAAGTACCTGTAAATAACGGTTTTTGTCATCAGGTGACATATACTGTTATAGACAGTTGTGGTAATGTGTTGACGGATACAAAAAATCTTCAAGTTACAGTAAGACCTGCACCGCAGTTTAATTTTGATGCTGGACAGCCTGCCTCTCCGCTGTGTGCTACATCACCAACAACATTAACAATTACAAGAACGAGTACAGGGACTAATCCCCTTTATTCCGTTACAACCAATAATCCAACATATCCTCATACTTCTATTTCAGGAAATGGCACAGATAATGTTATCATTGAATTTCCGGCGATTCCGCATATTGATGAAGTAACTACAAGTGTAAGATATACAATATGCTTAGAAGAAACAAATAATGCACCACCTTCATGTGGAACGATTGCACCACCAACGGAACCTTGTGCTGAAACTTTCTGCAGAACTTACATTATTTATAGAGATAGGTATAATTGTGGAGCTGATAATTTATTCCCATCTCAATGTGACACTTTTGATCCGGATGTTTGTGAAATCTCAACCCAACCAAGTCTTGATTTTGGATGTAGCTTCTTTACTATTCAAGGACCCAATGTTTTAACCTCAGTTATCAATTTTGATGGTGGAGTTGCAGGGTGTAATCAGGACGAGATAACTGGTAATTTTAATGTATCACTTTTTGGAATAGATGCAAGTCAAGTAGCGGGTGGGAAAAAATTGAAATCATTCCCAGGAATGAATGTGATTTGTTCGATTTTTGGATTTAAAATTTTTGGTTGGCGTCCGTTAGGTGCTTTATATAAACTTTTAGGATGCGAAAAGACAATAGCGCAATTCGTTTTAGGGCTGATATCTCAACTTGCCGGTGGTGATGGAGGTGGATATTTAGTGATGGCAGATACAGATGGCGATGGAGCCTTTGACTATTTGGTTGATGATGGTCCATTCCCGAGTAACGGATTTACAAGTTTTTCTATACCTAATCGGGTACGCGGAGTTGGTGCAATTACAGTTAGAGCCGTAGGTGGATGGGTAAATTCTCCTTCTGATGTATGTGGTGATTTGGGTATAGAGGGAATAAACTTGCTTGACTTATTACCTATCGGTGCGATTCCTATCGTTGGAGCTGTTATTGAAGATATTCTTGCCGCTGCTGGTTGTAATGTTAATATAGCATTTTCTGTAGATGCGACAGAAAAAATTCAAGTTATAAATGACGAACCTGCTATTTATGTTAATTGTAATGAGAGCGGGTACATATTTGCGCAGACATTAGAATGTAATATTCCAGTGGGTTGGTCAATACCCGTTGCGTTAGAAGGATGTGGAGGCAGTCAAGCTATTCCATATAGAGGATATTTAGAAAATCCAACTACGGATGTGACATTATTCGCAGGAACAACGTTACCGCCGAGCTTTACAGCTATTACTGAGCCTGGTATTTACCAGATAAGTGGACCACTACCAGGGTCTATCCTTACACCAGGTACATATCTTGTTTCTTACCAAGCCGTATCTTGTAATGGTATCCCGTCAGTATGCGCATTTAACGTAGAAGTTACTTCCGGCGACCCGATATTGGAATGTCCGCGTGATTTGACAATATCAACAGATGTAGATCTCTGTTCGAGAGTAGTCAATGGTCTTGCACCTTATCAGGGAATAGGCTGTTCAAGTATTATCAATTACAGATTTACAAATCCTGTATCTGGTACAGTTGTGGAAACCAATGATACGGATATAGGAACACACAATATTCCAGATGGATATGCTTTTGAGCTTGGAACGACTGTGATTACCTATACAATGCAGGTGGACATCAACGGTGACGGTGATTATGATGATGATTCTGAAACGCAAATTTGTAATTTCTCAATAACGGTTGAAGATAATCAGGCACCCAACGCGATATGTCTGACTGTCCAATTGCACCTAAATAACGAAGGCGCAGGAACTGTATATGCTTCGGACATACAGGATTCAATATATATAGATGGAGGAAGTACGGACAATTGTTTTGGAGATCTTCTATTGGAGATATCAAGAAATGGTATTGATTATGCACCTTCATTAGATTTTGACTGTGATGATAAAGGACAGCATATTGTGCGTCTTAGAGTGACCGACGCAAGTGGAAATGTGAGTTTCTGTAAAGGCGTAGTTCAGGTATTGGATTATTTTGAGGGATATAAGCTGGATTTGGATGTGCCAGAGGTATGTTTTGAGCCATTCCAGAATCAGTATGATTTCTCTCCTTATATAGTCATCGCCCAGCCAGATGGTACGAATATCAGGCATCAGGATGTTGGAACTTTGGGTTCGAGAATTGAAGGAAGATTCGGTATATCCGCATTCTTACCAGATGTAGGGTCAACTAATGATCCGGGTACTATAACAGAAGATGGTGTATATACACTTGGAACGGGAACAGGTTGGATTACAATATCATATGTATTGTCTATTGATGGACAGGTGAACCAATATGATGAAGATAGTCCTTTAGTCGGTTGTTTTAGAATGGTACACGATGTATTTAGAGTAGAAAAGTTAGATCCAGTTTGGAGTGCGGGATATATGTGTTGTGACCAGTTACCAGTATGGTTGGGTGGAGCAGCATGGGATGGCACAGGTGATCCACCGATTCCAGCAGGTATGTTGAGCCTTACGGATATACGAGGAGCTTATCCTGGTGATGTTTACGGAGAGTGGATCGGACAAGGTGTGTCCTTTGTTGACCCTGACGGTATTCCATTTACAGGAGATGAATTCTTTATGTTTGATCCGAATGGGTTGGACGGTTCATATTCACTTACATACATCATAGGTGATGAACCATGTGAATTTAAATATACACAAGAGATTTTGGTTACATGTCAAGATCTGCATATTGATATTAGCGATTACACGGTTTGCCCTGCCAATTGGGTAGATGAAAAGCAGGTATTGGTTAATTTAGATGATAAAGATTTAGTTGTGTCAACGACAGGATTTGATGAGATTGGTGCAGATGGTGGTCATTATGGCAACGGAATTCCAGTTCAAGATTTAGATTCTGTAGTCATAAGAGATGGTAGAGTGGTTATTCCTGGCTTCTTTGCACCTGCAATAAGAAGTAAAGCTTATGAAATTTGTGTTACAACGTTCCAGGTTACTCCTTTTGGTTGTGCGGATGTCTTCTGTTATACCATAACTGTAGAAGATTTGATTGCACCTGATTTCCAAAATTGTCCTAGAGACCCAATCGTAGTGGATGCCCCTCAAGGATGGTGTTCATCGTTCGTTAATTTTGAATTGCCATGGGCTTATGATAATTGTATGGGCTTATATTCAAGACTTGAAAGAGCAGATTCCACAGGGCTTAATTCTGGAGACTTGTTCCCGGTTGGTTTGACTATTTTATCATATCTAGCAACTGATACTGTTGGTAATCAAAGTTATTGTGAATTAAAAATTATCGTAAATGATTTCCATACACCACCTTCAATTGTTTGTCCAAATGATGTGACTCAGGTAAATGATCCTGAAAAATGTGGTGCAATCGTTAATAATATTGCTCCTGTAAAATTTGAAGATAATTGTCCAGATAATATAACTATTCTATACGAAACGAAAGATCCTGATGGTAAGGTTATCGCATGCGGTTTTGAGGATGCAAGTGGAGATTTCTTCCCAGTAGGTACTTCTCAAGTTAAATATCGGATTGAAGATCAACCGTTGATCCTCATAACAGAAATCGTTCAGGATGGTGTCATTACAGGTATGGAGGTGACCAATTTTGGCCCTGCTAATATGGATATTACTTGTAGTAATTTTGTATTAAAGGATGAGAATGGCAACGTAATTGAATCCTATATGGTGCCAACTGCAAATAATAAATCTACATATGGGACAACACCGATTTATCCACCAGATCCAATCATGTGGGTAATTCCTAATCCGAACGTAATACCGGTAGGAGGTACATTTACCCATACGTTTAATACTTCTATTCCTGCAGGGCAGATTGCCAAATATTGCTTTACGTTCTTAAATCGAGTTATTGACGAAGCAACAATTAATGATTTAGTAAAAGGTAATGTTATCTTACGTAAAAATGTATGCGATCATGACCTACAGTCTGATTTTATTGCTGCTACACCATGTGATCCGGGAAGTTTTGGGTTTTTAAATCCTGGCTTGCCTACTATGACACCAAATGGTACAACAAGAGGTTTGCAAAATTATGCACCTTCCGTTGATGAATGTACTTTTAATATCACAATCAAAGATTTAGAATCACCTTATTGTATCAAACACGATTCAATTGAAGTGATTAATACATTGGTACCTTCAAATATTGATATTAATTCTTGTTTGGTGTCTACGATAACAATGCCTGCAGGTATTGTAAATGATGTAAATATTCATAATCTACAAATTACAATTCCTAATGCAGGATCAGTAACCGCTTATTTGAGTAGCCCTTCTGGTACAAGAATTGAATTGTTTAGTGGTATATGTAATAACCAACCAAATATTGATATTAATCTAGATGAAACAATTGTTTGGGTACCAGCTCCAAGTGTTACGAATGCATTATGTAATCCAATGGGGCAGGGTGGCACTTATAGACCACTTGAGTCCTTTAAAGCATTCCATGGCGAAGAAGGTGAGGGAGAATGGATATTGGAAATATATTCTACTGGTATCGTACCTGGTGTTCTTGTAAATTGGGAGCTTCAGATACTCTACCAATTACCTTATGATCAAGGTGATGTAGTATTACAAAATGCACCAGGTAGATGTGATACTACTTTCAGCTGGATACATCCAATATTAAAAGACAATTGTTGTTTTGGTACAGTGTCGGTTGATTATACATTTACAAATGATGTTACAGGTGAATTTGAACATGAAACTCAAGTGATTCTAAATTCAAATGGAACTATCAACTTACAAGGTTTAAGAGAAACGAGAATCTTTAAAGTCGGTGTTACTGTTATTGAATACACACTTATTGACCAATATGGCAATATCAATACTTGTGGATTTACTGTAACGGTACTTGATACAGAAGAACCTATGTTTACAATTGGGTGCCCTGACAGAGTTATTAATCTTAGTCCGGGTGAATGTTTAGGAAGCTTGGATTTATATACTCCTCCTGCAACGGATAATTGTGGTATTGACAGTACCAGATATTATTTTGAAGATGGAACATTGGCGGATATCAGTAGATTGCCAATCGGCTCATACAACATCGTAATGAAAGTATTCGATATTTATGGAAATGTTGGTACATGTATCTTTAACGTAACTGTTAATGAATTCATTCCTCAAAATCCGACGTTAGCTTGTAATGATGCATTGAATATATCATTAGGGTCAGATTGTCAGGCCATAGTTAATGCTGATATGATACTTGAAGGAAACAATTACAGATGTTATGATAATTATTGTATCACAATTGAAGATTTATTTGGTTTCCCACATGATAATCTGTTTACATTAGAAGATGAAGGCAAGACATTTAAAGTAAGTATTAGTGATTGTCTTTCTGGTAACCTTGTTTCATGTTGGGGATATATTAATATCGAAGAAAAATTAACTCCAATTTTGGAATGTCCTAGAGATACTGTCGTAGCTTGTAATTTTGACATAGAAGCTGTAGATACACTCGGCCACCTATTATTAGGTGAGGCTGTTCTTATATCTTGCGCAGAAAATGCAAAAATTGCTTATCAAGATGAATGGACGACATTTGGAAATTGTGATAATCCTAGAGCGACAGTGAAGAGAATATGGTCTGTTATCGATGATGAAGGTCGAAAATCAGAGTGTATTCAAAATATTACAATCAGACCTTTAAATCTGGATGATGTAGTTTATCCTTCGGATATAGAATTTGACCAGGCGATCAATTGTGCTGATGTCATCAATAATCCTGAGTTAACGCATCCTAACCATACTGGCTGGCCTTTATTGAATGGTATTCAGGTTAACAAATCCGGTGGATTATGTATGGTTAGTTTAAATTACACAGACGAGATATACGACATTTGTAATGGAAGTTATGAAATCCTAAGATATTGGAAAGTTAGAAATATGTGTTATCCTATATCTGCAGATAATCCACGAACACATATTCAAGTTATTAAGGTATTAGACAAATCAGGGCCTAAGGTCATTGATTGTCCTGCTGATATCACAGTTTCAGTAGATCCATGGACTTGTAGAGTTGATCTTGAATTACCTCAACCTGGACAGATATTTGATGCTTGTTCTGACAAAGTGCAATTTAAATATCTGATTTATGGTGGTGGTGAAATTATAACTGAGAAGGATTCAACAGGAGTATTACATGTTTATGGTAACTATTTCTATAAAGGTGTACATACAATCAAGTACTTCTATAAAGATGAATGTGCTAATGAGTCCGTATGCAGTTTTAAAGTAACTGTTGTGGACGCAACGGCACCTATCGCAATAGCGAAACAAAATATTGTTTTAGGACTTTCCAACGATGGAACAGGAAATGGTTACGCTAAATTGTTTGCATGGCAAGTGGATAATGGTTCTTATGACCAATGTACAAGAGTTAAGCTTGAATTGAGACGTTTAGATGGCGGTTCTTGTTATAATGTCGGATCAAATAACCATAATAATAACTCCACTTACAACAATCACAATGGATTGACATCTGCTTCACCAGGGGTAAGTTGGTTACATCCTGACGACCATGCAAATGATACGGATGGAGGTGAATATGTAACTTTCTGTTGTGAAGATATTCCAGCTGGTGACGTTTTTGGCGAACATGTAGTAGAACTTCGTGTTTGGGATGATGGTAACATGAATGGTATCATCGGGGATAATCAGATTATCAATGGTCTGAAAGATAACTTTAATACAACGTGGGCAACAGTACAAGTTGAAAATAAAATTGCACCTGTTATCGTTTGTCCAGTAGATGTTACAGTAACTTGTGATATGGACATAAACTTAAGTATCGGTAAAGAGGTATCTATAGACAGTGTTGACATGAGTATGACAGGTACCCCAAGTAGTATAGACTTATGTGGCAATCTTGCGATCTCTTATGTTGATCAGGGCAGTCTTGATGCATGTGGAAGTGGTGTGATCACGAGAACATTCAAAGTGAAAAAAGGAAACGTTGAATCCACATGTACTCAAAAGATTTCAGTAAATGATATTAAAGTTCCATTTACGGTTACCTTCGCTCAAAATAATGGAGTAACTGAATGGGATAAGTGTTCATTTAATGCGGATGATGTAAGAGACGCTAGTAATTCAAGGATAAAACGACCAATTGTCAACTATGGTCAATGTGATATCGTAGGTGAAACATTTAAGATTGATACATTCTTCTTTGAAGATGGCGCTTGTAAGAAATGGAAAGTTTCCTATACATATAAGAGCTGGTGTTCTGGAGATGAATTAGGCCCGTTTGTACATTATTATGCTTTCAAAGATGAAGTTTCTCCTGAGGTTGCTTGTGCTGATCAAATGTTTCCTGCTGTAGTGAATCCAGCTAATCCAAATGGTGGATGTGAAGGAAACGTAGTGCTTGAGGCTTATGCTAAAGATTCATTAATCTGTGCTGAAGAAAGTTGGGTTAAGTGGCAGGTATTCTTTGACGGTTGGTCTAATGGAACGGTTGACAGATTAGGTTCTAGCTTTGTAAATAAAGCATGGGCTAATCAGTGGGTCGCACAACCTAAGCTTATTAATGGGCAACCAAACCCTATATGGGCACAGTTACAGGCTCAACACCAGGGTGTAATCTTAGATGATATTGTTTATGTATCTTATGTTAGACCAACAAAAGCAAGCGGTGAAAGTGTTAAATTACCTGCGTTTACTTTGCCTGCAGAAAATATCCAACACAAAATATTGTGGAAGATTACGGATGGATGCGGAAATGTTGATCAATGTGAAAGCACTGTTATGGTGGTTGACAAAAAGGCGCCGACACCTTATTGTGTACAATTGAGTACTGCAATTATGCAAACAAATCCTAAGATGGTAGAAATCTGGGCTAAAGATTTTGATAGAGGTGCTTATGATAATTGTTCACCTCAGAATAAATTGTACTTTACTTTTGATGAGATTCATCCTGTCTTGAGTAAGTTGAATGTAGAACACTACTTCAAGGCTAGAACTGGTCAGCTGGAAGGTGTAGACGCAACGCTTGCTGAATACAATCAAGGAAGAGCACAAAAGTGGATTCCAGGATTGAGAAGTTCTGGCAAGGTTTGGACTACTTGTGGTGAATTCTCAGTACGCGTTAATGTATGGGATGAGGCATGGAATACAGATTATTGCGAATCAGAACTTAAAGTTATTGGCTGTGGTGGTAATCGTATTGTTTCAGGTCATGTGGCCACAGCTACCGGAAATAACGTAAGTGATGCTATCGTGGTTTTCGAAAGTAATTTACCTGAATATCCTAAGCAGTTTATTACAGATAAGGCAGGTGATTACAGTATGGAAGTTCAGTCAGAAGCTGATTATAACGTTCATGTAATCAAAAATGACGATTATCTAAATGGTGTAAGTACTATCGATATCGTTATGATCCAACGTCATATCTTAGGCTTAGAGACTTTTGTAGATCCATACCAACTTATCGCTTCTGATGCTAATAATGACGGCAATATTTCTGCATCAGACTTGACAGAAATCAGAAGGGTCATCTTAGGTGTTAAAAATGAATTTAAAAATGATAGCTGGAGATTCCCAGTGAAACATCAATCGATGAGCATGCCTAATGTAATGCCTTATAAAGAACAATATGATTATATTCGCATTAATGATAATATGTCTAAGCAAGACTTTGTAGCTGTTAAGATTGGAGACGTTAACTCTAGTGTAGAATTAGATTTAAGACAGCCTACTACTGAAGCCAGAACTTCAAATGCTTTTGTTATGAATGTAGCATCTCAATCATTTGAAAAGGATGAACTTATTTCAATTCCATTTACGAGTGAAGGCAATCAAAGTATTATAGGTTATCAGTTGACAATGAATATAGAAAACCTCGAATTGGTTAGTATTGACCGTGGTGTATTTAATTTAGATATGAGCCAGGTTGGAGTATTTAACGAAAAAGGTAAAATTACAATGAGTTATGCTGCTAAGAGTCCTGTCGAACTCAATGCGGGAGATGTATTATTTACATTGCAATTTAAAGCAAAATCTTTTGGAAACTTAGAAGAAGCCTTGTCATTAAACTCTGAAATAACGAAGTCAGAATCTTATGATGCAGCGTTCAAAGTTGGTAAAGTCGATCTGAGATTTACTAATGCAAATAATGAAGCAGTTGTTCTTTATCAAAATGAACCGAATCCATTTATTGCTCAGACTGTAATTTCTTATTATTTACCAGCAGCGGCAGACGCTACCTTGTCAATTCATGATGTTTTAGGTAAGCAAATTAAGCAATTCCAATTGAATGGACATAAAGGTTTAAATACGATACTAATTAGTAAGCAAGAATTGGGGGTTTCCGGTGTAATGTATTATACATTAAAATCCGGTGACTTTACAGCTACAAAGAAAATGATTGTAGTAGAGTAATTGAAAGTGTTTATGTAGTGAGTTATGGCACATTTGAGGTATACCCTTAGATGTGCCATTTTTAATTTATTATTGAGCGTGATTTAAATTTATATGTTTAGTCCTTAGAAGTCGTCAAATGTTTCATATTTCTTTGTCCTTATTTAATTAAATACGTATTATTAGAAAGCTTACTTTTTTAACTATTGAAAGTTAGCATGGATTATTCATAAGCTTTCGTTGTTAAATTTATAATTTGTATAATTGATCTTTATTGAATTCAAAGCCTTGATTTATGCCAAAACTTCCTGTAATGTATTGAAATTTAATTGAATACAAATGTTGTGTTTGATTAATGAATGTTTTTTTGTTTTTATTTTTATAATGTTTAATGTAATGAATGCATAATTAAATTCATATATTTAATGTTATATAGGTAGTTTTGCATAGTTTTTGTACATTTTTTAATAGACATCAAATATTTAGCTGAATAAATTCCATAAATATTATATTATGCTGCTTTATAAGTTAGTTTATTTGAATGATTGAAATTGAATCTATTGAACCACAAAAAATAGCAATACAAGTATGTGTTTTAGTAGTTATTGTAAACCTTAAAGGTTAAATATTATGGAAGTTGTAAAAAATGAATTTGAATATAAAGTTTATAATGGACTTGATGAATTATCTCTGGAAGATAGGGATTTAGTTAACGTGGCCATCGCACAGATAGCAAAAGCTTACGCACCATATTCTAACTTTCATGTTGGTGCAGCTGTAAGACTTAAAGATAACTCTGTATATGTCGGATCAAATCAGGAAAATGCCTCTTATCCATTATGTATGTGTGGCGAACGTATCGCCTTGTATAATGCTGCGGCTAATAAACCAGATGTCGCACCTGTAACACTTGCCATTACAATTCAAAATCAAAAAATTAAAATAACAAAGCCAGCATCACCATGTGGTGGATGTCGTCAGGTTATTGCAGAGTATGCACAACGTCATCAACAGAAAATCCGTATTCTTTTAAAGGCTGATAGCGATACAATCTACGAAATTGATAGCATTGAGGATATCCTTCCACTTAGTTTCAATGGAACATTTCTTTAAGAATATAATCGCGTACACGATCCAAATCTTCGGGTGTATCAACACCAATTGATGTATATAAGGTTTCTTGACAATATACATCGTAGCCGTGCTGCAACCAACGCAGTTGCTCTAAGCTTTCGCTTTTTTCAAATGTTGTCTGTGGTAATGTACATAATTCAAGCAGCGTCATTCGCTTGAATCCGTAGATACCAATGTGTTTATAATAATCTGCATACGCTATCCATTTTTCAAATTTCTGATCTCTAATTGCCGGAATCGCTTGTCTTGAGAAATATAGAGCCTTGTCATTTATATCCCTCACTACTTTTACAATGTTATAATCAAATAAAGTTTCCACGTCCTTAATTTTAGCACATTGTGTACCTATTTTAACCAAAGGATTTTTCATGAGCTCGATTAAAGCTTCAATTTGCTTTGGATTTATCAAGGGCTCGTCACCTTGTAAGTTGATTATAATGTCGCTTTCAATATTTTGAGCTACTTCTGCTATACGATCTGTTCCAGATGGATGATTAGGTGAAGTCATCATTGCACGACCGCCAAATTGTTGTACATGGTCAAAAATTAGCTGGTCATCTGTCGCTATAATGACTTCTGCTTCTTTGACTTGCGTTGCTTTGAGGTATACATGTTCGATAAGGCTTTTGCCCATAATGTCGGCAAGCGGTTTTTTAGGTAAACGCGTTGAAGCCATCCTAGCTGGAATAATAATTGAAATTTTCATAAAAATATTCTCAAAAAAACATACACATTATAAAAATACATAATATATTTGCGCTATATTTAGAATGTTTTAGATAATGATGGTCTGGTTTTACATAAAGCGCATGTCCAAAAAATACAAATTTACGATTTTTTTGCTAATATTAATGAATGTATTTGTATTAGCACAAAGTGAAAGCAACCGATATTTTGTTACAGGAACCGAGATTGTCGTTGACAATCTGCCTGAGAATGATTTTTTTTATAGTCATGTATATGACAACAATGTTACGATTTACAGTCTTGCCGAATTTTTTCAGGTCTCGAAAGAAATATTGTGGAAAGATAGCAATATAGATCCCAATAAGCCGATAAATGCCGGCAAGATTGTAAAAGTACGTTTGAGTAAAGAACGGATAACCACAATAAAACCTAAAAAAGAAAAATACTATGTTTTATTATATAAGGTTAAACCTTCAGAAACCTTTTATAGCATTTCCAGAAAATTTAATACAAGCGTTGCGATTTTAAAGTCAATTAACAATAAATCAACCTTTGAAATTCAAGTTGATGAAGATTTAATTGTTGGATACTATATGCCGTACTTAAACAGTGGTCATATAAATTCAACGCGTAAGCCAATAGACATTGTTTCAAATGCTACGAATGATAAAAAAGATGAAGTGGACAGCTCCGTCAAGGATGCTGATTCTATTACTAAATACTATCTTTCTGATGTCATAGGATTCTATGATAAATCGGCTGCAGAATCTAAAAATTATTATGTTTTGTTCAACGATGCTAGGCCTGGTAGTGCTATAGATATATACAATCCTATGTTAAGAAGGCACGTAAAAGCTAAAGTAATTGGCAAAATACCACCAAATACCTATAAGCATGATGTAAATATTATTATCAGCCCTTCGATAGCTAAGGAATTAGGTATCTTTGATGCTCGATTTAAGGTTAATATTAAATATGAGAAATAACAATTAAACAAATTTGATATCCCAATTGAGCTAACATTAGTATAAAGAAAGGAAATCCTATCATTCCATCGATATAGGTTAAATAAAACCGATTTTTCTCTTTCTGAGGCGAAGCTTTTTTAAATAAGATTGATGAAAGTAGATATGTCATGGTTAACGCAAAAAAATTGACATCATTGATCCACATTTCGTAATATGCATATAGATTAATCATACTTGCTAATACGATTAACCCCATAGCTATAAACACTGAATTTTGTACACCTATCATTGATGGAATCGTAGGGGGATTTGTATATTTATCTATAACAGCATCACCTACATCAAATATCAAAGCAAGTGAAGCTATAAAAATTATCCTTTCTGAGCTAAGTACGAGTATTAAAATTATAGGCAGCTTATTCGAAACAGCTGGGTAGGTTATCGTGATTAGCGCATATACCATACCAATACTCAATGGTTTTAGCCAATCTTTTCGAAATGTAATTCCTTTTAGTATGCCGCAACTATAATAGCCCATTATAATTAAGCCAGCTAAACCATATACCCAAATATGCACCTTGGATATTGAAAGGAAAAACAATAATAGGATGCTCAGAAATGATAATAATTTAAGTGGCCGTTTAATTAGAATTCGAATAGAATCAAATATACGAAGTGATAATAAGTCATGGTTATTATATAAAAATGCAGTTGAAAAACATACAAAAATTAAATAAACCCAGTCTATTTGTAATCCTAATGAATAATAACTAAATGCTGTTAAACCACTGGTACAAAGCCCTAAAAATATATACTTATTAATTAAATAATTTAAGACTTTACTAATTTTGCTATTTGTGGTCAATATACTTTTAAAGGAAGGAAGGATTAATTTTTCCAAAGTAATTATTTTAGAGTGTTGCCACTTCTAATATACTTCTTAATATTTAGCCAAAAAGCCGTAATCAAATAAAATATGACAGGTGAACCAAAGGTTAGAAAACTGCTGTAAATAAAATACATACGTACTTTTGATTCGTTTAGCTGCCACTTTTCGGCAAAATAACGACATACACCAAAAGTGTATTTCTCTATTATGGGCTGGACTTTATTTTCAATAATATGCATAAAAAATAAAATTTAATACGTACGATAATTATTGAACAGATAATTTGCTCTTTAACTTAAAGTACAAAAATACATTTATTCTGAAATTTCATTAAAGAAAAATCATTTAACGAAAAGTTAAAACAATATACTTCATATAATATATGCTTAATTATCATTAAAAATAGTGCTAATTTGAAGTCAAAGGAATATTTGAACGTATCGGTAGATTGTTTTCTAATCATATTTTTATAAACATTTGTTACTTTTGTTTATTGATAATGATTATTTTAGAAACACGAAAATTTTTCAATGTATGAATCAGCCGTTAGCAGAGCGAATGCGTCCGGTAAAACTGGAAGATTATATAGGCCAGGAACATCTTGTTGGCAAAGGTGCAATCCTTCAGAGAATCATTGAAACAGGGAAATTACCCTCTTTTATTCTTTGGGGGCCACCCGGAGTAGGTAAAACTACATTGGCTTCTATTATAGCCGCCGCTCAAGATAGACCATTTTTTAGCCTTTCTGCAATAAATAGCGGTGTGAAAGATATCAGAGATGTCATAGAAAAGGCCAAAGCTCAGCATTTTTTTTCGCGTCCAAATCCAGTTTTGTTTATTGATGAAATTCATAGGTTTAGTAAATCACAGCAGGATTCTTTATTGGGAGCAGTGGAAAAAGGGATTGTTACCTTGATTGGAGCTACAACTGAAAATCCATCCTTTGAAGTTATACCGGCGTTACTGTCCAGATGTCAGATTTTTGTTCTCAAAGCTTTAGAGAAAAAGCATCTTGTCGCAATGGTAGAGAAAGCACTTAAAGAAGACGATTATTTAAAGCAATATCCTGTACGTTTTGATTCGTATGATGCGCTTATTGCCATTTCCGGAGGTGACGGTCGTAAATTGTATAATGCATTGGAACTAGTCGTTAATCATACTCCAAAAGGGGAGCAAATGGTTATCACTGACGAAACGGTCGGTAAAATAATCCAAGATAATATCGTTAAATATGATAAATCTGGTGAGCAGCACTATGATTATATTTCAGCATTTATAAAGTCGATGCGTGCTTCTGACCCGAATGCATCAGTATATTATCTAGCTGTGATGATAGAAGGTGGTGAAGATCCGCTTTTTATTTGTAGAAGAATGATTATTCTCGCTTCTGAAGATATTGGGCTTGCTAACCCAAATGCGTTACTAATGGCCAATAATTGTTTTCAGGCTGTTCATCAGGTTGGAATGCCGGAAGGTCGAATTATTATGTCTCAAACTGCTGTATATCTTGCTTGTTCACCTAAGAGTAACAGTACCTATATGGCAATTGATGAAGCACTTGATTTAGTACGAAGAGAAGGTACACTTCCAATCCCTTTGAATCTTCGTAATGCACCTACGAAACTTATGAAAGAATTAGGGTATGGTGCTGGTTATCAATATGCTCATAATTATAGGGTAGGGGAATCTGATATGGAATGCCTTCCAATTGCTATAAAAGGTAAACGGTTTTATCAACCTGGCAATAATGTTTCTGAAAAAAAACATCAGGAATATTTACGCGAAGTTTGGAAAGATAAATACGGATATTAGGTCGTTTTTTGATATCATATTTATGTACGTTGCATGCATAATTTTTTTGAAAGCTAATTACCTGCAAAAATAGGTGTGTATTTTGTAAAGTATGATTTGATTATTTTTTGTCTTTAGCAAAATAATAAACCAAAGCAAACCCGGATAATACGGATATGATAATTATAAACAAAAAAGAATATTTATACTGGGTGAAAGGCATAAAATCCAAGTTCATACCATAAAATCCGGCAATCATGGATGGCACCAATAATATAATCGTCACAATTGTGAGTCGATGAATGATGATATTCAAATTATTAGAAATGATGGATGCGTATGCTTCCATCGTACTACTAAGTATGTGGGTATAAACGTTAGACATTTCTAAAGCTTGTGAATTGTCAATAATCACATCTTCAAATAATTCTGAATAATCATTTTCTGAACCAATTTTTAGCAAATCTGTCCTTTTAATCTTCATTTTCAATAACTCATTTGTACTTAATGAGCTTACAAAGTAAACTAAGGACTTCTCTATTCTAAGCAATTGCTGTAGCTCTGAACTACGGCTTGAATGATACAATTCCTGCTCTATGAGATTTCGTTTTAAGTTTAATTTTTTAAGACAATCTAGGAATCTGTAAACGTTTTGTTCGAAAATCTGCAAAACAAACATTTGCTTATCAGTAGGATCAAAATTCTTAACTTTATTTTCAAGAAATTTATCTATTACCGGATTTTCATAAGAGCAGATGGTTATTATATGGCTTGGAGTAAGGATTATACCCACAGGTATCGTTATATAAATTGCTTCACTTTCTTTGCCTTCGTCATTTAGTACAGGGCTATTAACGAGGATTAAAATGGAATTTTCATCACGCTCATATCTCGATCTTTCGTCAACGTCCAAAGAGTCCGTAAGGAAATCTAGCGGTATGTCCAATTCGTGCGCGAGCGTATCTAATGAACCATGATCATATGGCGGATAAATGTTTATCCAACAGCAATCTTCAATGCTGTTTGTATCCTGAATATCGCCATGTACTTTTTTTAAATAACGTATCATAATTCTGCGCTTACTAAGCTTATTAACTTAGTCTTGCCACTAAGGAACGCAAATATACGATAATGACAAAAATGGCAATTGAATTTTACCAATAAATATCTAAATATAATGATAATATTGTAGATATGATTTGCTCGGATGTCGATTTTACTTAGATTTTTTGTACGATTACTATTTTATCAATACAGGTTTTGAATATGAATGTATTTTTAATGGAGATAATTCGTCCATAAATAATTAAAAATGACAATTCTACACCAGATCATAAATCTTTCGGTTTGATGTAGAATCGTCACAAAAACTTGATTAATTTTAAATTATAATGTTCTTCCTGGGTAAACCTTAAGCGCCTCTTCAAGACATTTTACAGCATTTTTAAGAGCATCCTGATTTAAAACATATGCCAGACGAACCTGATTTGTACCAATTCCAGGTGTGGCATAAAAACCGGTTGCAGGTGCCATCATGACTGTTTGTCCTTGATATTCAAAAGATTCTAAAAGCCACTGACAGAATTTGTCGGCATCATCAATAGGAAATTCGGCTACGGCATAGAAAGCACCATCTGGCTTAGGACATTTTACACCAGGTATTTGGTTCAAGCCATCAATTAGAATATCTCTGCGATGAACGTATTCTTTATTAACATTTTCAAAATAAGAGGCAGGAGTTTCTAATGCTGCTTCTGCTGCTATCTGTTCAATTGTAGGCGGTGAAAGTCTCGCTTGTGCAAATTTTAAAGCTGATTGGATTACTTCATTGTTTTTAGTGATAAGCGCACCAATCCTTGCCCCACACATCGAGTATCTTTTAGATACCGAGTCTATCAAAATTGCATGATTTTCTAATCCTTCTAAATTGAGGACAGAGTAGGGGTGTGCGTCTCCATAGCAAAACTCACGGTAAACTTCGTCGGCAAATAAGAATAAATCGTGTTTAATAACAAGATCTCGGAGCTGCTCTAGTTCGCTTTTTGAATACAGATATCCGGTCGGGTTGCCTGGATTACAGATTAGGATTGCTTTTGTTTTATCTGTGATTTTCTTTTCAAATTCTGCAATCGGTGGCAAAGCAAAACCGTCTTCGATTGTAGCGGTTACAGGCACTACTTTAATGTCTGCAAAGGTCGCAAATCCATTGTAATTTGCATAAAAAGGCTCAGGAATAATGATTTCGTCTCCGGGATTACATGTAGACATAAAACCAAAAACCAATGCTTCTGAACCACCTACCGTTGTAATAATATCCTCAGCATTTACTGGGATATCTTTTGATTGATAATAAGCTGCAAGTTTTTTGCGATAGGATTCAAAACCTTCTGATGGACTGTATTCCAATACTTTATGATTGAACTGCTTTATAGCATCTAAAACGACCTGAGGCATTTCTATATCCGGCTGGCCAATATTTAGATGATAGACTTTTTTACCACTTTTTTTAGCTTGATTGGCATAAGGAGTCAACTTTCGAATTGGTGAAGCAGGAACATTAATGGCTTTTTGCGATAATTTAGGCATGATTATATATTCAATTTTTAAAGTGCAAATATATACATAAAGGTTGAGGTTTTGCCTTCTATTTAATAAATAAATCTTTAACGCTGGTTAATTGAAAGGGTGTAATTCCTATAGTTAGAATGAATAATAACTTAATACCCGATTCAAGTTTATTAAGATCAATATGTTATATATGCCTTTACATTTAGGAAGTTTTCTTTGCCCAAAATTCATCTTCCCAACTATCATCAAATGGTGTATTGTGGTGTGCTTCAATTAATTTTAATTGTGCTTCGGTGGCTATGTCTTGTATGATATTAAATATGTTTCGCTCTTCTAGCCGTATATGTGCATCTAATGTTTTTTCTAGTGTTTTAAGGGCATCTTTTAGATCCGAATGCGCATGCTTGATTAAATACTCAATAGCCCTATGTTCTGATAAAGCCTGTATAATCAATGGATGTGAATTGCCTAAAATCGGATAAATATATTGCTCCTCTATCTTAAAATGATGCAAAAGATTGTTTTCATAAAACCATTTACAGTATTTAATGATACGTTCAGGGTCAATGTCTTTTTTTAGCCCTACTCTGATTTTCCATGAAAGTAAAAGACCAAAGTGATGTTCTCTACTAATCGGAATAAGTGCATTGTGACGTTTTATAGGTTTATCCATGATTTATTTTTTTAGATTTTCAATAATTTCGACTAAAACGATCGCATGATTATGAATTTCATCTTTTGCACTATATAATAATGTTACATTTTGATTTTGCGATATTGTATAGATTCTATATAAGATATCATTTTTATCTTTTAGTTCTATTTTGTATCTTGTTTTAAACACTTCGAAACGATCAGGAATATGATTAAACCACATCCGTAATTCTTTTGAAGGGGCAATATCTTTAATCCATTCATCTATGGATGCTTGCAATTTACTAACGCCTCTAGGCCATATTCTGTCCACTAGGATACGCATACCGTCCTCAGAAGTAGCCGTTTCAAAAATGCGTTTTATTTGCAATGTCATAATTTTAGATGTCGTAAAAATGCAAAAAAATAGGCAAAATCACTTTTTAAGTCACTTTTCCTATATTCATGTTTTCATTTTATATAAGGAATATTAGAAATGATTATTCTACGATAAAGTGCCCTTTCATCATACCAGAGTGTCCGGGGAAACTACAAAGGAATTCGTATGTACCCGGTGCAGGAGCTTCAAACTCAATAGTAGTTGATTCGCCACCACCGATTAATTTAGTATGAGCAATAACATCAACTTCTTTGGATGTAGGAATATAATCCGACTCTTTTGCTTTCATCGCATCTGCTGCAAATCCACTTAAATCAACACCTGCTTTCAATAATACCCAGTTGTGTCCCATCGCTTCTTTAGGTAATTTACCTACGTGAACTAAAGTAAGTTTAACCATTTGTCCAGCTTTAACTTTGATTTCATCTGTGTCAAATTTCATCTTGTCATCACCATTTATGGTTATTTGAGCTACATTATCCACAACAGCTGAAACTTCTTCTGTTACTGCAGAACTTGAATCTGTAGCTTCAGTGGAAGAAGTAGTATTGTTTTTACATGATGCTAAAAATACAGCAACGACAAATAAAGAATAAATTAACTTTTTCATTTTGTAGAAAATTGTTTAAAATAAGTAATAAAAATAATAATATAAAAAATTGTTATGCAATTTCAAATTGCGCTTCTAATATAACTGATTTAGGAAACAAAATGTTATTCTCTAAATGAATATGATGATGAAGATCATCTTCAAACTCCTTAAGCATGGCTAAAGTCACACTATAAGTTGTACATCCATCATCAGGAACAGTATAGCCATTGGTTAATGCTTCGATTTTTCTAAATCTATCGCCTTCATTATCGTGTTCTTGCATCATAACTTTGATCGGATTTTGAATCGTACCAAATGGTGCTGAAACGACTTTTCCTTTACTTTTAGCATCAATCATACTTCGGATATGAGGAAAAAGTATTTGCTCTTCTTTATCCATATGACTTGCCAACTCATCAGCAGAATCTGTAAATAAACTCAATACTTCATGTAGTTCAGGATGCCTGTCACCGTGTACTCGCGCAATTTTTGCCAAAAATGGTGTAATTTCTTGCGTTTTTTCTTTAACATAACGATGATGTTTCTTTTCAACATAATCAGTAAGTAAATCTAAAGGCCATGAAGTAAAATCAGTATTATTGTCGCTTTTAGCTTGCATAACTTCATTGAGCTCATTTATAATTTGATATGGATCAATCCTCAATTTGGTACTAGCATCTTCTAAAGTTCGATTTCCATTACAACAAAAATCAATTCTGTTTTTTTTGAAGACGGAAGCAGTTCTGTAATCATGTGATACGATATCACCAATAATTGTGTCTTTTGAAATATTCATTGTTTAAAAATTTAAAATTTATACAAAATTGTAATTTTCATTTGAGCATGAATTAGCATAATTTAATAATAATTGTTTTAAATATATTTGTCAATTATTTTAATGGAATGACATCATTATCGCGAATGTATTGAATTTTCACTTGGAACATTTCAGCCATTCTTTGCCCTTGCCATTTAGCTTTTTCAGCTTTACTACCTTCAAAATGAGTGTTGATCGTTTTTTCAAATATTTGAACCCACCGTTCAAAATGTACTCTCTCTACTGGCAAATATGCATGTGGAACAAATGGACTACCATAGTAAGTATGTTCGTCTAACAACACCGTTTGCCAAAAACGATACATTTTGTTAAGATGCTCAGGCCATCTGTCTTGTATTTTGTCATTGAAAATATGACCTAATATATCATCTTTTTGAATTTGTTCATAGAACGTGTCAACAAAAAGTTTAATGTCATCGATGTTTTGAATGTCTCTTTTTTCCTGTGGCATATTTTAATTTTATTTTGGATGTAACTAATTAAGATTTATAAGTCTTTATTTATGGTGTTGTTATGGTTTTAAATAATAATCAATTAAAAAATAGTTAAGTCTTTATGAAATTATATCTTCTACAATAGCGGTCTATAAGCATGAATATGATTAACATACCAATAGGTTGCCATTAGAAGTTAACATGAGATATGTGATGATATTTTAATTGTCTATATATCCTCATATGACATGAATATTGATAAAATATTAACAATAGAATAACGGAATATGTTTATAAAAATTGCAATAATTTTAGATAAAATTGTATAAAATGTGTTTTTTTCATTCCAAGTTTATTTAGGTAAAAATAAGCATATACATTATTCTCTTTTTAGAACGGTTTTTCCAGATTTGAACCCGATGGCCAAATCATATATGCTTGTTGAAGTCAACATTTTTTTCATTTCTGACCGAACTTTTACAAATTTATGGTGCATAGGACAGGGCTTATCAGCATTACAAGCTTCAAAGCCCAATCCACAGCCATTGTAAATCGCATCGCCATCTATCGCATTGACAATTTCACTGATTTTTATATCTTTCATTTTATCTTTCTCAATTAGAAATCCGCCATTGGGACCCGTTTGAGAATGGACGATTCCATGTTTATTAAGTACTCCTAAAATCTTTGCTGTAAAAGGTTCAGGTAATTCGGTATTTTCTGAAATTTCCCCGATTTTGACTCTTTTTTCTTTTAGAGACTCTTTTGCAATATAGGTTATAGCTTTGATGCCGTATTCACAAGCTTTTGAGAACATAAATGATATTTTTTAAATTTCAACCGGCAAAAATATACTTTTTAAACTTTATATATAATTTTAGATAAAAATAAAAAATCTGATGATTTTATGCATACTGATGATTGATTTATATTAATATTTATTAAATATTTGTATCAGAAAGATAATCCGATATTTTAGCTATTAAATATCTAAAAGTAAAATAAATAAGTTGGAAAACATATGCCTTTTCAAAGTTGGCTTCGTACAAAAATGCTTAACTATTCCTCAAATGAGTTTTGTAAATCTTTTTTATTTATAAGATTTTGTTTGTTTTCCAAATACTTTTGTCGACGTTTACTCATTTTCTTTTCATTTGCCTTGCTTCCATAAAAAAAGAATACAATAAAACAGATTAAAGCAAGACTGATCATTGCATTTTCAAATTTATGTTCCATTGGGAGTACCCATACTTCTTCAAAATAATCCCAACGACCTAAGATCTCGATAACATTCCAAAATATAACGACAGTAGGTACAGCATATCGGATGGCATAGTCAAATTTATTGATTTTTAATAACTTAGCTATGAGATATGCTGACCATATCAACGATCCTCCGGCTACAATATATGTTGCAGGATGGCGATCACCAGCTATATCATTGTCATAAACCACGAGTAAAAGGATATAAAATGTCCATATTATCATGATAACCTCAACAAAGGTAGTTAAGGCTAATGGTCTGAAATTTACTTCAGATGCTTTGATATGTTTTCTAAATTTGAATACTTTCTGAAACCAAATAAATAATGTACACTTCGTTCTTGAGAATATAAACATTACAATAAATGTAATTAATAAACCTAACGAAGAGAGCATGACAAGATACTCAGGCTTAGTTGCAATTTCACCATCTTCCATTAAAGGAGGAACTTTAAGTTTTTCAGCAATCCAAACAAATGAAAATTCTATCCATCCTGTCCAGACTAAAATACCACCTAATAATCCAAGTATAGTTGCTAAGGCCGCTTTATGATTATTAAGTATGCCTACTATTAATAATATAAGCCCTAAAACTCCAATAATAAAAGCTCCGGTCAATTTGTGACCTTCTAAGATTTTTTCATTTAATATCATCAATGTGTGGCCTATTGGCATCAGTAATAATACTATCATAAATGATATTATCCCACTTTTTAAAGAATTTGAATTCATTATATGCTACTTTGTTTGATTTAGGGCAAAGATACAATTAAGATTTAGTCTAAATAAAACAAAGGGCGACAAATTTTTTTAAGGCATTTAAATTTGAAAAAATTTATAGCTATTCAAATTGCGAATTGAATATATGGATGATTGGCTATCAATGTAATGTACATAAATAAGGTGTGTTAATATTTTTTTGATTTTTTATGTATTTTTTTGATTCGACAGGGTAGGTTTAGAGCGATACATGTTTGGCCATGGATTCGTTGGTGGCATCTTCAGAAAAAAAATAAAAATTATTTAAATTTTTTTCTGATACGATGTTTTTAATCATACTGTTGAAATGAAATTAATTAAACATTACGATAAATTATAATACAAAAAACACATTAAAAAACTGCATAATGTGAAATTAATATTGGTCTGAAATTTGGATTTGATTGAGGATAGGAAGAAAATATTCGGGGAAATCCATGATTTTTTACGAATGCGTACTTCCGGGTAATAACTGAATATTTACACAAATATTTCATGTGCAAATTTTGTACGTGGTGTATTGGTACAAAATATTGAACGATTTATGCAATTACGAATTTTTACAAAAATCCATCAACCGATGAAGAACCCATTACTTAAACACAATTTTATCCGAATCAGTCGATTGGGATTAAGAACACTAAACGTCATTTTAATGACATTAGTTATGTTTGCAAATATTGTGCATGGACAGGCTGTTGCTGTTAATAAAACAGAGTGTCTTTGTCTCAATAATGCTACTACAGATACTAATGGTCAGTATCTTGACCGTTTTACATTTAACAGCGTATCTGGTCAGGTATGGTTACTGGATGATCCGATTTCGGGTTTTTATCATCCGGCTTCTTTACCACCGCCAGCAGCACCAATTTTATACTTAAAAGATACACCAATTCCAGAAATTTCAGCGGGTGTTTTTGAAATAGAAGGCAAAAGGGTATCCGGACAGCCATGGAGTGTATTTATCCGGAATAAAAATACGGGTGAACGCGTTGAGGTGCATTCTATTCAGAATTGTAAGTACCCAACACATCCAATAGCTACGAGTATTATTGGTGATCCTTTAGTATGTCAAAATGCTATTGGTGAAAATTATTTTCTTAACCCTATTCAACCCAACAGCAATTATATTAATGTTGTTTGGTCTCTTGTAAATGGTGGAACTATCTCAGGACCTAATAATAACAATAATGTTGTTGTTGACTGGGGACCAACTCCAGGTACTTATAGGTTAAACGTTTCGGGAAATCAAATCATTTATGCTGGTCAACCTCAAGGATGTGATTTTACCACAAGTTATCAGGTTTCTGTTATTGACCCGACTCCTTATACAAGGTTAATAGGTGATTTTGGTAATTGTATTGGTGCTATTGAAGTATATTCACTTGCAGCAAATAACAATCAGATAAATCCGACTTCTCTAACATGGGGAGTATATACGGATTCAACTGCAACCAATATAGCACAAGATGTGGTAATCACTAACCCTAGTGGGTCATTAAAATCGCGAACGATACAATGGCCTAATCATGTGGGTGTATATTATATCGGCGTTAGTGGTGAATTTAGAATAAGTCCTTCTGCTGACTATTGTTCATTTACAACAATCCAAAGGGTTGATATTGTAAACGAACCTTTGAGAGCAATGTCATGTAAAGATTTAGTGAATGTATCTATGAATCCTAACTGTGAGTTGTTATTCTCTCCAGATCAGTTTTTGTTAGATCAACAATTTCCTAATACATCTTATGATATAATGCTAAGAGATGTTGAAGCGGATACGATCATTCCTAATGGTACTTTAGGGTTTCATTATGTAGGTAAGGTTTTAGAAGTTAAAATAATTCATGAATGTTCTGGTAATTCTTGTTGGAGTTATGCGAATATTGAAGATAAATCTATTCAAGACATGATTTGCCCAGATGATGCAATTATAACCTGTGATCAGTTAAATAACTTATCTGTTACTGGTTTCCCGGTTCTTCCAGACGAAGCAGTTTATACTCCGGTTGTAGGAAAATCTAATACATGGATTGTAAGTGGTTATGATAAATGTAGTAATGTCATTTTGACTTATACAGATGTAGTCGTTAATAATGAATGTTCTGGTCCTTATTCATCTGTGATTACAAGAACATGGAAAATTAAAGATGATACTGGTAATGAATCTTCATGTGCACATACCATAAGTGTAGAAAGAGCATCGTTAGCTGATGTAATCATGCCTTTTAACTGGGATGATGCGACGGGACCATATGCTTCACTCGAAGCGTGTGATAATTTTCCTAAAGTTGCTTATTTTGTTAATGGTAGCAAACAGACTTATATTGAAAATGGAATTACAAAGGTGGATTCAGTCCCAGATCCTGCTTTTACAGGATATCCATTTGGTACATTGTGTATGAATGCTTCTGTATCTTATACAGATAAGAAAATATTACTTTGTGGAACTAATCCAAATGCATATAAACTTGTAAGAAAGTGGGTCATTATTGATTATTGTGCGGATCCTGCAAATAATATTTTGGAATTGAATCAGTTGATTACAGTAATGGATACCAAAGCCCCTATTGTGACTTGTCCTGCTGACCTTACAACGCAGTCAGGTGGAACGATACAACCGGCAGCAATCGTTCACACAAATTATAATAAGTGTGTAGGCGACTGGAATGTGTTACCGCCTGTATCCATATATGATTGTATGCCTACAACATGGTCTGTGGAGTTTAAACTTGCTGACAGCAAAGGTAACCCGGTAGAATCAGACTTTACTACAAAGGATGGTGCGACTGAAGTTAAAGGTAACTATCCAAATTATATAATTACCAACTTACCAAAAGGAAGAACCTGGATTAGATATACAGTTACAGACCTTTGTGGTAATTATTCATATTGCTTTACAGAAATTGATGTTGTAGACAATGAAGCACCTGTAGCTGTTTGTGACAAACATACCATTATAGCCATTGGTGCTAATGGAGAAGGATTAGCTGGTGTATTAACTTTTGATGATGGAAGCCATGATAACTGTGGACTAGCATGTATGAAAGTTAGAAGAATGGATAATCTTGTTTCTTGGAATTCTTTACCATGTAATAATCAAATTAAATTTACTTGTAGTGATATCGGTAAAGTTATACAGGTTGAATTAGGCGTTTGGGATGAGGCAGGATTGTTTAATTCATGTATGGTAGAAGCAAGAGTTCAGGACAATATCTTCCCGGTTTTAAATGTTCCGGCGGATGTAACAGCAAATTGTAGTGAAGATTTCACATCTTTGACTAGATTCGGAACAGCTGTGGCTTCAGATAACTGTACAGTATCTATTGTTGAATCGAGAACCGATAATATCAATGAATGTGGTTTAGGATCCATCGTAAGAACGTTTACTGCTACGGATGGATTTGGAAATAAAACAGTAAAATCACAGACAATTACAGTAAGAAATAATAAACCATTCTCTGGTAATGACATTGACTGGCCGGATACATATACGATTTCAAGTGGATGTATTGCCGATATAGACCCGGATAAATTACCAGCACAATTTAGTAAACCAAGATATTTACGTAATACGGATTGTTCTAAACTTCTAGCAAATTATGAAGATATCGTATTTAACTTTGCAGATAATGTATGTGTAAAAGTACTGAGAAAATGGACTGTCATTGACTGGTGTCAACACAATCCTTTTGCACCGGGTATCGGTGAATGGACGTACACACAACTTATCATGGTGAATAATACTGTTGGTCCGAAAATATTAAGTGGTTGTAGTCCTGCTGATATAAGCTATACACAAGTAGGACAATGTCAGGCTAATGTTACTGTTTCTGCAGTAGCTGAAGATGATTGTACACCTGAAGATCGACTAGAATGGTCATATATTATCGATGAAAATAATGATGGAACAGTTGAAGTTTCAAATGGTGTAGGTAGAAAAATTAACAGAGTTTTCCCATATGGTACGCATAAAATTACTTGGGTTGTCAAAGATGGTTGTAAGAATGAGACGAGATGTTCTAATATATTTACGATATCAGATGATAAAAAACCTAGCCCGTATTGTATTACTGAGTTAGGAACCGTTATCATGCCGACGGCTAAAGAAGTATCTATCTGGGCATCAGACTTTAACAGAGGTAGTACAGACAACTGTACTTCTCCAGATAAAATCGTTGCATCATTTTCACCAACCAACCGAAATGATAAATCTCGTACAATTACTTGTGCAGATATGGATGGTGATACCATCAAGCAATTTACTTTTGATGTATATTTTATTGACGAAGCAGGAAATAGTGAATTCTGTACGGTATCATTATTTGTACAAGATAATGATGGGATGTGTGCAAAACCTCAAACTAGAGCCTCAGTTAAAGGTAATATTTACACTGAAGCATCTCAACCGGTTGAAAATGTACAGGTTGATTTAATGAGTTTACAACCTGAGTTTCCAAAGTCAGAAAAAACGAATAAAGAAGGTGGCTTCTTGTTTAGCAATCTTTTAACTGACAATACATATTCTATCAATCCGACGAAAGATGATGATGCGCTAAATGGTGTTTCTACCTTAGATATTGTAATTATTCAAAGGCACATATTAGGACTTGAAACATTAAGTTCACCATATAAAATTATTGCAGCAGATATCAATAATTCATATAATATTACGGCATCAGATTTGACTGATTTGAGAAAAGTAATACTAGGGGTTAAAGATGTGTTTACCAATAATAAGAGCTGGAGATTTGTGGATGCAAGCTACAAATTCTATGATCCTAAAGATCCATTCCCTTATAACGAAATTCTTGATATTGATAATTTGAGTCAGAATATTGGTGGTAAAGACTTTATCGCTGTGAAAATAGGTGATGTGAACGGTACTGTTCAGGCAAATACACTGGATAACACACAGGCTTCAACTAGAGGAACGATAATGCTCCACCAAAATCTAGTCAATGGTAACGCAGGTGATTTCGTAGATGTTTATTTAGCATTACCAAATGCAACCGAAATAGCCGGAACTCAATTTTCATTAGCTTTTGATCCGAATATAGCAGAACTAATGGATGTAAACGCTATAGGCATGCATATTAGTGATGAAAACTTTGGTTATAGAAATATTAGCGATGGTATCTTACACTTTAGTTGGAATAATTTTGAGCCAATCATGATGTCAGGTGAACTGATGAAATTGAGATTTAAATTGAATGAAGCAGTAGGTGCTCATGAAATATTAAAATTCGCTTCTCAGGGAATTCAACCGGAATTGTACACATTAGAAGGTAATGAATTTGTAGTTAACAAAATCAAATTGAATTCAAGATCACAGGATGGTAACCAAAATACTGATTTGTTTGAAGTTTTCCAAAATATACCAAACCCTTTCAATGCATTAACTGTCATAGGATTTAATCTTCCTGAGGCAAGTGACGTAACCTTTAAAGTTTATGATGTTACTGGTAAAGTATTGTTACAACAGCAAAATCCTTTCAAAAAAGGATATAATACAATCAATTTTGATGCTGGAACAGTAAGCAGTACCGGAGTGCTTTACTACGTCATTGAAACCAACAAATACTCAGCAACCCGTAAAATGATAATAATAAAATAATGAATGCCGGCACGAAGTCAGAAAAAGACGAAGCCTCTGACTTCGTGCCACAATTTTCTCATATAAAAACACATAATTTTTTTACAAAATTAAATTTTCATACAATGAAAAGACCCAATTTTACACATTTCAATAAAAGTCTGATTAGTGGTTTAGACTTTTTAGGCGCAAAAACAAGGGCATTCTCAATTTTAATAACCTTAACTCTTATTAGTTCATTTTCTCTTTCTGCTCAGGTAGATTGTAATGTAATCCTTTCATGTAGCAATGGCGTACAGATATCGCTCGAGGACAATTGTTCTGTAACGATTCATCCAGATATGGTGATGGAAGCTCTGGCTTATAGCGAGGATGCTTATGATGTTACAGCAAAATTAGTTAATGGTGTAGAACTTCCAATTGAAATTATCGGTAATGATTTAATGGGTAGACCTATTAAGCGTGTTGTAGCAACTTTAGAACATATAAATAAAAAACTTGAAGTTACCGTATCTCTACGTGGTTGTGGAAACAGATGTTGGGGTTACGCTAATATAGAAGACAAATTACCACCTGTTGTTTTAAGTACTCCATGTGAAGCTCGAATTACAGAATTTTCAGGTAACGTTAGCGATATTGATGCGAGATATAACAGACCATTATCTGTTGTAGATTGTCCTGGTGTTTCGTCTGATGATGTATATTATGAAACACATGTGTTTGCAGTTGATCAAACAGGAACCGTAGACATTAACTTATTAAATGCTAATTTGAGAATGTCTCTTTATGCGGGTGTTTTTGATCCATCTAGTCCATGTGATAATTTGGTTTCAACGGATGTGAATACATATTCAGGGTCTATAAATACAGGAATTAACTATGTTTTAGTAATTAGTACAGTAGTAGGAACAGTACCTCCTGGGGGTATTAATTATAGTTTATTATTAGATAGCCGTGTTGGAAACATTAAATCTTCAGTTGACGCAACGATCTGTTCGTTAAACTGTAATGACGAAACCCGAATTCTAAACGAAACGGTTGCTAATGCTTCAAATCTTCCAATATTTGAAGATGCATGTTCAGCAGTTACGTTAACTAAAAAAGATGAGGTTACGAATCTTTCATGTAGTGATAGATTTAGTAGAATTATTCAAAGAACATGGACGGCAAAGGATTTAAGTGGTAATACAGTGGAAACAGTTCAGTACATATACTTTAAAAGACCATCTCTAGCAGATATCGTTTGTCCTGCAAACTGGATAAGAGACTGTAATACCTCATTTACTAAACTTCCTAATGGTGCACCTGTACCTGAAGTAAGCGGTTTCCCTCAGAATATAAATTGTAACAATATCCAACTTTATTATGAGGATGTCGTATTTGATTTATGTGGTGCGGGTGTTAAAGTACTAAGAAAGTGGACGATTATTGACTGGTGTACTGGTGAGGATAAGATTTGTGATCAAACAATTAAGATCGAAGACAATATTGCACCAATCATTACATGTCCGGCTGATTTAACGGGTAATCCAAATGGCCCAGTTGATGTTGTTCCTGTATTAGCAAATAGCTGTACTGCAACATGGGCTGTTAAACCACCGACTGTTATTTCTGAATGTTCTGGTGTCACTTGGGATATTGCATTCAAAAAGGCTGATAAAAATGGTAATCCTCCAGTAGATGGAATATGGGTTAAAGTGGAAGGTGAAACACGAATACAAGGAACAAGTCCTGCGTATGCAGCTACTATTTCTCAAACAGCTAGGCCATTTACAATTGTTGGACTTCCAGTGGGCCGTACTTGGTTAAGATATACTGTAACTGACGAATGTGGAAATACTACAGAATGTTTTACGGAAGTAGATGTAGTGGATTTAATTCCTCCAACTGCAATATGTGAAGGTCACACGGTGATTTCTATTGACGAATCTGGTTATGCTGAATTATATGCTACTTCTTTAGATGATCATAGTATTGATAACTGTGGGCCAATTGTTAAATATGAAGTGAGACGTAAGACAACAACTTGTGCAGGAAATGCGTCTGATTTAAACTTTGGACCTAAAGTTACTTTCTGTTGTGAAGATATAACTAAACCGGATTCATATGTTTCTGTTATATTAAGAGTTTATGACACTGCTGGTAATTATAATGATTGTGAAACTCAAGTTAAAGTTCAGAATAAGAGACCACCGGTGATAACTTGCCCTTCAAATAAAACGCTAACTTGTAGTGATAGCAAAATTAATGCATGGGTTAGTGGAACAGCAGCTTTTGATACCTTATTCTTTGGTAAGCCGACAATCAGTGGTATCTGCGGTTCTGATGTTTTTGCAAGTAGAATTATAAGTAATACATTAGATAATAAATGTAAAACCGGTGTTGTAACTAGGGAATGGTATTTAGTCGCTGACCCAACAGTAAAATGTACCCAACGATTAACAATTATCTCTCCGGTATTTTCTGAAAGTAATGTAACTTTCCCTGGTGAAAGAACAATAGCTTCTTGTAATTTGAATGATGCAACACCAGAAGCATTAAATAGTCGTCCTGTTGTAGTCAACGTTGGTTGTCGTGATCTAGGAATTTCATATACTGATCAACTCTTCTATAATGTAGATAATGTTTGTATCAAAATATTGAGAAAATGGAGTGTAATTGATTGGTGTTCATACAATCAAAATGAAGTGATAGCTGAAAGAACACAGCTGATTAAACTTACAGGTTCTGGTGGTGCGGTTTTTAAAAATTGTAGAAATCAAACTTTTGAAACCGATTCTGATAAATGTGATATTGAATTAACTTTGACAGCTGAGGCTGAGGACGATTGTACTAAACCGAATGATTTGAAATTTAGCTGGACGGTTGATTTAGATAAAGATGGTGATTCGGATATGTCCGGAATTGGTAAAACTTTCACAAGAGTCTTCCCTGTGGGCACGCACCGTGTTACATTTACAGCTGTCAATTTTTGTGGAGTACCTACTAAATGTTCATATGATGTGACAATTACAGGTTCTAAAAAACCAACACCGATATGCTACAAAGAGATTGTTTGGGTTATGGATCCTAGTGGATCTACAGAGGTTTGGGCTAGTGATTTTGACTTGAAGAGTTATGCAAATTGTTCAACCGGTGACTTAACTTTTGCATTTGATCAGGCAGGAAAAGATAGCGGTAAACGTTTTACATGTGCAGATATTCCAAATGGTCAGGCAGCTAAAATACCGTTAAGAATGTATGTTTTTGATGCAAGTGGTAACTATGAATTTTGTGAAGTCGTCCTTAATTTACAGGATTCACCATTGACAAATTCATGCCCTGATGTCGCTACGCTTCTTCCATCTGTTTCTGGTATTATTACTACTGAAACAAAAGAACCGGTAGAAGGTGTAGAAGTATACTTGGATTTAGTTACTTCAAATACTGAAGTAATGAACAAGTCTAAAGAAGATGGTAAATATAAATTTACAGGGTTAAATGTATTTGATTATAAAGAGATCGCAGCAAATATGAGCGATGATGCGATAAATGGAGTAAGTACACTAGACATCGTACAGATACAAAGACATATCTTAGGATTGGAGAATTTGGATTCACCGTATAAGATTTTGGCTGCGGATATCAATAATTCTAAGACAATATCTTCAAGCGACTTGACGGCATTGAGAAAACTTATTCTCGGTATCAATAACGAATTTGAAAACAACACTTCTTGGAGATTCGTTCCTGAGAGTTATGTTTTCCAAGATCCTTTATATCCATTCGATTATCAAGAAAAGATATTTTTGGATTCTATCTACGAAGATGTAAATGATTTGAATTTTTTAGCTGTAAAAGTAGGAGACGTTAATAATACGGCAACGGTAAATCTTCATAGCAATAAGTCACAGACAAGAACTAGCAATGCACTGTTTGTTATTGATGAAAAGCAATTTGATGCAGGTAAATTATTGAAAGTTGAGATCAAAGCCGGTGAATGGATGGATATCATGGGTACGCAATTTACACTAAAATTTGATGCGGATGCTTTGGAATATTCAACAGTGAACAGTGGCATAGTAAAAGTTAATGATTACAATGTGAATTTTAATCAGGCTTCTAATGGTATCTTAACATTCTCAATTGATATTGCAAATGGTATCAGATTGAATCCAAATGACGTATTGTTTAGTCTTGATTTTGTAACAAAAGCAACTGGAAGTACCGAAAAGATTAGTGTCATGCAAGATGGACTTGCACCTGAAGTTTATGATTTTTATTATAATGTTAGAAAGTTAGATATACAAGTTAGAAATGGCGAAGTGGGTACAGTACAAAATTATTTGTACCAAAACCAACCAAACCCATTCAAGGATTATACTTCGATTTCTTTTGAATTAGCTAATGCTAGTTCTGGTACCCTTAAGATTATGGATGTAACCGGAAAAATGGTATATAGTGTTCAAAACATTTTCACTAAAGGTTATAATACGATCCAAATTGATCATAATCAGTTGAATGGAGCAGGTATCTATTACTATCAGATTGATACAGATAGCTTCTCTGCAACGAAGAAGTTGATTTTAATTGAGTAATGTAATGTGTTTTTATAAAAATGATTCTGGGTTTTTCAAACAGGTTGTGGCAACACAACCTGTTTTTGTTTGTTTATATACCAAATATATAAATACTCCATTATGAAAGCTTGTATCATTGAATCGATCCATCAGTTACCAAAATTAATCCATAAGGATGTCCCTCAACCATCAGAAAATCAGGATCTAGTCAATTTAAAAGCCTCAGCACTTAATCATAGAGATATTTATATTACAAAGGGCTTGTATCCGGGTATTCGAATAGGGTCAACTATGGGTGCAGATGGTTGCGGTCTGGATAGTAGTGGTAACGCAGTAATTATAAATCCCGGATTAGCGTGGGGTAGCAATCAGGCATTTCAAGCTAAGTCATTCAGGGTTTTAGGTGTTCCTGAAGATGGTACTTTTGCCGATTACATTATAATTGATAAACAGAATATTCATCCGAAACCGGCTCATCTGTCATTTATTGAAGCTGCTGCTTTGCCTTTAGGTGGTCTGACAGCTTACAGAAGTGTATTTAAAAGAGCTAATCTCAATAAAGGAGATAAGGTTTTAATCTCAGGTATTGGTGGTGGTGTAGCTTTATTTGCAATGCAATTTGCGTTGGCTTTAGGATGTGAAGTTGCAGTTACGTCTGGTACTAATGAAAAACTTGAGCATGCCTTAACTTTAGGGGCTAAGTTTGCATATTCCTACAAAGATGATGGATGGGCTAAACAATTACAGCAAGATATGGGTGGAGTCGATGTTGTTGTTGACAGTGCTGGTGGTGCTGGTTTTAATAACTTTATCCGTATTGCAAATCCTGGCGGTCGAATTGTTTTTTATGGTGGAACTAAAGGAAATATTGACAACATTAATCCTCAACAGGTTTTTTGGAAACAACTTTCAATTTTGGGGTCAACGATGGGCTCTGATGCTGATTTTAAAGAAATGCTGGATTTTATTAATCAATATAAGATTAAACCGGTTATTAGCCATGTTATAGGTTTTGATGAAATCATCTCAGGTTTTCAGATTATGGAACAGGGACATCAAATGGGAAAAATTGTTTTTGACCATCAATAAATATTCCTGAATTATATGCCGGTTGTGGCAATTTTAACGTAATAGAAAAAACAGTTCGGAATAGCTTTTGTTATCATAGGATATATATTCAAAAAAATTGAATCATGAGCATGAAAATATACACCAAGACTGGTGATAAAGGTATGACCGGGTTATTTGGCGGGAAGAGACTTCCCAAAGATGATCTTAGAATTGAAACCTACGGTACGGTCGATGAACTCAATGCGTTTGTAGGTGTACTTAATACAGCCTTTGATCATGAAATACAAAATAATTTGTTGGCCGAGATTCAAAAAAGACTCTTTACCATCGGTTCTAATTTGGCCTCAGATCCGGATAAAAACATGATTACGCCGGATATTTTTCCGGAGGATATCACCGAATTAGAACATGCTATGGATAATATGGAAACGGATTTACCTCCATTGAAAAATTTTGTGCTACCCGGTGGGCATCATGCAGCTGCATTGGCGCATGTTTGTCGTACCGTATGCAGACGGGCTGAGCGTAGTGTTATTTCTCTTGACAGAGAATCAGCCATTGACCCTTTAATCATTCAATATCTAAATAGGCTTTCCGACTATTTTTTTATGTTGTCGAGATATATTGTTTATATCCATGGGGCAGAAGAAGTAGCTTGGATACCGCGTGGAAGTAAGCACGTATAGGTATTCTTTTATCGGAAAATGTAAACAGGCATAGATGAAATCGGTTTTATTAATGTGATCGCTACTAAATGCTTACTAAACCCGAAAACATTAAACCAATTCAATCTTCTTGCGCATATTTGCTTATTTTATATATTACTATCTTGTCAACCAACCGCCATTTCTGACCGTTAAAAATAGAAACTTTAAGTTGTACCTCATTCGATGTTGTTTCAAATGCGATTGCTTTTAATTCAATGATACCATTTTCTGTAAACTTATTGGCATTGTCTAATAAATTAGTCAATATTTGATGAATTTTTGTACTATCAGAATAAACGATAATTTCATCCGATATTTGAATATTATAAAGAAAATTATTGTTGCCGGATTCAATATATGGCTCAAAAGCTTTCAGCAATGAAACGATCTCGTTTTTCAAGTTAAAATTAGTGAGCTGAAATTCAGATTTCTTTATTGAACTGATTTCTAAGATTTGATTCGCTTGAATAAGCATAGAATTAATAGTAAATTTTATCGTTTTTAGAAATTCACGTATTTTGCTGTCGGTAGTCCGGCTGTCAATATTTTTAATAAATAAAGTAATGATTTTTAAAGGTGCTCTTATTTCATGGCTCAACATGCCAAGTACCCTCGTTTTAAAATTTAAATGTTGGTTAATTCTGTCATTGGCTTCTTTAAGGTCATTTTAATAATCAAAAGCCAATCGGGTATAATACATCAGTACAATAAGTACTAGGAAAGTTAGAAAGAGCAAGCCTAAAATAGTATTTCTACGAATCTTGTTGTTGATAGAAATTTGCTCAGAGTATTGATTTTGGAGCCGTTCCTTGAAGTCAGAAATGGAAGTATTATAGACATCAAGCAGGTTATTTCCGGTATTCATCAGTCCGTCGTAAATTTGATAAATACGATTATTGTGCGAGTCGAGACGCGTTTGAAAGTTACGAAGTTCGTCTAGATAATATTGTTGTAAGGCCTCAATTGAATTATCGATAGCGGAATTTAATTTAGTCGTATCCACCTAACTATCATGGGTAGTTTTAATGATAATAGTATCCGTTTTTACTTCCACTTTACCGGTTATCGCATCTTTCAGCCGGTTAAAAAATCCTTTTTTTTTCAAGCTGTCTTCCAAATGGTGTATTTCTACTTTAACATGGTTAGGAATTTGTTCAATTTCCATTTTATGAATCATATAAGGAGCGACATCAATGGATATTTTTTTGGATTCCATAAATATAGAATCGATCAATTTTTCAAAATGATCCAATTGTTTAATTTCACTTTCAACTAAATTAGTCGAATCAAAAACAGCTAGATTTTCGCTTTCATATTGACGTATTGCGTAGATTTGCTCAGTCAATTTTTGAAGCGAACCTACATAGGATTTCAAATCGCTTTTAGAATTGGACTTTACATAAGACTGTAAAAAGGACTGGGCTTTATACAACTCGCGTCTGGTGCCTTCTGCCATTGAGTGCATAATGTACAAATCGTCTTAATCCTATTTTGATTTTCATATACAAAATTTCAAAATAACTTTCCTTGATCATTGTTAAAATAAGACCTTAGATGTAAAAACCCACTTGAATTTTTCTGTCATTGTACTAATTCAATCTGAAACTAAAAGCATCGTAAAAACAATTGTCAGATTGGTTTATATTTATTTACAACTTAGGATTGCGAATAGAAATCAATATATCAATTTTTGATCTTAATTAATTATTCATAAGTTATTACAAGTTTAAAATCACTAAAGTAAATAAACCGCTAATTACTTTTAATTGTTTATCTACAGAGTACGTAGTCACGAACACAAAAATATAATAAACAATTTATTTCCGAAAACCTTGCTGATGAATTTATTTTGAAAAAATTGGATTAAAATTTGGATAATCTACTTATTTTTATGTTAATCCCAAAAATAAATATCAAACAAAAGTAAAAATAATTACACGGATATAAATTTTATACGTACTTTTGCGCTGCTATTTACAGATTTTAGTAATTTGTATCATTGGTAATCATTAAAAAATTAAAAAATGCCTGTTTATTTATCAGATGAAAAATTAAGAGAAATCATCACTGAATTTGGTGGTTCACCGTCAAACACTGGTTCTGTAGAAGTACAGATCGCTATTTTTACACATAGAATTAAGTCATTGTCTGACCACTTAAAACTTAACAAAAAAGACAATTCTTCTAAAAGAAGCCTTTTAACAATGGTAGGAAAAAGAAAAAAATTGTTGAAATACTTCCAAAATAGAAATATCGAGGGCTATAGAGCATTAATCGAAAAATTAGGAATTAGAAAATAAGACAAAAGAGGGACAGATTTCTGTCCCTCTTTTTTTTATTAAAAAAGTGCGTTTGTATTCTAATACTCTAAAACTAAAAGCTATTGTACATATTGAAAAATAATTGAAGACATCTCATATCGTTTTTTTTATAATTTATGAATTCAACCTAGCTGCATACTTTATTATTTTTTATAATATATTTTTTTATAGATAAAGCATCATTAAATGAATATTTTATTTAATTTTGCACGAAGTTTAGTAATTAAGGGTTACGCCTCCAAATTCTATATTGCTGAATGACAATGTTTTGGAATGTATGTTGTGGACGTTTTTACACATAATTCCTCAATTAACTTTTTGATGTTAAATCTTTTATACACTTAATTAAATTTTAATTTTATGGGAAATATAGTTCCTACAACAGTCTCTTTTTCACTTCCAGATGGAAAAGAAGTAACGATAGAGACTGGTAAATTAGCTACTCAAGCACATGGTTCGGTTGTAGTTAGAGTGGAAAACACTATGATACTTGCTACGGTTGTAGCTAGTGCGGAGGCAAAGCCTGACCAATCCTTTTTTCCATTGTCAGTAGATTATCAGGAAAAATTTGCAGCGGGTGGTCGTATCCCTGGTAACTTCTTTAGAAGAGAATCGAGATTGTCAGATTATGAAATTTTGATATCGAGATTGGTTGACAGAGCGGTGAGACCATTGTTTCCGGACGACTTTTTAAATGAAACACAAATTATACTTTACTTAATATCAGGTGACCAAAACAATATGCCTGACTGTTATGCAGCTTTGGCAGCATCCGCAGCATTAGCGGTCTCAGATATTCCTTTTGATGGGCCAATATCAGAAGTGCGCGTAGCAAAAATCAACCGTCAATACGTAGTAAATCCGGAAAGGAGCTTATTAAAAGAAGCAACATTGGACTTGATTGTTGCAGCTACTATTGATAATGTTATGATGGTGGAAGGCGAAGCCAATGAATGTCAGGAATCAGAAATTATTGAAGCAATTAAAGTGGCGCACGAAGCTATCAAAGTTCAGTGTGAAGCTCAGCTGGCTCTTGCAAATCAAGTAGGTGATAAAGCTTTGATTAAAAGAGAAGTAGTCAAAGTAGAATTTGATCCAGAAATTAAAGCTTTTGTAACTTCGCTCGCATCTGCACCATTGTTAAAAGTAGCTTCATCTGCACTTGATAAAGTTGCTAGAAAAAATGGATTTAAGGAAATCCTCGAAAATATCAAGGCTACAGCCATTGAACAATTTGGTGGAGAGTATTGGACTGAAAATAGTGGTACAATAGGTAAAATATTCGAAAAGCTTAAGAAGGATATTATTCGAAAAATGGTATTAGATACTAGTATCCGTTTAGATGGCCGCAAAACGACTGATATTCGACCTATTTGGTGTGAAGTGGATTACTTGCCTTCGGCACATGGTAGTGCAATCTTTAATAGAGGTGAAACACAATCTTTAACTTCTCTGACTTTAGGTACGAAACTTGACCAAATGATGATTGACAATGCATTGGATCATTATGATGAAAAATTTATTCTACATTATAATTTCCCTGGACTTTCTGTTGGTGAGGTAAAACCCAATAGAGGGCCGGGTAGAAGAGAGGTCGGACACGCTAACCTTGCCGGAAGGTCTCTTAAAAAAGTAATGCCGGAAGGTTTACCATATACCGTGAGATTGGTATCTGATATCCTTGAGTCAAATGGTAGTTCGTCTATGGCTACTGTTTGTGCAGGATCTCTGGCATTGATGGACGGTGGTATCAAGATAAAAGCACCAGTTTCAGGTATTGCAATGGGTATGATTGCAGATGGCACAAGAGCAGCTATTCTATCTGATATATTAGGTGATGAAGATGCAATCGGCGATATGGATTTTAAAGTAACCGGAACAGAAAAAGGGATTACGGGCTGTCAAATGGATATTAAAGTCGATGGTTTGTCCTATGAGACTTTAGAAGCTGCACTCATGCAGGCAAAAGCCGGCCGTTTACATATTCTCGGCGAAATGAATAAAACAATTAGCAAACCTGCTGACGATCTTAAACCACATGCACCTCGCATGGTTGAGATGACGATAGATAAATCATTTATTGGTGCTGTTATCGGACCTGGTGGTAAGATTATTCAAGAAATTCAGGCGCGTACAAATACGGTTATCAATATAGAAGAAGTCGGCGATAAAGGTGTTGTAACTATTTCAAGTACCAATGCGGATGGACTTAAAGAGGCAAGAGAAGCTATTGCAAGAATCGCCTTCACGCCTTCAATCGGAGATGTATATGAAGCAGAAGTTGAATCATTGATGCCTTATGGTGCTTTCGTTAAGTTCTTTGGACAAAGTGGATTACTTCACGTTTCTGAGGTGGACCATAAGCGTATTGAAGATGTGAGTACTGTATTTAAAGTGGGTGATAAAGTTAAAATCAAAATAATTGGTACTGACCCTAAAACTGGTAAGTTGAGACTTTCTCGTAAAGCTTTGTTAGACAATCCAATGGATCAAAACTAATTCCTTTATATTAGTATAAAATTTAGAAGCCTGATATCATTTTTGATGTCAGGCTTTTTTTGTTTAACTATTATCCATTGTCAATGTTGCTAGTCTCTGATCATAGGTTAACAACGAATGCTATTATTAATTTACCCATTTTGGTATAATTATTGTATTATATCAATTTATAATATGTTTTACGGTGGGATTCCGGAAATATCTTTAGAATTTATTAAATCATTTTTAGTTGAGACACGTTATTTTTCCATTTTTAATGCTTGTGAGTGTGGCCTGCTTCATTTGGGCAAGGCAGCTAGAGCAAACTATGGTAGCGAGTCCGTCTGCTATTTATGTTTTTGCTGGAAATGACAGGACAGATTGCTTGGGAAGTAGCTTATTAATCCAAGATTTGCAAGCTACAATTAATGGTGACGTGAGCGACGGTGACTGGATATCTTTTGGTGATGGTCGTTTTCAGCCCGGAAATTTACAGACAGTTCGCTATAGTACTGCCCAAACTCAACAAATTGAATATGTTCCTGGATCCAATGATATAGCACTTGGCTTTTATCGTTTAATGTTACTTTCTGATGTTCCAGTTGGAAAGCCACAAGAAAGGGGTAGTGATGAAATAAAAGTAACTTTTCAGACAGCACCACCTTTATTTTGCGCTAGTAATTTTACCATAGCACTCAATGAATCTTGTACTCAAAAAGTGGATGCTACGATGATTCAGTCTAATCCAATGCCACCATTTACTAATTATACAATTGAACTTTATACGAATGATGGCAAACTTATTCCAGATAATACATTGACAAACAAACATATAGGTAAAGAAATTTCATTTAAATTAGGCCATAAATGTACTTCAAACTTTTGTTATGGTTCTTTTTTAGTAGAAGATTATCTTCCGCCTATATTTGCTTGCAAAAATGATACTATATTTTGTGACGCATCTATATTGCCAGATAGTGTGGGATTTCCGTTTCCTAAAGGGGCATGGGTGGATACTGTTGTAAATCAAAAATACATTGTTAAAGATTGGGATAAATGCTCTGATGTGACGCTTGAATTTACGGATAAAGAAACGAAAGGTGAATGTACGGGGCTTGCAGATAAAATCATAACTCGAAATTGGAAAGCTAAAGATGAACGTGGCAATACATCGAATTGTATTCAAACCATTATAGTAAAACGTATGCCTCTGAATGTGGTAACTTTTCCGGCTAATTTTGATGGTAAAGAACGTCCATTTTTTGAGTGTGGTGATACGTTTCCTACTTTGGCCAATGGCTATCCATCACCAGATACTTCAGGAATTCCGGGAGTAGGGTACTGTGGACACTTACAATATCAATATAGTGATATCGTATTTCAGGAATGTGGAAATACTTTTAAAATAGCTAGAAATTGGTTTGTCATTGACTGGTGCTCTTCGGAAAGTAGAACGAATAATCAACTGATTTACATTAAAGATACGAAAGGTCCTGAATTAGTATGTCGCGATACAATTCGTTTGGAAACAAATCCGTATACTTGTAATACCGGCCAGATTTTAATACCTGATTTAATTCAAGTTACTGATTGCAATAATATAGGACTTAGCTTTCAGTTACAAGATAAAAATGGATTAAATTATAGTGATAAAATCATAAATATCCAAGGCAATTTCTTTTTTAAAGAATTGCCTTTAGGTAAATATTCTCTATTGTACATTGCTACGGATGAATGCGGCAATAGCAGCCAATGTTCAAGTACTGTAATTGTTGAAGATAAAACGCTTCCTTATCCTGTTTGTCGTGCACATACTAAGGTCGCATTGGACAATACCGGTAGAGGTCGAGTATTTGCATACTCATTTGATAATGGCAGTTCTGACAATTGTGAAATCGATTATTTCAAAGTCAGAAGGATGAACGCTGCCTGTGGTAAATCCACTGAATGGGGAGATTTTATTGATTTTTGCTGTGAAGATATCGGAACTACTCAAATGGTCGTTTTTGAAATTACTGATAAATCTGGAAATAAAAATACCTGTATGGTAGAAGTAAATGTCGAGGATAAAATAAAACCTACGATCATCTGTCCTCCTGATATCACACTCGAATGTTCTGATAACTTCGATCCGACGGATTTGTCGCCTTTTGGTACAGTGGTTACGAATCCATTATTGAGAAAAGATATCGTGATAAATAATTTTTATCATAATGGTTTCGTTGGTAAGGATGGACTTGCTCAGGATAATTGTACCGTGATAGTTGAGTCGCATTATGAGGTGGATTTACATTGTCATACCGGATATATTTACCGTACTTTTATAGCAATTGATGGCAATAATAATAAAGATTCCTGTCGACAGATTATTACGATTTTAAATCCGAATCCATTTACAGCTAATGACATAGATTGGCCTGCTAGTTATTCTGGCGAAGGTTGTAAAATATTGGATGCAAATCCGGATATTACAGGAAAACCTACTTTCGTCAATACGGCTTGTGGCAATGTCGCTGCAACATATACGGACCAGAATTTTTATTTAGGTGATAGTGCATGCGTAAAGATATTCAGAACTTGGTCAGTAATGGATTGGTGTCAATTTGATGAAAAAAATCCCAAAGCTGGTATTTATGAATATATTCAAACGATTAAATTAAGTAATTATGAAAGCCCGGTTATTCTGACCTCATGTCAGGATACAGTTTTTTGTTCGTATGTTCAGGATTGTGGTTTGACTACAATTGTTCTTACAGCTGATGCAGATGACGAATGTACAGCTAAATCGGATTTAATCTGGTCATTCACTGTTGATCTTAATCATGACGGATCGATTGATCTTATGGGCAACTCAGATCGTTTTGAAGGTCAAGTGCCAATAGGCATACACGCTATTAAATGGAATGTATCGGATCAATGTGGTAATGTCACAGTGTGTACAAGAATTTTTAAAGTTCAAGATTGTAAAAAGCCAACTCCTTATTGTATCAGTTCATTGACAAAATCACTAGATGCTGTAACCGGTGCTATAGAAATTTATGCTAAAGATTTTGATAATGGCAGTTATGATAATTGTACGGATTATAATGCTTTGATATTTACTTTTGACCGTGCAAATCCTGTAATATCCAAAATAAATCAAGTGCATTACTTCAAAGGTGAAGGAGTTGAAACTGTTGAAGATGAATTTTTATCAGGCGAAGCGCAAAAATGGGACCCGGTTAAAAAAAGTAGTAAGCTTCTATTTGACTGTAATGATCTCAAAAATGGAATTGCCGATACTGTATATTTAAGAATGTCTGTGACGGATCAAAATGGATTTTCGGATTATTGTACGACGGAATTAATCCTACAGGATAATGCCGATGTATGTCAGGATGTTGTTACAAGGCATTTTGTAGGTGGTAAAATTATTACAGAAGATAATAAAGTTGTAAAAGGTGTTGAAGTACGCTACAAAACTAGCGAAAAAGATGGTTCGGTGATAGTAGACAAAGTTGGTAATTACGGATTTGATAATTTAGAACGTGGTAAAGCATATAGCATTGATGGATATCGTGATGGAGATCCGTTGGATGGAGTATCGACTATGGATATCGTTTTTATTCAAAGGCATATTTTAGGATTGGAAAAATTTACCAGTCCTTATCAAATGATAGCTGCAGATATTGATGATTCTAAAAGCATTACGGCATCTGATCTTACTCGTATTCGCAAATTGATTTTAGGGGCTACTGATAAATTTCCCAATAATAGACCTTCATGGGTGATGATTCCAAAAAATGGTATTAAGAATCCCGATTCACCGCTTTATTTTGATACAGAATATAAAACTGAATCGTTATTAAATGATATTACTGACGCGGATTTTGTAGCCGTGAAAATAGGTGATGTTAATTATTCAGTATCGGGAGATGATTTTAGAAATGGACAAATTGCTACTAGAACTAATCCGCTTAATCCATTTGTGATACAATATGAAAAAGAAATAACGAATTTAGGTGTTAAATGGATTTTTAAAGCTTCAGAAGATATAGATTTAGATGCATTACAGTTGGGATTGAATTTTCAAGACCATGGAATAATTTCAAAAATTGATTGGAATCGAAATCTATACTTTGAACATGACGAAATTGTCCATGAAAATGGAGCGAAAATCATGATGTATCAAGCAGCGCCTGTTACAATAAATAAAGGTGATGTGTTGTTTGAATTACATGCTGATGCATATCAAGCTTCCTCTGGATTTATACTTGATGCTAATTTCCGTTCTGAGTTGTATGAAAATAGTAAAATGCGTTCAGTCGTATTAACACAAATTGATGAGGCACCTCATAAAGGGGAAATTAAAATCCTTAATAATCCGGTTTCAAACCAATTGGTTTTAGCTATGCATAATTTGACTGGTGAAATCCTAAATTTTGAAATCATCAATGTAGATGGGCGTTTGAGTCATTCTGGAAATATACATTGTACTGAATGGTCAATGGAATATCCAATTGATTTACCCGAAGGCGTTTCACCTGGCATTTATTTTATCAATATTCATAACCAAAAGCTAAACGCTACCTTAAAGTTTATCTATATTAAATAGATTTATCCTTTTCTATTTTATAAGGCTAGGTTTAAACTAATTTAAAATTTAATACAATTGTGAAACTTTTTTATTCGTAATTGGATTTAAATAAATATATATATATATTGTTAATATTTTAAAAAATAAAGGATTATGTCTGTATTAAAAGTTATTGAAATTATGTCTAGCTCGGAAAAAAGTTGGGAAGATGCAGCTGCTAAAGGTATCCAAAAGGCATCAAAAACAATTAAAAATGTAAAATCAGCATGGGTTAAAGATCAGAGTGTTTCTATAAAAAATGGTGATGTTGCTGAATATAGAGTGACTATGAAATTAAGTTTTGAAGTTGAATAAACTATCATAAGCAGTAAAAAAGAGGCGATCATACGGATTTAGCCTCTTTTTTAATTTATAAATGTCATATTTAAGAGTCTATTTTAATATTAATACTAAAATTAAGTATGACTTAATAACCACGAACACTATCATCGCCCCTTCTATCCGCTGCTCCATGTAACTTACCAGATGGTGTGATAAGAATACCCTCAACACGTCCGATTTGTGTTCTATCTTGAATATGGTGACCAATGCTTTCTAATATTTTTCGCTCTTTTGGATTAATGGCATCTTTTTCACACATAATCACGTCGGGTAGCCACTGATGATGGAATCGTGGGGATTGAACAGCTTCGTTGATATCCATATTAAAATCAAGTACATTGACGATCGTCTGGAAAACAGATGTTATTATTGTAGAGCCTCCGGGTGTGCCAAGGACCATTTTTAGTTTGTTATTTTCTGTAATTATCGTTGGTGTCATAGATGAAAGCATGCGTTTCCCTGGTTCAATTTTATTCGCTTCGGCACCTACAAGGCCATACATATTGGGTGTACCTGGTTTAACTGAAAAATCATCCATTTCGTTGTTGAGTAAAAACCCTGCACCACTTACTACGGTAAACGAACCGTAACTTCCATTGAGTGTTGTTGTCATAGAAACAGCATTTCCTTCGTGATCAACGATACAATAATGGGTCGTTTCTTCGCTTTCTTGTGCTCCGTGTGTGATATGTTTACTTTTGCTTGCTAGCCTAGGGTTAAAATCGGACATCCGATTTTCAATATACATACTATCTAAAAGTAACGCTTTAGGTATGTGGACAAAGTCGGGATCTCCTAGATAATGCGCACGATCTGCATAAACACGTCTTTCTGCTTCAACCATAAGGTGAACAGCAGCCGCAGATTGAAAATGTAGCGAACTGACATCATAGGGTTCTATCATCTTGAATAATTGACCCAAAGCAATTCCACCTGATGAAGGTGGTGGCATAGAAATAATTTGATAATTGCGATATTTAAAGTTAATAGGCTCACGCCAAACAGATTTATAGGACGCTAAATCCTCTAATGACATAATACCACCGTTTGCTTTCATTTCGTCAACAATTCTTTGCGCTGTTTTCCCACTGTAAAATCCATCTCTTCCTTGATTAGCTATATGAGTTAAAGTCTCAGCTAGGTCTTTTTGAATAAGCATGTCACCTTGTTTCCATGTAGTTTTTTGGAATGGTGTATTTGCTCGGTTATTTTTTTTGAAGTTGGATTGGTTTTTATTCAGATTGTCTGCTTCTGCCTGTGTGATTGGGAAGCCGTATTCTGCTAAATCTATGGCTGGTTGGATAAGTTTCTTCCAATCCTTTATTTTGCTGTACTTATTAAATGCCTCGTACATTCCATCTACTGTTCCCGGTACACCAGCGGCAAGAGGACCATATTTGCTTAAGCTGTCTATTGGGTTTCTGTTAGGATCCAGATACATATCCGCAAAAGCTTTGGCAGGTGCTTTTTCACGGTAATCAAGTGTAATTGCATGTCCATTCGCATCAAGATATACCATAAAACCACCACCGCCAATATTTCCCGCACCAGGATAACAAACAGCTAATGCAAATTGAACTGCAATAGCTGCATCAATCGCATTTCCACCAGTTTTTAGTACGTCCATACCTATGTCACTAGCTATCGGATGTGCCGTAACGACCATAGCACTATCTGCTTCGGCAAATTTAGTTGAGGAATAAGGCAAAGGGACAGTTGTTTCAAAATTACAGGATATGAAAATAAGCATTATAAAAATATATAATATATTTGTTCTTGTCATATTGGATGTTTTACTTTGCATTAAAATATATTATTTTTGTTAAGGATATAATAATATTTAATATTTGGCGTTACTTTTGTGATATATTTATGCAAGATAATTACTTTTACAAAATTTGTTGACAATCTTTAAAATAAAATTTATCTGATAAATGACAAATAAGCGTTGGATCATTATATTTATTTTTTTTAGTGGTATTATTAATGCAAACGCACAGAAGTTTGTCAATGAATTTTTGAATATTGGTGTAGGTGCACGGGCGCATGGTATGTCTGGATCTGTCGTTGCATCCGTACAAGATGGTACAGCAGGATATTGGAATCCGGCCGCGTTAATTAATATAACGAGTGATTTACAAATCAATGGAATGCATGCAAATTGGTTTGGCGGCATTGCTAATTACGATTTTGCTTCTATTGCTAAAAAAATGTCGGGCGAAATCAATCATGTGGCTGCATTTTCATTTGTACGTCTCGGAGTTGATAATATTCCAAATACATTAAATCTCATCGGACCTGACGGAACCGTTGACTATGATCGGGTTACAAATTTTTCTGCCGCAGATTTTGCTGCAATATTTTCGTATGCGCGCGCTTTAGATTTGGAAGGGAAGTGGGCACTTGGTGGCAATATTAAAGTTATTCACAGATCTATAGGGTCTTTTGGTAAAGCTTGGGGTTTTGGGGCGGATTTTAGTGCCTTGTTTAAAGCAAGTTCATCTCTGACTTTTGGTATTGCAGGAAGGGATATAACTACTACGTTTAATGCATGGACATTTAACCTTACCGAAAAGGAAAAACAAATATTTCAAGCAACGGACAACGATATACCAGTAAGTAGTACTGAGTTAACTTTACCTAGAATCGTACTTGGTGGTGCATATCACTTTACAAAAGGACAATTTTCATTTCTAGGAGAGTTGGATATGAACTTGTCAACTAACGGTACAAAAGCAGCTGTAATTTCTACGAATAGATTTAGTTTAGACCCTAGTTTGGGATTAGAAGTTGGATATGTTGATAAGGTCTTTTTGCGCGCCGGAATTGGAAATTTGCAGTCAGTGATCAATCCTGTCAATACCGCTCATCGTAGTTTTGAATTTCAACCCAATGTAGGATTAGGTTTGAAATTAGGTCGATTAAAAATAGATTATGCTTTAGCAAATATCGGAAGTGTCAGTGGTGTACTCGTCTCTCATATTTTTAGTCTCGGTTTAGATTTTGTCGCTAGCAATTAGTCATTTTGAAGGTATAATCTGAACATTTTTTGAAACAATTTTATTCGACTTTGTTTACTATAAATACATTTTATAGCTCGTACGAAAAGACCGAATTAATTACCTAAAATAGATATTGATTTACCGTTCTTTTTTAATAATATTATATTAGTACTATTCTTTTCCCACTGAAATAAAATTTTTTTATAAATACTTTTGATATTCCTTGATAAAGTATTTAATTTGCATTGATATTTTTATTCTAACAACACATTTACAATAATTTTATGACAAAATTTTTAAAGGTAGCACTGTTTTTCCTAATCAGTACGGTTTCCATTCAATTGTCTGCACAACACAATGTGGTTTTAAATGAAAAGTTTAAAAAGTACGACATTGTTAAATTGGATGTGAGAAACGTATATCAGGAGTTACAGTCTAAGCGATATAATGGCAGTCTGACATTAAGCCTAAATGAGCAATACACTTGGGATTTAGTGCTTAAAAATTCAGGTTTAATTAGTGAAAACTATGTTTTGAATGTAGCAACTGAAGAGGGCATTAAAACGACTTATGGAACCAATGCACTCGCAATGTCAGGTTATGTACTAAATCATTCTGATAGTCAGGTAAGTCTTACTTTTAATGATGATTTTATATATGGTTTTATCAGTACAGGTGCTACGATGTTGTTTATTGAACCACTTAGACATTATCAATCGTCTGCTTCCACTAACGAATTTATCGTGTATAACACGAAAGATGTTTTGAGTAGTAGAAACTTACAATGTGGTTACGATCAGTATAAACACGAAATGGATAAGCACAGAACTGACTCAGACAACCATCGTCATGATCATGGAAGTACAAGAGCTAATGAGTGTAAGGAAGTAGAGATAAATTTAGCTGCTGACTATTCTATGGTTCAAAAGTATGGATCTGTATCAGCTGTTGAAAATCATAATTTGGGTGTGCTTAATAATGTGAAAACCAATTATGATAGTGGCTTTGCAGATGAATTACAGTTAAAATTAAATGAGCAGTGGATTTCATCATGTTCAAGTTGTGATCCATGGTCTTCAAATACGGACTCCGGTGTTTTACTCAATAGCTTTACAAGTTGGGGCCCGGGTGGTTTCAGCACTTCACATGATGTAGCTTCATTATGGTCAAATCGAAATTTTAATGGTAGTACAATTGGTCTTGCTTGGGTTGGAACAGTTTGTTCCAATTATAAGTATAATGTGTTGCAAGATTTTTCAAGTGATGCAGATTTGAAAAGATGTTTGCAAGCACATGAAATTGGTCACAATTTTGATGCAGTCCATAGCAACACTGGTATAATGCAGCCTTCTGTGAGCTATGATAATTTTTGGGATCCGCTTTCAAAAACTCAGATTGAAAACTTTTATAGTGGTTTGAATTGTCTTTCAACATGTACGCCTAATAATCCACCAGTTGCTGATTTTACATACCTTGTTATCGAGCAATGTACACCAGTACAAATTCAATTTACAAATACTTCTACTTTCGCAACTTCGTATAGCTGGACATTTGAAGGAGGATATCCGGCAACTTCAACGCAAAAAGATCCTTTGATTTTATATTATGCATCCGGAACATTTAATGTGACGCTTACAGCTTCAAATGGTTCACTTTCTAACACGAAGACAATAAGTATTACCGTTATTGGTAAAGAAGTACCGGTACCACTTTTTAGCTACACGGTCAATGGTTATGAAGTTTTATTCCAGGATGAAAGTATCGGAGCTACAAACTGGGAATGGGATTTTGGTGACGGCTCACCGAATTCTTTCGTTCAAAATCCTGTACACACCTATGCTAATAATGGGTATTATCAAGTTACTTTACAAGTTAGTAATGAATGTGGTACGAATTCAACTTGGGAAACAATTGAAATATTAGTTCCTCCATCTGCTGATTTTGATTCAAATATTACAAACGGTTGTAACCCTTTGACGGTTAATTTTTTGAATCAGTCAAAGGATGCTGAAAGCTTTTTCTGGTCATTCCCCGGTGGAACACCTTCAACTTCAACAGATGAAAATCCGGTTGTTGTATATAATGATGCCGGTGCTTATGACGTTACATTGGAAGTGTCTAATTTTGCAGGTACGCATTCAAAAACGGTTAATAATTTTATTGTTGTTGACCAATCACCAATAGCTGGGTTTAGTTATTCAACATCTGGAAATACAATAACATTTATAGATAATTCAAGTTATGGAACAAGCTATAGTTGGGATTTTGGTGATGGTGAAACAAGCATAGATCAAAATCCAATTCATATTTATAAAGATAATGGTGTTTATACAGTTATACAGTCTGTAACAAATGGATGTTCAACTAAAACGCAAACTTCGACAATTACGATAGCTATTGCACCGATTCCTTCTTTTACTTCTGATTATTCAGGTCCGATTTGTGTTGAAGAAACAGTACAGTTTACTAGTACTTCAACTTATGGTCCGACTTCTTTTGTTTGGGAATTTGAAGGAGGAATACCAAGTACTTCAACAGATGAAAATCCAATAGTTCAATATAATAATAGTGGCTCGTTTAAAGTGACACTTTCGGTTACCAATGATTACGGTACGAATCAAATTGAATTCAATAATTATATTGTTGTTGAGCCTAAACCTGTAGTGGCATTTACCGAAAGGGCAGATGGATTAAAAGTTGATTTTACTCAAAATATTATTGGCGCTACTAATCATAGTTGGGACTTTGGTGATGGATCTACTTCTACCGATACAAATCCTTCGCATACCTATGCTGGTGAAGGTACTTATACTGTAATGCTAAGTGCTGAAAACGATTGTGGTGTTACTGAATTTACTAAAATAATAAACGTTGTACTTTTACCGACAGCTGATTTTGACGCTGTTGACAATGTGGTTTGTCCAGGTGAAACAGTTCAGTTTGAAAATCTATCATCACCTTCTGCTACAAGTTGGACATGGGAATTTGAAGGTGGTATTCCTGCTACTTCAAATGAAGAAAATCCGACAGTCGTATATAGTGCATCAGGAGAATTTAATGTTTCGCTTACGGTTACGAATGCTTCTGGTCAAGCTACAGTTACAAAAACAGCCTTTATTAGCGTGCTTGCACCTGTGACTGCATCATTTGTCGGGGAAGCAATCAATAATCAGATTGAATTGACCAATACAGATATTAATAGTTCCTCATCTTCATGGGAAATATTCAACGATGAATTTTCAACAACTGAAACAGGAGAATATGTAGTCGTTACAGTGCCTTCAAATGGAATTTATAATGTTATTTTAACTAATTCAAATAAATGTGGAACTGCTGTTTCGGATACTATATCGATTAATATTACAGGTTATCCCGAAGCATCATTCACGGCAAATGGTGGAGGTATTTTATGTGAAAATCAGGAAGTAAACTTTGTAGCTAATGGTGGCAATAGTTTTGTTTGGGAATTTGAAGGTGGAACTCCCGCTACATCTGAGGAGCAAATTGTAAATGTTACTTATAATGCTACGGGTACTTACTTAGTTGTTTTAATTGCTACCAATAGTTATGGTACGGATACTTTGCGATCATTTGTTACTATTAATACAAAACCACATGCAGATTTTGAATATAACATAAATGCTGAGAACGTGAAGTTTTTATTGACAGGTTCTGGTCAAGCTTATCAAAATTGGGAATTTGGCGATGGATTTTCAAGTACTGAACTAAGCCCTGAACATACTTATACTTCAAGTGGTCAATATACAGTAACTTTAGTTACAGGAAATGGCTGTGGCTCAGATACGATTACAAAAAATTTGGCTATTACAGTAGGAGTATCCGACTTACATGCTGTGTATGGAATTAATATTTATCCAAATCCGGCTAAAGATTTCATAAATGTACAGATAGAAAAACAGTTGTCTTCTGAGTGTACATTACAACTTGTAAGTACAACAGGTCAAAGTATTTTAGAACAAACCATGTTTATCGGTGAAAAGCAAAATGTTTCTTTAGATATAACTGATGTACCTAATGGCATGTATATTCTAAATTTGAAAACGGATAACGTAATTATTCCTAATAAAATCACTATATTTAGATAATATCTATAAAATAGTTGAATATTAAACTCAATATTGTGACCTTTGTGTCCAATATTGAGTTTTTTTATTTTTGAAATATGGTTAAACACTTAATTGCGCCTTCATTACTGGCTGCAGACTTCGGAAATCTCGTAAGTGATATCGAAATGATTAATCAAACAGAAGCAGATTGGCTTCATGTGGACATTATGGATGGTATGTTTGTTCCCAATATTTCCTTTGGACCTGAAATCGTAAAAGTCGCTAAAAAATCCAGTAAGTTGCCTTTAGATGTGCATTTGATGATTGAAAAACCCGAGCGATATATTGAAATATTTAGAGATGCCGGTGCCGATAATATTTCGGTACATTTAGAGGCTTGTCCACATTTACATCGTGTAATTCAACAGATTAAAAATACGGGTGCTAAAGCCGGAGTTGCGATCAATCCACATACTTCCGTACAACATCTGGAAGAAATCATAGAAGATATTGATCTTGTAATATTAATGAGTGTTAATCCAGGATTTGGCGGTCAGAAGTTTATCTACCAAACCATTAATAAAATCAAAACACTTAAAGATATGATTGCGACTAGAAATGCACAAGCATTGATTGAAGTTGATGGGGGAGTAGGACTTCAAAATGCAGAAGCAATTCTACAAGCAGGTGCAGATGTTCTTGTTGCTGGAAATAGTGTATTTAGCGCAGAAAATCCTAATTTGGCAGTTTATGCACTAAAAAATATTGGCATCAGAGGATATTATGCTTAATCGTAGAATTATATATTTGAAATTAAAAATAAGCATTATCTTATCGTGTTTTTCCGTAGCAATAGGATAGCGTACCATAAAATATATACCTTTTTTATCCGTTACTTATGGGTTAAAATTGAAATTACATAGTGAATAGATTTACCTGGTTTTTATTACTTTTTATAAATGTTTTTATAATTAATGCGCAATCACCTATCGTTTTTGGCATTGTCAAGGATTTAGATAGTGGTGAAACTATTGATTATGCCGCTATCGTTTTAATCGGTACTAATAATAGTGTAGAGTCTGACCATAACGGTATTTATAAAATAACCATACCTGAAAATGAAAATGTAAGTCTTAAGGTTGTAAGAGTAGGGTATGAAGACATGATATTAAATATCAACCCAATGAAATCTGGTCAAAAAAGAAATATCAATATCGAAATGGCACCTAAATCAACCAATTTAGAGATATATGTGCGTGCTGGAAAGATAGAAGATGTTGGAATGGTAAGGGAAGAAGTGACTGAATTAAAAATACTGCCTTCCGCTTCCGGGAATTTTGAAAGTATCTTGCCACATATTGCACTCGGTTTAAATGCAGGTGCAGGTGGTGAATTAACATCACAATACAGTGTACGCGGCGGTAATTATGATGAAAACCTAATCTATGTCAATGATTTTGAAATCTTCCGACCTCAGCTGATTCGAAGTGGGCAACAAGAAGGATTAAGCTTTCCTAATATTGATTTAATTCGTGATCTAGAGTTTTCATCCGGTGGTTTTGAAAGTAAGTATGGAGATAAAATGTCGTCTGTATTGGATATACGTTATAAAGTACCAACGGCGTTTAAAGGAAGTGCAACAGCTAGCTTATTAGGTACATCACTACATTTGGAAGGAAGTAAAAGATTGGGTAAAAATGCTTACAATAAACTAAGGTATTTACTCGGTTTTAGGTATAAATCAAATGCTAATTTGCTAAGTTCATTAGATATCAAAGGCGAATATGTTCCAACATTTATGGATTTGCAGACCTTTGTAAGTTATGAATTAACCAAAGAATTTCAGGTTAGCCTGCTTTCTAATTACAATTCGAGTAATTATAATTTTACTCCAGCATCTGGAAAAAGCAAAAAAGGTACCATTGATTATCAACTTGAACTTAACACCATATTTGAAGGACAGGAAAATGATAATTTTAAATATGCAATGACCGGAATGTCTTTGATTTACGTTCCCGAACGCGATAAAAACCCCTTGGTGATGAAGTTGCTCGTATCTGGTTATAGAGCCGCTGAAGAGGAAAAGTATGACATTTTGGGTTACTACCGCTTGTCACAAATCGAATCTGCCATTGGCGAAAACACAGGGAAAGAAATTGCCGTACTAGGTACAGGTACGCAACATACCTATACGCGTAATTACCTTTTTAATCAGATTTACAATATTGAATATAAAGGTGGCCTCGAATTGCAATCATCTAAAAAAGATGGACTCGTCCATTTCGTGCAATGGAGTGCAAAATATCAACATGAATTTTTTGATGACAAGCTCAATGAGTGGGAAAGGTTGGATTCTGCGGGATATTCAGTGCCTTATAATGGACAAGATATCCTACTGTCTAAAGTACTGAAAACCCAAAATCAAATTAATAATGATAAATGGCAAGGTTATGTACAAGATGGAATTAGTATCAGAGGTGAAAAAAATGAATTTAAAGTCATTGCAGGAGTACGTGCAACCTATAGAAGTATTAGCGACGAATTGTTATTCAGTCCTAGAGTTCAATTGTATTATCGCCCCATAGCTTGGAATAAAAATATATCGTTCAAAATATCAGGTGGAGTATATAATCAGGCACCTGTTTACAGAGAAATGAGGCGTCCGGATGGTACGGTCAATTTAGATTTGAAATCTCAAAAATCTTTACATGCGGTTGGTGGTTTATCATATGATTTTGATTGGCCTTCAATCAGTAACAAACCTTTCCGTATAATTAGTGAAATTTACTATAAGAAGCTGGACGATATGGTTTCTTACGAAGTAGATAATGTCAGAATCCGATATGCCGGTGAAAACAATTCAACCGGATATATAACGGGTTTGGACTTTAGGATTAATGGTGAATTTGTACCTGGAGCAGAATCTTGGATTAACTTATCCTTTTTGCGTGCAAGAGAGGCCTTGAATGGCGTGGATCACCTTAGATATACTGTGGTAGATTCGATGCGTGTACCTTATGTGGTAAAAGATGTTCCACGTCCGACTGACCAATTGATGACGCTAAATATGTTTTTTCAGGATTATCTCCCCAAAAATGAAAATGTAAAAGTAAATCTTAATTTTTCAGTTGGAACAGGACTGCCTTATGGACCGAGAGAAAATAATACAGAATTTAGAAATTTTTTTAGACTTAAGGCGTATAAAAGGGTAGATGTCGGATTTTCATTTCAATTGTGGAAATCTGACTGGAAACAAACCAAACCTAATCACTTGCTTGCTTTCGCAGAAAATAGCTGGTTGAGTATTGAGGCATTCAATTTATTGGGGATTGCAAATCAAGCCTCTGTCAATTGGGTTAAAACGCTCCTTAATGAAGAATACGCCTTGCCTAATAACCTTACAGGAAGACGAATTAATGTTAAATTAAGAGTAGATTTTTAACCATTTTTTGCATCTGTGGATTGGTATTGTTTCAACTTAATGAGTGTTTGGGTCTCTAAAAAGTGTATCGAATTTAAGAAAAATAAGCATACAATCCGCAATAGAGCTTCGAACTTCATGTTTGGTTGGAAAAGTACAAGCAGCGAGCTATGTTAGAGCAAGGTGTACCTCAAAATAAGAAATTAAATTGATGATAATCGTATAAAACACTATTTTTGCATTTTATAATAAATAATATCGATTCCGATTCGTATTAAATTATGGCCAAAAAGATAAGTATTCAGTCACTTTGTGTAAAAGATCATAAAGTTGATAAAAAGATTATCCCTCATCAGTTACCGATTTTTGCAACTTCCTCATTTGAATTTGAAAATGTAGAAGAGAGCGTTCAAATATTTAATGGAGACATTGAGGGCTACGTATATAGTAGGTATGGCAATCCAACCGTTGATACAGTAGCGCAAAAAATAGCTGATCTGGAAGCTTATGGTACCGGATTAAATGCGTATGGCTTTATGACAAGTTCGGGCATGTCTGCAATTTCTGTGTTGATAATGTCTTTACTTAAATCGGGAGATACGATCTTGACGCAGTCGGATTTGTATGGTGGAACTACAGAGCTTTTTCAAAAAGTACTTTCCAACCTAGGCATTAAAGTGAAGTATTGTACGTTTGATGATTTGGAAGTTGTCGAACATATGATACAATCCAATCGGGATATTAAAATGATATATTTTGAAACGCCAGCAAACCCTGTATTAAGTTGTATTGATATTTATGCTGTAGCTAAAATAGCAAAAAAATATGGGGTTTGGTCTAGTGTTGACAATACATTTTGTACGCCAATAATCCAGCAACCTCTTGGTTTGGGTGTGGACTTTGTCATCCATTCTACAACAAAATACATTAATGGCCATGGTAATTCGATCGCAGGTATTATTATTTCGTATCATGAAAAAGTAAAAAACCAAATTGCCTGCAGTCTAAAACTAATTGGCGCAACATCTAATCCTTGGGATGCATGGTTGATCAATAATGGGATGAAAACCCTTTACTTGAGAATGCTAAAGCATAGTGAGAACGCTGGTCAACTTGCTGATTTTTTAGTGAATCATCCAAGTGTTAAAGCCGTTAATTATAACGGACTTAAATCAAATCCATATCATGAAATTGCTCAAAAGCAAATGAAATTTTTTGGTGGTATGTTGAGTTTTGAAGTAGATGGTGGAAGTATAGGGGCTTTTAATGTAATTAATAAGCTTAAATATTGTACCTTAGCACCAACTTTAGGCGATGTCGATACACTTGTCATGCATCCGGCTACGAGTTCTCACCTAAGAGTTGAAAAAGCTGTTCGAGAAGCGAATGGTATTACGGATGAATTGATAAGAGTGTCTGTTGGCATTGAATCAATAGAAGATATTATTGAAGATTTTGAACAAGCATTAAAAAAATAAGTAATATATAAATTATTAATGAGTAAAGAATCAATTACAAAATCAACGATTGAAGTTGAGGTAGAGCTAGATAAAGAAATGATGCCTGTGCAAATAAGATGGAAATCCGAAGCGAATCCACAGGGTCCTGATTATGTAGAGTGTAAAGCATTTTCACTTGCTCTATTCGATAAAGAATATAAAGATACATTTAAGATAGATCTTTGGACAAAGGAAATGCAGGTTGTTGAAATGGACAGATTTATATTTCAGACGTTGAGGTCATTAAGTGATACTTATTTTAAAGCTACTAAGAATCACGAACTGGCAAACGAAATGCAAATGTTCGTTGACCATTTTGGTCGTCGTACAGGTATTATTACAGAGGAAAATTAATTTTCTTTTTTCATTTATTTATAGTTATGAAAATAATATGTGTTGGACGCAATTATATCGATCATGCGCTTGAACTTAATAATCCAGTTCCATCTTCGCCACTGATATTTATGAAGCCATCTACAGCTTTATTACTGGATGGTAAGCCTTTTTATATACCTTATTTTAGTAACGACATTCATTATGAATTGGAATTGGTGCTCAAAATTAAGAAAAACGGTAAGGCTATTGCTATGGATTTTGCATCGGGATACTATGACGAGATTGGATTAGGAATAGATTTTACTGCGAGAGATTTGCAAGATAAGTTAAAGACAAAAGGTCAACCATGGGAGTTAGCCAAAGCATTTGATTATTCAGCTTGTGTAGGTGAATTTGTTTCGAAAAGCGAATTGGAACTTTCAAATATTCAATTCCAATTGATGAAAAATAGTGAAGTTGTTCAACAAGGTAATTCGGCGGACATGATATTTTCATTCGATTATTTAATTCATTATATCTCACAGTATATCACTTTACAGACAGGAGATTTAATATTTACAGGAACACCGGCAGGAGTCGGAAAAGTAGAGGTGGGAGATGTTTACCAAGGTAGTTTAGAAGGTAAACCACGCTTAATCTGTAAAATCAAATAGTTTTTTTTTAATAAAATATTGTTGACATTTTTTTTAGAAGAATTCTTGTTGTATTGTTATAGTTTTTAAAAAAGCATTTTTTATTTTGGTAATGACAATATGTAAGTTGTACTTTTGCATTTGCTTAAAAAAATATATAAAAAATAATTAATTATGCCATATTTGTTTACATCAGAGTCCGTATCGGAAGGTCATCCAGATAAAGTAGCCGATCAGATTTCTGATGCAATGGTAGATCACTTTTTAGCGTTTGACCCGGATTCAAAAGTAGCTTGTGAAACATTGGTAACTACTGGTCAGGTAATTTTAGCAGGTGAAGTGAAATCAAATGCATATCTTGATGTTCAACAAATTGCACGAGATGTTATCAAACGCATTGGTTATACCAAGACTGAATATATGTTTGAAGCCAATTCATGTGGGGTATTATCCGCTATTCACGAACAATCACCCGATATAAATCAGGGTGTAGAACGAGCAATTCGTGAAGAACAGGGAGCAGGTGACCAGGGAATGATGTTTGGTTATGCTACAAATGAGACGGATAATTACATGCCGCTAGCACTTGATTTGTCTCATAGGATACTTTTAGTGTTAGCAGCAATACGAAAAGAAGGCAAGTTGATGCCTTATCTCAGACCTGATGCAAAGTCACAAGTTACGATCGAATATACCGATGATAATCTGCCGATAAGAATTGATAGTATCGTTGTTTCAACCCAACATGATGATTTTGCAGAGGAAAAAGTCATGCAGGAACGGATTAAAAATGATATTCTTGAAATTGTAATTCCACGTGTTATTAAAGGGATTCGCCCAAATCTTGCGCAGCTTTTTAACGATGATATCAAATACCATATAAATCCTACAGGAAAATTTGTTATAGGTGGTCCGCACGGAGATGCCGGTGTTACAGGAAGAAAAATCATTGTAGATACATATGGTGGTAAAGGAGCACATGGTGGAGGAGCATTTTCCGGTAAGGATCCAAGTAAGGTGGACAGATCAGGTGCCTATGCTACACGACATATCGCAAAAAATATGGTGGCAGCTGGAGTTTGTGATGAAATTTTAGTTCAAATTGCTTATGCTATTGGTATTGCAGAACCTACAAATATCTATGTCAATACATTTGGATCGGCTAAAGTCAATATGACGGATGGAGAGATCGCTGCACAAATTCTTGAAATTTTTGATATGCGTCCTTATGCAATTGAAAAGCGATTGAATCTTAGAATGCCAATCTATAGTGATTCTGCTTCTTATGGCCATATGGGTAGAACACCCGAAAAGAAAACATTGAATTTTAAAAATGGAACAGGTGAAGTGAAAACGATCACAGTCGAAACTTTTACTTGGGAGAAGTTGGATTTTGTTGATGTGATTAAATCAAAATTTAATCTAGCCTGAAAATAGTAGCGCAAATAGCTGTTAAAAATTAAAATTATAACAGTATCTGCACTCTGAAAATTAGAAAATATAATAAATATTAAAATATAATAATATGTCTAGAATATTGACACTTCGAGAAGCATTAGGTGAAGCGATGTCTGAAGAAATGAGAAGAGACGAAACCGTTTTTCTTATGGGGGAAGAAGTCGCAGAATATAATGGCGCGTATAAGGTAAGTAAAGGCATGTTGGATGAGTTTGGTCCAAAACGTGTGATTGATACGCCAATAGCTGAACTTGGATTTACAGGTATTGGTGTAGGAGCAGCAATGAATGGTTTAAGACCTATCATAGAATTTATGACTTGGAATTTTGCAGTTTTAGCCTTTGACCAAATTGTAAATAATGCAGCTAAGACGCTTTCTCAATCAGGTGGGGATTTCTTTTGTCCGATTGTTTTTCGCGGCCCTTCTGGCTCTGCCGGGCAATTAGCACAACAACACTCACAAACATTTGAAAGTTGGATGGCAAATGTTCCTGGCCTTAAAGTTATCTCTTGTGTGGATCCAGCTGATGCCAAAGGATTGTTGAAATCAGCAATTCGTGATAATGACCCAGTATGTGTCATGGAATCAGAGTTGATGTATGGTCTGAAAGGAGAAGTTCCTGAGGGTGATTACCTCGTTCCAATAGGAAAGGCAGCGATTAGAAAAGAAGGAAAAGATGTTACGATCGTTTCTTTCAATAAAATGATGGAAGTCGTAAAACAAGCAGCTGTAGAACTCGAAAAAGAAGGTATCTCAGCTGAAGTCATCGATTTGCGTACCATCAGACCATTGGATTATAAAACGCTTGTTGCATCTATAAAGAAGACAAACAGAATGGTTGTCGTAGATGAAAGTTGGCCTTTTGCCGGTGTAAGCGCAGAAATCGCATATGAAATGCAAAAGTATGCTTTTGATTACTTAGATGCACCTATCACTAGAGTTAATGCAGCAGATACTTCCTTGCCGTATGCAGCTTCATTCTTAGATGAATATCTGCCTACGCCTGAAAAGGTAATTAAGGCAGTGAAGGAAGTAATGTACGTAGCAAGATAAATACAATACTTAGGATTTTAAGTAGTATTATTATAAATGAAAATTTGAAGTTATCATAAAACTCGAATGGTTTTGTGATAACTTCTTTGAGATTGAAGAACTTAACAAGATTTAGCCAGATTATTTTTTAATAGTTACATGTCCGGAAATAAAAAGCCATCTCAGTTTTATGCGACAGCATCCATGACAATCGTACTGGTATTGATGGTGTTATTTCTGTTGATTTTCTTTCATTCCAGTAATATTACCAATATTGTTAAGCAAAACATCAATATTCTAGTTGAATTAAAAAATGATTTGCCCCAAGGCGAGATAGACAATTTAAAAAAAATAATACAGTCTTACGATGGTGTAATATCTACTTCTGTTGAATATTTAGACAAGGATTCAGCCCTTAAATTGATGACCAAAGAGTTAAATATCAATGATGAACTCGATGGTAATCCTTTTAGTGATTTGATAAAATTTAATCTCAGTTCGGCGGCCTATTCTGAAAAAAAGATACAGGATATCAAGCAAGAAATTGAATTGGAAAAAAGCGTGCTCAATCTTTACTATGAAAATGAAAGCTTAGATCAAGTCAAATCCAATCTTGATCGTATATCCTTTGGAATTCTTATTTTGGCATTATGTTTTGTTATTTTGTCTTTATCGATAATTTATAATACAATACAGTTGACATTGTATAATGATATCAAAGAAATAAAGACGATGCAGATGGTAGGCGCAGAGCGATCGTTTATTAAAAAGCCCTACTTTAGAAGTGCTTTTTTTATGGCATTACGAGCTGTTGTGATCATGCTCCTTCTAGTAAGTTTACTGTGTTTTTATTTGATTTATAGTGATAGTATCTTTTCCGAAATCCTTCAATGGTATTATGTTTTACTTACCTTAATCATTTGTTCATTTTTAGCATTTTTTATGCAATTTACAACTACAAATAGAATGATTAATAAATTCCTCAATTCAGAAGGTCGTTAATCCATTTGTTTTCCAATTTTTAAGTTTGGCATTAGTCGTTTAATAATTCGTACCATTTTGCTCTACGCAATGTAATAAAGCATAATATACATTGATGAATGAAAAAATTGTCCAAAAGTATAAGGGTGTAGATGTATAAAATATTTATTTATTTTACACGTATAATATAAGGATAGCGGTAGAATTCAACCTAGTAAAGAAGATGAAGCTTTCTAAATGCTCAAAAGTGTAAAACATATTATATAACTATGTATTATTGAAAAATTGTCAAATTGTAAAGTGTTTGTTTAGCATATTTTGTGTACAGTATTCTTCTGTGTCATTAAGAGCCCAAACAGCTATTTTCATAGTTACCTACATTGGTACGTTTCTGCAAATTAAATTATTCAATTTTCTTTCGGATCTAATAAACTTCAATATTTTATAAAATCGGTGCACAAAGCCTTGTATTATCTTTCCATTTATTAAAGTATTGAATAATTCTGTTGATGTTATGTTGCTAATTTAAGTTGATTAAAATGTATATTATTTTTTTATCAATTATTATCCACGAATTTGAATGGTGACAATAATAAAATCTACCTGTGGAAATATAACGCTTTGTATTGATTTTGTTAATGTTATGTTTTTAATTGTAAATTATTCTTAAAAAAAATTAATTATTTTTGAAGAATGTTAAAATTTTTTCAATATCACTGCGTTAATATTTTACGTGGGAAGATAATGAAAAATTATAAAGAAAACAATCATACTCCTATTTAATTATTTCTAAATCTAAAAAATAACATTATGAAAATTAAAATTTTTAATTTATTGTGCTACTTATTATTATTACCTATTTGTTTATCAGCTCAAAAAGTAAAGGATACAGAAACGTATAACTATAAACGGGCCTTGGAAGCTTACAATAATTTATATTACGATGAAGCTGTAATATATTTTAATAAAGAAATTCAGGAAAATCCCAATAATGGTAGTGCTTATTTGTTAATTGCCGAAATTCGTGCATCATTAAAAGAGTACGATCTCGCCCTTAATGCAGTGGAAGTTGCCATAAAAAAAATCAGTAATAAAGATAAAGTGACTAAAGCTAACGCACATATTTTAAGAGGACAGATTTATGGCATTCTAAGTGAATATGAAAAAGCTATAGCGGATTATGATATTGCCATTAAACTTCGACCTGATATAATAAATAGCTACGAATGGCGAGGATGGTTGTATAAAAAATTAGGCGAATATGATCTTTCAGACAATGACTATAAGAAAATACTATCCATTGAACCTGGAAACATAGGTGCAAATTTAAGTTTGGGATTTAATGCCTATGAACAAAAAAAATATTTAGAAGCTCTTAAGTATTTTAATTATGTTTTAAAGCTTGATTCTAATTTTAATGATGCTTATATTAATCGTTCTTATTGCTATTTGGCTTTAGGTGAATATCAAAAAGCTATGGAAGATGTGATAAAGTCATTAAGTATTGAGTATAAAGAAGCTAGTTTACTTAATTTGTATAAATTATCTAATCATGTCTATAATTCAGTAGTAGCAAATTTAAAATCTATGGCTGTAAATGAGCCCAGCAATTATTTATGGCAACAATATTTGGGCAATTTTTATGAATATAATGGTAAATATGTAGAAGCAATTAAGCATTATCAAAATAGTATTGCACTTAAAAATGTAGATATTAATTTAACTAATATTTCAAATTGTTATTCTTCTTTAAATGAGTTTCATCAAGCGTTGAAATATATCAATCAAGCTATTGAATTAGATACTTTAAAGGACTTATATGTTTTGATAAAAGCTGATATTTTATATGAATTGGGTAGAAAACAAGAAGCTTTTAATTACATCGATTTGTACATTTCCAAAAAACCTATGGATTATTTAGCCTATTATAAAAGGGCGTGGTTTAAGGACCATGGTGGAGATAGAGATGGTGCAATTGAAGACTATACAATGTCGATTGATCTTCAACCGGATTTTACATATGCTTATCTTTCAAGAGGTATTCTTTGGAATTTTTTAGGAAATAAAGAAAAAGCTCAATATGATTTTAATAAAATTCTTGAGTTAGATACATTATCTAATGAATCATCTCATGTTGCATATGCTTATTTCTATTTAGGAGATAGTGAAAAGGCACTTGATTTAATTAACTCGATTCTTGACAATAAAGATTCTATCGGAAAATACTATGATGCTGCTTGCCTTTTTGCAGTAATGGGTCATTCTAATAAAGCGATTGAACTATTGCGTAAAGCATTTGAAAATGGATTCAAAAAATTTTTTCATGTACGTGTTGACAAACATTTTATAAGTATTCGTGATAATGAAGATTTTATAAATCTTGTCCATGAATTTGAACTTAAATATCAGCGTGAAAATATTTCAGTGGATGAAGAAATCACGTATGAAGAAAAAATTATTCATATACCAATTATAAAAGAAAAAGATTTGTACAGAGTAAAATGCGCGATTAACGGATTACAGTTAGACTTCATTTTAGATACAGGTGCCAGTATTGTTTCGCTATCATCGGTTGAGGCAGAATTTATGTTTAAAAACAAGTATCTATCCAAAAAGGATGTAATAGGAAATCAATACTTCAGAACTGCCGATGGTAAAATCGTCGAAGGTACGGTCGTGAATCTCAGTAAAGTGAATTTTGGTGGTGTTGAACTAAATAATGTAAAAGCATCCATTATGAATAATCAAGTTGCACCGCTATTATTGGGTCAATCTGTATTAAATAATATAGGAAAATTAGAAATTGATAATGAGAATAGTTTGCTTAAAATAAGATATAAGCAAAAAATAACTGGATGATAATTCGTTTAAAACCAGGTTCAGATATTTAATAAATTACAAGTTTAATCATGTAAATAGGGAGGTTCGACGAGATTAAATACTATCTTTTGGTATTAATCTAAATATTTAGGACAATAATTATAGAAAAAAGTGCATGTTAATAGTGCACTTTTTTTTATGATTCACAACTACTACATACAACAAGATTATTGACTAACTCCTTTGAAACGCTTTGACTTCGTTGGTAGTAAAGGGTTTTGATACCGAGTTTCCATGCCTCAATGATAAGTTGATTCACATCTTTTATCGGCAATGCCGCGGGTATGTTTATATTTAAACTTTGTGCTTGGTCGATATATTTTTGTCGGATTGCTGCTTGTTGGATGATTTCAAGCTGACTAATTTCCTTAAATGTTTTAAAAACGGCTTTTTCCTCCTCTGTCAACGCTTCAAGATGCAATACACTACCATGATTAAGCATGATGGAACGCCAGATTTCTTCATTGTCTATACCTTTTTCAGCTAGTAACTTTTTGAGGTATTTATTTTTGCGCATAAAGTTACCTTTGGATAATCCGGCTTTATAGTAATTGCTACTAAATGGCTCTATTCCCGGCGAAGTTTGTCCGAGGATAGCTGATGATGATGTCGTTGGAGCGATTGCCATCAATGTCGTATTTCGCATACCATATCCTTTAAGGATATCTGGTTCACCATAAATCCTAGACAATTCTTGACTGGCTTTGATGGCTTTTTCCTGAATTCCTTTAAAAATACTGGCAGTAAGCGTTTTTGCTTGTAAGCCCTCAAAAGGAATCAAGTTTTTTTGAAGGTATGAATGCCAACCGAGTACGCCAAGGCCTAAAGCTCTATGTTTTTTAGCAAATTGATTTGCTGATTTTAAATAATAATTTCCTTCAGTTTTGACAATAAATTCCTGTAGTACAGCGTCAAGGAAAAATACGGCCATTTTTACAGCTTCTGTATCTTTCCATTCGTCATACAACTCTAAGTTTAGAGATGACAAACAACAAATAAATGACTCTTCTGTAGTGGAAGGCAATGCAATTTCAGAACATAAATTACTCGAATGGATGAGCAACTCCTTATCCTTATATACTTGTGGCCGATTACGGTTGATATTATCGCTAAAGAAAATGTAAGGAAGCCCTTTTTGTTGGCGAGATTCCAAAACTTTAGCCCAAATCTCACGTTTTTTACGGTCACCGTCAATCATTTCTTGCATCCAGTAATCGGGAACACATACTCCAGTAAATAAGTTTTGTATTGGACTTCCTATATTTTTAATCGTTAAAAACTCTTCAATATCGGGATGGTCAATGTCCAAGTATGCAGCAAATGCACCTCGGCGAACACCACCTTGAGAAATGGTATCCATGGCGGTGTCAAAAAGTCTCATAAAGCTGACAGCACCTGAACTTTTTCCATTGTCAGAGACGGCACTCCCACGCTCGCGAAGTTCGCCAAAATAACCTGAAGTACCACCACCGATTTTTGTTTGCATGATTACTTCACCTAGTTTTTGGGTAATCCCTTCGACAGAATCCGGCACATGAACATTGAAGCAAGATATTGGTAAACCTCTTTCTGTACCCATATTGGCCCAAATAGGCGAACTTAAACTCATCCAGCCACGTTCGATCATTTCAGTAAAGGCCTCTTTTAATTCCGGTCTGAATAATCGTTGGGTTGCTGCATTCGTAATTCTGTCAATTGCGCCTTCAATAGTTTCCCCTTTTAATAGGTAACCACGGTTGAGCACTTGTTCGCTCTCTTCATTGACCCACCAAAGTCTTTCTTCCATTTCTATTTCATGTTAAAATAAATCATCTGCTGTAATACTCTTATCGTGTTTAGTATAATCCACCGGCCTTTTAGCAAAGAAATCATCTAAGCTATTCGCAAAAACTTCTTCTTCAAACCATACCATAGGTTTGTACGATTCGCTGCTTATATTAAATATCTTTTTCATCTGAATACGCTCTAAACTTTCGTCCAATCTGAATTTCATAAAATTAATCAGATCATTTTTGTTTAACTCAGGTGTTACACCATCTTCAAATATCCAGTCAAGTATTTCTGCTTCTATTTGTATAGAATTTTCGACAATTCTATAAATTTCATCCTCAGATTCCTTTGTGAAAAATTCGGGATGTTCTTCCTTGATTTTATTAATAATGTAGATACCCGCATTGGCGTGGACTTGTTCATCGATGGATGTCCATGCAATCACATTACTTACATTTTTAAGATAACCTCTAAATCTGGTAAACGAAAGAATGATCGCAAATTGGCTGAATAAGGACACATTTTCAATAAGTATCGTAAAGAGTATTAATGTTTGAATATATTGCTGTTTGTCACTTGATTTACTATTGGCTAAAGCTTCTGTCAAATAGTTAATACGCTTTTCTATGGCAGGAATTGAAGTAACGTATGAAAACGCTTCATCATAACCTAATACTTCCAATAATCTAGAATATGCCTCAGAGTGTCTAAATTCACATTCAGCAAAAGTAGCCCCTAGTCCGTTAAATTCAGGTTTTGGAAGATGCGTGTATAAATTTCCCCAAAATGACTTTACAGAAACTTCAATTTGTGCAATGGCAAGTAGACATTTTTTTACAATTTGTCGGTCGGTTTCGGTTAAATGCGAATGAAAATCTTGTAAATCAGCTGTAAAATCAATCTCAGTATGAACCCAAAATGAATTGTTCATCGCTGTAGTAAATTTTAATATTTCAGGATATTCAAAGGGTTTATAATTAATTCTCTTTTCAAAAATACTCATGGTTCGTTTTGTATTATTTATGGGTTTACGCTCGATTTGCTACGCATTTGTTGTCTTATTAAAAATACCATTATATATAAATATGTAAATTTATATTTTCATATTGTACAACAATATACATATATGCACTTTGCGTATATGGGAGGGCAAATATCTAAAGGTTTTTAGACTTATTATAACAATATGCTATATAACTTATCAACATTTTTTTTAAATAAATGTGGATTAATTGAATAGAGTGTTGATTTGATGCTATTTATATCTCAACTTAACTAAATTGTCAGTAAGGAGACATTCGTTTCGCGTTATATTTCAGTTTTTATTACTACATTTGCCCCTCAAATTTTAAAAATTCATGATGAATAACAGATATATAATCTTGTTCGTGTCTATGTTTTTATTTATAAGCTTAAATGCACAGACAGGAATTGTTAGAGGAAATGTTTATGAAAAAGATACGGGTAATCCTGTAGTTTATGGTACAGTTCAGCTTCAAGGGACGAAACATGCCGTTATGACTGATTTGGATGGGTTTTATTCGATTTTCAATGTTCCCGAAGGGAATTACAAACTTGTCGCATCCTATGTGGGGTTTGATAGCACTGTCGTTGATATTCAAGTTAAGAAAAGTGGAATCGTGTATCAGGCTATTTATATGGCTGAAAGCAGCATGCGACTTGACGAAGTGAGTATATCAGCTGAACGCCAGCATATGCGGTCAACGGTCAATATCTCTCAAATTGCTGTAACTCAAAAACAAATTAAAGCATTGCCATCAGTAGGTGGGGAGTCGGATATCGTTCAGTATTTGCAGGTTATACCCGGAGTGATTTCAACAGGTGACCAAGGTGGACAGATATATATACGTGGAGGATCTCCCGTTCAAAATAAAATTTTATTAGATGGGTTAAATGTTTTTAATCCATTCCATTCAATTGGATTTTATTCTGTATTCGAAACCGAATTAATAAGAAATGTAGATGTACTCACTGGAGGATTTGGAGCGGAATATGGTGGTAGAATTTCAGCTATCGTTGATATAAAAACACGAGAAGGAAATAGAAACAGACAAAGTGGTCAGGTGAGTTTAGGCCCGTTTATGGTTAAAGGCTTACTCGAAGGCCCTATAAAGAAATTTACAGAAGGTGGTACATCCGTATCCTATGTATTGACCGCTAAAAAATCGATGATTGAGCATACATCAAAATCACTTTATGCTTATGCAGCAGAGGATAAAAATATAGGTCTTCCTTTTGGCTTTACAGATTTATATGGTAAATTGTCTATTAATACAGCCAATGGAAGTCGGATAAATGCTTTTGGATTTAACTATAATGATTCATATGATAATCCATTTCTTGCTTCGATAGATTGGAAAAATTCAGGTGCCGGAATCAATTTTCATATGATTCCTTCTGGGTCTAACATCATTGTAGATGGTGTTGTCGGATTTACCAAATATGGAGTAAGTTTCAAAGAATTAGAAACAAGCAAAGAGCCTAGAAAATCCGATATCGATGAGTTGACAGCCAATATTGGATTCACATTCTTTGGTGAAAAGAGTGAAGTAAAATACGGTTTTGAAATGAAAAGTCTTCGCACGAATTTTAAATTTGTAAATCCATTTGGTATTCCTTTTTCCGATGAGCAAAATACGACTGAGTTGGGTTTTTATGGTAAATATCGTCAGATTTTAGGTAAATTGATTATTGATCCTTCCATCAGGATACAATATTACTCAGCTTTGGGTGCGGTTGCTTTAGAACCAAGAATCGGAGTTAAATATAATATAACAGATAATTGGCGATTTAAAGGTGCTGCAGGTAGATATACACAAAATATATTGAGTACATCCAATGAACGAGATGTAGTAAACTTGTTTAATGGATTCTTAACAGGACCTGAGACCTTGATTAGGGATTATAATGGTCAACCAATAACCAATAAACTTCAAATTTCAAATCACCTAGTCGGAGGTTTTGAATATGACATTACAAAGCGACTAAGCATGAATATCGAAGGATATTATAAAAATTTTCCTCAGCTTATTGTCGTAAACAGAAATAAAGAAACAGCCGATGAGACCGATTATACTACTGAATCAGGTAAAGCATATGGGGTGGATTTAACTTTTAAATATGATATACCACGTTTTTACGTTTGGGCTACATATAGTCATGGTTATGTAAACAGAAACGATGGGGAGCAAATTTATCCTACGATTTTTGATAGAAGGCATAATGTAAACTTCTTAGCAACATATAGCTTAGATAAGCAAAATACATGGGAATTGAGTGCAAGATGGAATTTGGGATCAGGATTTCCTTTTACAAAGACGAGAGGATTCTATAACTATCAGAGTTATTTAAATGGGGTTTCTACACCATATGAGACGAATAACCCTGAGGATATAGGAATTATTTATTCGGACGAGCGTAATGGTGGAAGATTACCATATTATCACAGATTTGATGTTTCATTGCAAAAGAAAATTAAATTTACAAAGCATGCTGGCATGGAAGCAAATTTGAGTGTAACCAATGCGTATGACCGTCCAAATATATTTTATTTTGACAGACTTAACTATAAGCGCGTAAATCAACTTCCAATATTACCTACATTAAGTGTTAAATTTTATTTTTAAAAGATTAGATTTATTAAAATATATATTGTACCTTTGCGCCCGTTAAAAACCGGATGACTGCATGGTCAGTGGAATTCGGTTTGTTTATTCAATACCTTATAAATTTTAACAATGCCTGTAAAATTAAGATTGTCCCGTCATGGACGTAAAAAAGCACCGTTTTACCATATCGTAGTTGTAGATGCTAGAGCACCTAGAGATGGTAAATTTATTCAAAAAATAGGTACATATAACCCAATGACCAGTCCTGCAACGATTGAAATCGACCGTAATGCAGCTTATGATTGGTTGACAAAAGGTGCGCAGCCTACTGATACTGTTCGTGCGATATTGAGATTCAAAGGTGTTTATTACAAAAAACATTTGATGAGAGGTGTTAAGAAAGGGGCGCTTACAATAGAGAAAGCAGATGAACTTTGGGCAAAATGGATTGAAGCTAAAGAGTCTAAAATTTCTAAAAGAATTGAAAGTACTAAAGCAGAGCTTCATGCGTTTAGACAACAGATTTCAGGTGAAGTTAAGCCTGTAAAACAAAAAGTTGAAGAAACACCAGCTGTATCTGAAGAAGTAGCAGAAGATGTAGTAGATACTCCTGAAGTTACAGAAGATAATTCAACTGTTGCAGAAGAATCAGCTGCTGAGGAATCTACTGAACAAACTTCAGAAGAATCACCTGCAGAATAGTAATTTAAAGTATATTAGATTTATTTTTTATAATTAAGGATAAATCTTCATTTTGGTAAAGAATAAAACCTGATAAAAGTGAACTTTTTATCAGGTTTTTCTTTAATTAAATTATGGTGTTTGCGATTCTATTTTTAATAAATATCTGATTTTTGCTATCATTGAGAATTTTAAAATTTTATGTTAAACATTAACAATAGCCACAAATCCGAGTAGAATTCGTTTTTTAATAAAGAATATTTATAAAATAAACAAAAAATAAAAATATGGAAGCATTAGCAGAAAATTATAAAAACCATTTGGAACAGTTAAAAGCGGCAATTCAAAATTCCGAGTTAATGGCACAGTATTACGAGAATGAAACTGAAGAGGTATACAAGCAAATGATTGATGCCTTTGAACTGCATATTCTTGAAATGTTCCAGCTTGTTGCTGATAAATCACCCTTGCAATTAATAGCACTTGAAAAGGAATTGCTAGCTCCTGAATTTGAAGGTTTATTTTTGCCAAAAATATTAGGTTTTGCCGTGTTAAGAGGTGAAATAAGTAAAGAGTATAAATATGTAAGACCACAAGAGCATTTCAAAGAAATTATTCAAGCTATTATTTCTTCTGCTAGTTTTGAATTTATTAAAAATAGAATCGGGCTAACTCTTCAGCTTGGTTTTGCTTTAAGTAGCGACATATGGTTGGCTAATTTTATAAGCGAAATAAACAACAAACGTATAAGATCCTTTTTAAATCATCAACGTCAAGACAAATATAGGGATTTAGATAATCGGATACAATTGTACAATAGTTATAAAAAACAATTTCACAATCAAAATTTTTATACAGCCGTTTTTCCTGAAAACGAAAATGATTTCATTATTAATAGAGCAACTTTAGTTAAGTTCTTGATTTTTAGGGCTAATAAGCGATTTAATAACGAAAGTCTCATCCCGGGTATTGAGCGTTTCGTTAACAACGAAACACTTCAAAAACATGCAGGATTTTTAGAAGTCATCATGCTTATTGGTATGTTTTACGATATCAATTCGGCTACTAGAAATAAAATTTCTACCTTAATTGATAATTATCGTAAAAATGATGCGCGTTTTGTAGAAAATTATTTTAATAACTTACTGAAATTGTATAGAGATGATGTTGAAATTACACCTGAAGCAGATAAACGAATGTCTCAAATCATTAACAAAGATATTTCGGATAGCGTAACCGAGTATTATAAACTGATGAATGCTGTACATACAAAAGGATATGTACATCCGGATACGATAGCTCAAGTTAGCGAATATTATGAGGCACATAAAGGATTAAGTATCGAAAATGAATGCCTTAGAGATAGTATTTATGGCTATTGCGAAAGCTTCTTGAATAATTTGGATACGGATAGTTATCGCGAATATTTTGAAATTAATAAAGTCTTTGTAGCTTATATAAATACATTCCAAAATCAAAGATTTAATCAGAGAATCAAGGATTTGAGTTTAATTTACATTCATAAACTTTTAGCTGTATACACAGATAGAAAGGGTAGGGATTATCAAGATATCAAAAAATTTGTAACAGCAACCTTCCTCGACTTAGGTTTTAAAACTGAAAAGGAACTTAAAGATTTATTTACTGCTAAAAGAAAATAATTAGATACAATAACTTTTAAGGATAGAATACCCTTAGGGCACTAAGTGTCATAAGGGTATTTTTCTTTTAATTATATATTGTTGTATTGAGATTTCATTTCTTTAAATAGACAACAGTATATTATTGTATTTAAATAAATTATGGCAATCATCATAATGTGATTTCAATTTTTATTTATTAATAAAGCATATTCCTCTAGCAATTTATTGAACTGCTGTTTATCAAAATGTAAAGCTCAATTAATATAAAATTTCCCAAAATCTAGATGATTACAATGGAATTTGTTAGAAAGCATATACATTATTTTGACATTACAACGGCTCAACCAGAGGTGTTTTTGTTACTAAGACTTTATCGATTCTCGGACCATCCATATCTACGACTTCAATAATATAATTTTCCAATTTTACAGAAATACCTGTCGTCGGAATAGCTTGGTATTGATGGATAATATATCCACCAAGTGTATGGAATTGTTCAGATATATAATCGTCGTTTAGCTGCATTTTACGTAAAAATTCCGGAAACGAAAACTGCCCATCTACTAACCAACTGTTTTCATCACGTTGAATAATGGTGTACTCATGCTGATGTTCCTGTGTGATATCACCTACTAAAGCATCTACTACATCATCCATCGTTACAAAACCTACTATGGACCCATATTCGTCAGTTATCAGGGCATAATGCATTTTCTGCTTTTTAAACATATCCAATAGTTTGTATGCAGGTGTACTTTCAAAAAGGAAAATGGGCTTTTTAATTGATTTTTTGATATCAAAATTTTGATCAAATGCACACTCAAACAGATCCTTCATATGAATGATTCCTTGTACTTTATCAGGATTGTGGTCGATTGTAATAGGATATGCTGAATGTGGTTCAGCTTTTACTTTAGCTCTAATTTCTTCCAGACTATCAGAAATATCTATAAATAAAATATCTCGTCGGTGTGTCATTAGAGACTCGATCTTTCTATCTCCCAACTCAAATACTCTATCTACGATTTCTTGTTCTATATCCTGGATTTCACCGGACATAGTACTGTCTTTTATAATGGAAATGATCTCTTCTTCAGTAACTATATTGTCTTTATTTTGATGTATTCCAAATATTCTTAATATTAAATTATTTGTTTTGGAAAGTAACCATACAAAAGGTGAGGTAATTCTCGAAAGCCAATACATCGGTCTGGAAAGGATCGTTGATATGGATTCAGGAAAAGTAATACCTAATTGCTTGGGAACTAACTCGCCTAAAACAATCGAAAAATAGGTGATAATAATCACAACAACACTTGAAGATATATTTTGAGCATAAGGTCGAAGTACTTCTATTTTGCTTATGAATGCTTGTACATCAGTCGTTAAAGCCTTTTCACTAAACATACCTAAGAGGATGCCAATAAGGGTTATACCGATTTGAACAGTTGATAGAAATTTAGTGGGTTCTTCAGAAAGTTCTATTGCTTTTTCAGCACCGGCTGCACCTTGCTTTTTTTTGGTCTCGAGTTTAAATCTTTTCGAAGATACAAGTGACATTTCTGCCATTGCAAAAACACCATTCAGCAATATTAAGCCTAAGATTATTAATATTTCCATAGTTTATCCTCCTGCTTTTTTTGCATTTGTATAACCTAAATCAGCAAGGATCAACATGACTTTATCTCTATGATCGCCTTGGAGGATAATTTCATTGTTTTTTACACTGCCGCCTATGCCTAATTTATCTTTTAGCATTTTGCCCAGTTCTTTTTGAATGTGCGCTTCACAAGTAAATCCTTTTATAACAGTTGCTTCTTTCCCACCGCGATTTTTTCTATCTAAATGTACACGGATAATCTGATGAGCCGGTTTGTATTCGGTAGGTTGTTCGTCCGGGTCATCAGGTGCATTGTCAGGGTTTCCCAACATTTTAAAGTCATCCCATGATAAAGTTGACTCGTTTTTATTGCTCATATGATTTTAATAATCTATTTACTTCATAATTAACCAATATGTATGACTTTAAGTTGCATTTTAGGCCATTCGTAATTTAACTGACGATATCGACATAAGACATTTGATTATGATTAACATCGCAAATTTATTATTTATGAGGTATATTTTAAATGTTTAGCATAATACTTCTGCAATTTTTGTGTATTTTTAAGAATTTTTTGAAGTTGAATTTATATTTTAATAAAACGTTTGAGTATGATTTTATCTGCTATTTCTAATCTCAATAGGTATATACCAGCATTTAAATTTTGAATGTCAAGCATACCTAATTCAACTTCCTGGCACGTAATAAACCGGCCACGAATATCATACAAACCAATGATTTTTAGATTATCGATTTTGTCAGATACGATTTGTAATGTCAAATTATCATGTATCAATCGAATTTTTTCAGCATATGAGTCTCTTGTTAAAGTTGTACAATCTATGGACGGTATTGTCAACTCAAGTTTACATTTTTCATTTTCACTGTCAAATATCTCAATATAGAGGCTATTATCCGCATTTATATGATCAAGTATAACAGGTAAATCGGCATAAGCATAGATTCCAATTTTATGGCCATTGGCATAGAGTAAAAAAGTGGATTTACTTCCACTATGTTCAAAACTGAGCTGTAAACTGTATTGGTTATCAATACATTCACCTATTTTTATCCTTGGTGTGGATAGCGAACATGGTGCATCATCACAACAAATCGGTTTGTCAAAATGATAATCAGCTGCGCAATGTACATTGTCAGCTTGATAAATGAGGAAATTATACTTCGTTTTACAATCGCCTTTTAATGAGCCAATAGTTTGTCCATGTTCGCTGTAAAGTAACGTGTCGAAAATCTGACCGTTAACCTTGAGAATATATTTATTGTCTGATTTAGAATTGAATTTTACAAAAAAATCAAAAATACCTTCATCGTTACATGGCAAAGGCTCTACAATGAAATCTTTTATAGAGCATGGGGCAATTTCGCACGAGATTTCATATCGAATTTCGGCAACACAACTTTCGTTTTCAAAATCTGTTATGCGTATTTCCAATATCTTTCCAGTTATTTTTTCTTTATTTATTTGTACTGGTAAGTTATCGTAACTATAAATTCCAATCAACTGTCTATTTATTTGCAATTTAAATTTACCTAACAATGTGTTTTGATGTGTAAAGTTGATAGTGAGATGTTGAAGTTTTTCACCGTCACAAACTTCTTTAATTACAATGTGGCTAATTGAGCAAGTCGTATCGCAGCAAAGCGGTTTGTCTAAATGTGTCGATGCAAAACAACTATCAATATTATTATCAATTATTACAAATTCGTATATTGTTTGACAATCCGCATCTAATGGGCCGACCTTATAGGAATTGTTGCCGTATTGAAAGCTGCCATATTGATGACCATTGCCACGAATCGTAAATCCATCTACGCTGGTGTTTTTGTCATCAAATTTGATATAGGCATATATATTTCCATCTTTATCGCATGAGGTAGTTACTACTTTAATAGCATCAATTTGGCATGGGAAATGACAATCTGTAACCGGGCCAATATCTACATAATTAAAACATAAATTCTTAATATCATCGGCTATGATAAATTCATAAATTTTTAAACTGTCAAATGGTAGCCCTGATATGGTCACAGGTAAATCTTTATAGGAATATTTACCATAGTTAGTACTATTACCACCAATATTAAAACTATCAGAAGACAATAAATGATCAAAGTTTATCTTTACTGAAAAAGTACCTTCATTTTCATCACAATCCACAATCTGGGTTTTTATATTGTAGATGTTGCATATACACGGATTAGGGATTAAGAAAGTGTCACAGCAAGTTGGATCGTTTTGAGCGCAGACGACGAGTATATCATAATACTCAATTAAAGAAGCATTCAACTTCCCGATATGTATTCTTTTTTCAGGGTTATCGATGGTGTTTATTAATTTGCCATTGTGAAAAACATCTACGCCGTGATTTCCGTAATTGCCTGTCAGGCTAAAATTAATTCCATATTGATTGTTTTCACAATTTCCGGCTTCTAAATCAGTAATTAAAAAGTTGCAATTGCTTTCACAACATTGGGTTCCGCCTATTACTACACCTCGGCAATTGTCATTCATAGCATCTATTACCACAAATTCGTAAACAGTGGTGCAATTGGCATCTAATGGCCCGATTTTTACAGGTAAATCATTATAATGAAAAGTACCATAATTTCTTCCATTTCCAATTACTTTAAATGAAGCTGAATTATCTCGATGCTCAAAATTGAGCGATGCATAAAACTGACCCAATTCATCACAATCCGAATAAATTACAGATGCTTCGTGAATGGAACATTGGCTGTGGATCGTGTTTACAGCTAAAAACATACTCATCAGGATATAATAATAAACTTTCATATTCGTGGTAATTTATTGGTTGTTTATATTAAGATGACCCAAATGTCAAATTCGTTGCTATAAAGGTAATAATAAAAAAAATAAAGAGTACTTTTCCTTTTAGAAAAGTACCCTTTAAAAAAAATTAAGTATTATCTATATTAATTAAAGATATAACGAATACCTAACTGAAGTTGCCATGTCTGTGTAGCTACGTTATTAAATGGAACGTAAATTTCATCAACATAATCATCATTGAAGAAAGTGAATATTGGTTGATTTGTAACTGGATCAATTTCAGATTTCAAAACTCTTCCACTATTAGCTTTAGGTAACATTTGTTTGTTTACACCCCAAGTGCTGTTCAATAAGTTTCCAATATTTAAGACATCAGCACTAACTTGAAGTTTGTTAACTGTTTTACCAGCCCTAACAATAAAGTTTTGAGCAAAATGTAAATCAAATCTGTGTACCATTGGTGCATATGCTTTGTATGCTTCAGCATATTCACCTTTACGGCTGCTTAAGTATTTGTCTTTTTCTACAAAATCCCAAAAACGATCACCATCTTCTGGTGTTTTCCATAATACTTCATCTTTAGTATTTGGAATATAAATTAAATCTTGATTTACGCCATCACCGTTGAAGTCATTGCTATATGTGTAGCTATATCTGTATGGTGAATAACCTTGATAGAATAAACCTATATCCGTGGATGTTTTACCACCAAAATAAGCAACTCTGTAGTTAACACCTGCAAATAATCTATCAGGAGTTACATATTGAGACCATTGTGCACCATTAAAGTTAGGTCCTTCTACTGTCGGTAAACCTTGCCATGCTGAAGACGCATTACTTCCTGGCATGCCACTAACCTCATAAGAAGCTGTTCGGGTATAACCTGCAAATAAATTTAAATCTTTTGCAGGCTCTGCATTGATGGTGATATTACCGGTGTAACCATAACCCTCATTTGTATTTGAAAGTACACCAAGAATACCTACATTGTGGTAAGTAAAATTAGAAGGATATTTATATCTATTATCAGGTCCATTAAATCTAGTATAACCATTTTCAGCTGTTTGATCTTTAAGGTTATAGTTAAGTAATCGAATATCATTTACATATTTAGAGTAAATACCTTCTACGGTTACAGTTAATGGGAAAGAAACAGGCACATTGTAGTCAAATGCTAAAGATGATTTCCATATTTGTGGCATTTTGAAATTAGGATCTACACCGGCCATATTTTGTTGAAGTGTTCCATCTTCAGGTCTGATATCTTTAGGAAGTCCAAAAATATCTACCATTTGATTGACATCTGTAATCAATTTTCCATCGACATATGCATTTTGTAATCTTGGGTCTTCAGCTCTTATTGAACCATCACTGTTATATGTGGTGAAAATACCGCTGCTTGCACCTTGAATCATACCAGAGTTTTGAGGCATGTTTGTAAAGAATACAAGAGGAACACGACCTGTAAATAATCCAGTTCCTCCTCTTACAACTAATGTTTTGTTTTCGTTAACGTCCCAGTTAAATCCTGCACGTGGTGAGAATTGGAATCTGCTGTCTGGCCATTTTCCTGTGTCGATATTTTTACCATCAAAGTCTAAGTTGTATAACGCATTATTACGTAACATATCATTTAAGAAGAAAGTATTGTCAACTCTCAGACCATAAGTTAATTTAAAGTTATTTGTTAAATTCCACTCGTCTTGAGCATATAATCCTAACTGTCCAAATGCAACTTCACCTGCTGGTGTTGTTTCACCGCCATATCCATATGATAATGCAAACGCTTCAGGTGTTGCACCGTTTTTGAAATCAGAGAAACTTCTAAATCTGTAATACCCAGTACCGTTTCTCATATATGAGTTTGTAGCTACCTGATGCTCATAACTTGCACCTAATGTAAATTTGTGTGCACCTTGATAAATGGTTAAGTTGTCAGTAATATTAAGTACTTTGTTTGTAACACCATTATTCCAAGTAAAAAGCTCTAAACCTGCACTCATGTATGGCTTAAAGTTTTTATTATTTGTTGGATCCTCAACATCATCACCATTCATGATGTCTATAAATGGAAATGGAGAGGATTTAGTACCTCTTTGGTCATTGATATCAGTATAGGTTACGATAAACTGGTTATTAATTTTATTAGAAAATAAAGAGTTCAATTCCCCAGCGATTGATTTTACGATATTACCTTGAGAATAGGTTGAATTCATAAAGGACATCGCATCTACACCTATACGGTCAGTACCATTAAGTCTATAACCTGTATCAGAAGAGTTTCCATTAGTAGGAACCCAGTCATCATTTTTAGTATAATTATATCTTACACTTAATTTGTGTAAATTACTGATGTTCCAGTCAATACGACCTAAGTATTTGATATTTGATAGACCACCAGGAAAATCAGTTGATGAACCAGTGTCATATCCATATCGCTCTTTTAGTAATCTAGAAAATTCATCCAAATCTGATTGGCGTGCATGAGAAATAAATTCACTTCCGTTTGCTACACCATCTTGAGATGCTCTCCATCTAGTAATTTGCTCTGGGCTTTCATCTTTTTCAAAATTAACAAAAAAGAACAATTTATCTTTAATGATTGGACCGCCTAAAGTTGCACCAAAGATGGTTTTTCCTTCATTAGGTCGCTCACCAGCCGGTGTAAAATCACCAATCTTATTGCCTCTAAAATTTTCATTATTGAAATAAGTATATACACTTCCTTTAAATGTGTTCGTACCAGATTTAGTAATCGCATTTATACCACCACCGATAAAATTAGACTGACGCACATCAAATGGTGCAATCACAACTTGTACTTCATCAATCGCATCTAATGATATTGGGTTTCCACCTCCTGGAAGTCTGTCAGAAAGACCAAAGTTATTATTTAGACGAGCACCATCCACAGTAAAGTTTGTAGATCTTCCATCTCTACCAGAAAAACCTAAACCACCGCCTGAATATGGTGATAATCTTGTGATATCCTGCAAACTTCTGTTGATCGTAGGCATAAGTTGGATTTGCTGCGTACTGATGTTGGTAGTTGCACCAGTTTTTTCTGTCGTAAACTTCGACTTTTGTGCCGCTACAAATACCTCATTAAGTTGTTCTGAATTTTCAGACATTTTAACATTTACAGGATAAGACTCACCCAATTGAAGCACAATACCATTTAGTTCTAGTGGGTCCAGTCCAATATAAGATATTTCTACCTTATAAGGGCCTCCTACTCGCATACCATTGATAGCAAAACGGCCATCAATATTCGTAATCGTACCATACTGTGTACCTGAAGGTGTATGGATTGCAATCACAGATGCACCAATGACTGCATCGCCTTTGTCATCGGTAATTTTTCCGTTCATACTTGACGTCGTCACCTGTGCATAAGCACCGACAAGGCCAACAAACAGAAAGAAAAAAACTTGTAAAATTCGTGTTTTCATACTACATTGATTTGTTTTTAATTGCTGCATTTTCAGATAGATAAAAACAAAATCGATGCCTTTATTTTTCTGAAAGTACAACGGTCTGTTAAACGAATATTTTAGATTGGTTAAAAAATATACGCAAAGATAACAACCGATTGTTACATTTTTGTTAAATTTTATATATATTTTTTCACAATTTGAAAATTGAATGCCCTTTAAATGCACAATTATTGAAAATGTCTTAACTTTATCCCAAAGTTTAAATTTATTATATCTTATGAACGCAAAATTTTACATATCACTTTGGATGTTTATTGCTTTTGTTACCACAAGTACAGCGCAATTGAAGATAACTGAAATATCCTATAACCCACCTGAAAGTGGAAATGATACTTTAGAATATATTGAAATTTACAATGCTGGAAACAGTATATTAAACCTTAAGGATTATAAATTTACAAAGGGAGTAGAGCATACTTTTGAGGAGTTATTGTTGCATCCAGACACTTATTTGGTTATTGCTGTAAACGCTGATGCTTTTGAACGTAATTATAAGGTGCCTGCTATTCAATGGAATAGCGGAGCTTTAAACAATAATGGTGAGGTGATTGCTATAGCAAATGCGGATGGAGTTGAAGTCATTTCTGTAGATCTTAAAGATGTAGCACCATGGCCTGGATTTGCTGATGGTACTGATGGTAATGGTCGTTCCATTGAGATTTGTGACCCAAATTCCGATCCTAATGATGGTAAAAACTGGAAAGTGTCTGAAAATGATTTAGGCTTCCAGATTAATAATAAACAAATTTACGGCACACCTGGTAATTCAAATAGTATAACTTGTACTGTAGAAGCTGATTATTTGATTGAAGTTACTTCTAATGGTTTTACTCCTACTGATATTACGATTGAAGTCGGTGAAACGGTCAGATGGACAAATATAGACGGTAACAACAATATAAATGGGGAAAAAAGCATTTTTCAGGATAACCCGGTAAGTTTTGGTAATGGCGATCCATCAACGGATTTATGGTCTTATGACTTTACTTTTGATGTTCCGGGTTACTATGCTTTTCAGAGTGATCCTACCGGTATTACTGGAAGCGTTACGGTTTTAGATAAGCCTGTAGTTGATCCGTACCCTTTTAGGACAATCGCTGAAGTAAAAGGCGTTAATAACGATGGAGTCGCGGACTCTCTCGGTATAAAATGTACGCTTGAAGGCATAGTACACAGTATTAATTTTCGCCCAAATGGCTTACAATTTGCAATCTTGGATGCGGACAATAAAGGCTTTAGCGTGTTTAGCAACGCTAATAATTTTGGATATACTGTAACACCTGGCGACCGCGTAAGGTTAAAAGGGAAAATTGGTCAGTTTAGAGGTTTGTCTCAATTGGAATTGGATTCTTTGAGTGTTATCTCTACGGACAATGTATTATTAGATCCAATTTTGGTTAATGAATTTACAGAAGAATTGGAATCTTCATACGTGACCCTTTTGTATGTATCTTTTATTGATAAAGAACAATGGAACAATTCAGGTTCAGGGTTTAATGTAATAATGACCGATGATGTTAATGAATTTACGGTGCGTATTGTAAATACATCTGATGCTTATACGAATTCTGTGCCGTCAGCATATAAGTTTAATGTCACAGGTATTTTAACACAGTTTGCACAATCCAATCCGCCGTTTTCAGATGGATACCAGTTACAACCAAGTTATTTTACAGACTTTCATCCAATATTAGCTACGGATGATCTTGCTGCCATTAATGTATTGGTTTCACCAAATCCGGTTTCACACCAAATCACGATTATTTCAGAACAAATGCCTGAAAAAATTGATGTTTTGGATGTACAGGGAAGGATAGTGAAATCTGTTACAAATAGTAATATGGTGGATTTTTCAGCATTGAATCCATCTACGTACCTTTTAAAAATTAATATCAACAATAAACAGGTAATAAAAAGAATTATTAAATTTTAGGTAATCATTTTGATGTCTTTACTCTAAATTTATTTGACTTTCGTCGAAAGAATGTAGTGTAAAGGCATCTTTTATATTTATTTTTGACCATTATTAAATTCAAATTCAAAATAGAATGAATAAATTATTTTTTAGTATTTTATTTATGGCCGGTTTGCAATTGGCGCAAGCACAAATAAATAAAATAGCGTTTCAAGAATTTACGTTAGACAATGGCTTGCATGTAATCTTACATCAAGACAAATCAACACCGATTGTTGCTGTCTCTGTGATGTATCATGTAGGATCTAAAAATGAGAATCCTGATCGTACTGGATTCGCCCATTTTTTCGAACATTTATTATTTGAAGGTTCTGAAAATATTAAACGTGGTGAGTTTGACAAATACGTTGAACGAGCAGGTGGTACATTAAATGCTAATACTTCAATGGATAGGACCTATTATTATGAAATCCTTCCATCAAATCAATTGGAATTAGGACTTTGGCTTGAATCTGAGCGTATGCTTCATGCAAAAGTTGAGAACGTAGGTATCGAAACGCAACGTCAGGTTGTCAAAGAAGAAAGAAGACAGCGTATTGATAATCAACCCTATGGTTCACTTTTAGAGGAGATCATGAAACGCGCATATACGGTTCACCCTTATAGATGGCCGGTAATCGGATCTATGGCGCATTTAGATGCTGCTGTAGAAAGTGATTATGTTAATTTTTACAAGGATTTCTATGTACCTAATAATGCGATCTTATCTATAGCCGGTGATATCGATTATGATCAGACTAAAGCATGGATTATTAAATATTTTGGTGACATTCCTAAAGGAACGAAACCAGTTTACAGGCCCAATATTGTTGAACCACCTTTAAAAAGCGAAATCAGAGATACCATCTATGACAATATCCAATTGCCAGCTGTAATTATGGCTTACCGTATTCCGGCAGCATCAACGCCTGATTTTTATGCTGTTTCTATGCTAGGAACGTTACTTTCTCAGGGAGAATCATCCAGATTACACAGATCTTTGGTCGATAATCAACAAAAAGCAATGTTTGTAGGTAATTTTCCTTTAGATACGGAAGATCCGGGAGTTTCTATTGCTTTCGGAATTTGTTCTTTAGGTGCTGATGTAAAGGATGTAGAGGATGCCATCACTGCTGAAATCGAAAAAGTAAAAGAAACGTTGATTTCAGATGATGAATTTCAAAAACTTAGAAATCAAGTAGAAAATGATTTTGTTACCTCCAATTCAAGAGTAGCTGGTATCGCAGAATCACTCGCTAATTACAAAATGTATTATGGCGATGCGAATTTGATTAATACCGAATTAAACAGATACCTTGCTGTAACGAAAGAAGATATCATGAATGCAGCTAAAAAATACTATAATAAATCGAATAGAGTAGTATTGCATTATCTGCCTAAATCTGTTAACCCTTAATTGAATCAAAGTTTTAATTCATATAGACAAAAGAGATAGTTATGAGAATATATATTTTAGCTTTTAGTGTACTAATGATGTTTACGCAGTGCGCTAACAAAACGACCACTACAATGGTGGATAAATCTAATAAAAGTTGGAGAGCAGCTACACCTGTGCCTGCTCCTGCACGGGATATTGAACTGGGTACATACAGTACTTTTGACCTCAATAATGGATTAAAGGTTATCGTTGTAGAGAATCATAAAATTCCACGCGTTTCGTATCAGTTGGCTTTTAATCACGATGCGATTATGGAAGCTGAAAAAGCTGGTTTTACACAAATAGCAGGTGATTTAATTAGCAAAGGTACTAAGACCAAATCAAAAGCAGAGATTGACGAAGCAATCGACTTTATTGGTGGTAGTATCAATACCAATTCGAATGGTATTTATGCATCTTCTTTGAAAAAGCACTCTGAAAAATTATTGGATATCTTTACTGATATCTTATATAATCCTGCATTTTCATTAGAAGAATTTGATAAAATTAAAAAGAAAACTGAATCTGGTCTAGCTTCTGCAAAAACGAGTCCTGAAGCGATTGCTTCAAACATTAGAGCTAAAGTGAATTTCGGCGATCGTCATCCATACGGTGAAGTAGTTACTGAAACGACTTTAAAAAATATTGAACTTAATGACTGTATTGAATATTACAATACTTATTTCAAACCAAATAATGCGTACTTAGTAATCGTTGGGGACATTACTCCTGAAGAAGCTAAAGCGCAGGTTTATAAATATTTTAATAGCTGGGAAAAAGGTGGAATTCCTTCATTTGGTACTTCTAAAGTAATGGAACCACGTGGCGCACAAGTAAGATTTGGTAATAAAGATGGAGCTGTTCAATCTTTAATTAATATTTCTTATGCTGTTGATTTAATACCCGGAAGTTCGGATATAATTAAAGCAAACTTAATGAATTCAGTGCTTGGTGGTGGTATGTTTAGTGGCCGTTTGATGCAAAATCTTCGCGAAAAACATGCATATACATATGGCGCACGATCAACTTTATCCAGCGATAGAATTAAAGGTTATTTTAATGCTTATGCAAGTGTGAGAAACGAAGTAACCGATAGTGCAATTACACAGTTTTTAGTAGAGATGAATAGATTGGTTAATGAGCCAATCTCTGAAGCTGACCTTGAAGTGGTAAAAAGTACCACTGCTGGTAATTTTGGTCGATCTCTTGAATCGCCTCAAACCATAGCAAATTTTGCATTGAATACTTATAGGTACAATTTGCCAAAGGATTATTACAACAACTATCTTAAAAATGTAGATGCGGTAACAATTACTGATATTCAAGCAATGGCTAAAAAATACATCAAACCTGAAAATTGTAATATTGTCGTAGTAGGTAATAAAGAACAAGTTGCTGACAAATTATTGAAGTTTGATTCGGATGGGGTTATTGATTTTTATGACCCTTATGGTAATAAAATCAAAAATGTTAAAGTTGAAGTTAGCGAGAATGTATCTCCTACTGACATTATCAATGCTTATTTAGATGCCATAGGTGGAACTAAAAAATTAAGCAATGTAAAAACGATTAGCACAAAAGCAACTGCTAACCTTATGGGTCAGGATATTACTGTAGAAACGCAAAAAAGTGCAGAAGGTAAATATGCAATGCGTATGAGTATGCGTGGTATGACCATGCAAGAGCAACGCTTTGATGGTAAAAAAGGTATGTTTTCTCAAATGGGGCAAAAACAGATAATCGAAGAAGGCGATGAGCTTGAAGATATGAGAGGTGAAGCAAAACCTTTTGGTCAATTAGAATATACTAAATCGGGGTATACATTGGAATTGAAAGGTGCTGAGGCTATCAATGGCGTTAATTGCTATAAGGTTTTAGTGAAAGATTCTAAAGGTAAAGAATCAACTGAATTCTATGACATTAAAACCGGATTGTTGATAAGAACAGTTGCGCAACAAGGACCAGCTGTAATTACGACAGATTATAAAAATTATACGGATGTAGACGGTATTAAATTCCCTTTTGAAATGGAAATTTCAGGCGCTATGCCTACAACATTTAAGATGGTAATTTCTTCAATAGAAATTAATAAAACATCTGACGACTCATTTAATGTAGAGTAAGCTTATAAGCTTTTTGTAATATGTGCAGAGTAGTTTACTTTTGTAAGCTACTCTGTTTTTTTTTACAACATTGTTTTTTGTACATTGCAAACTATTTTAAAAAAAAATACCATTGCAACGTTTAATTAATAGATTTTTACATCAGATAATTTTGCCACGTGGTAGGCAATTTGTTTTAGATCCAGGCTTACAGGAAGGTTGGTCCCCCAAATTAATTACCCATAATAATCGATCCGTGAAACTGATTTTCAAGTCAGTTTCCGGAGCACAACAAACGGTGATTTTAGCACATCCTTATTTGGCAGATGCTAGACAATTTTATCAAAAACGCGGTTATGATACGTTATATCTGGACTTGAGATGTAATGTCGTTTTATTTGATTTTAATGGATTTGGTGAGACGCCTTTTCAAGATTTTTCATACGAAAAGGATTTGGATATGGTTACCGCTTTTACGAGTGAACATTTTCCTGATACCAAGTTAATTATACATGGGATTTCATTCGGAGGAAGCCATACGATATCCTATGCTACGTATAATCCAAATAATGTCGATAAATTTATCATCGAAAATACACTTGACAGTAACCTTTCCTATTACAAAAAACGCAATTTTAGACTTTATAAGTTGATGCGTATGATGATGAAAATTTCAAGTAAAATTAATGCCAATCACAATTATGTCGTTGCAGCTGGAAAGATGAAACATAATGGCGTATTGTTTATATACAATGACGAGGATGATTTAACGACAATTACAATGGGAAAGCAAATTATGGCAAATTGTCCAGAGCCTAAAAGGCTGGAAGTGTTTCATGGAAAACATTTAGAAGCGTACCCGAATAGCCCGGATTTGTACAAGCAGACAATCCGTAATTTTATATTTGGTTGATCAAGATATTTTTGTTAAGTTTTAAATATTTATGCACATTGTGGTTTATACTTTGGTGTGTCAGGTGGTTTGTTTCGATGGATTTGAACTTTCCCAATTAAAGAGTATTAATTTTAATGGTTTTTAAATATAAATGTGCAAATAAACTCAATGTTTTTTTTAAAGTATTGATATTCTATCGTATTTAGGTTTGTCGATTTTATGCTATGTTTGTTTATTTTATAAAATAATTCATTGATTATGGTGGATTATATAGGTTTGTTTTGTTGTATTGTTTTATAAATATTTGAATATTGTTTAAAAAATATTTGTATAGTTGATATTATTGCCTTATGTTTACTACTTAATTTTAGGTATTTGTACAATTTATTGTATTAATGTATATGAGGTGGCCATAATATATATTTATACCGCTTGTTTAAATATTTTAAAATATTATTTTGTTAAACTAAAAGAATAAATATTTATGAAAAAAAAGAATTAAATTCTTAAAAAATGGGGGGGGCAGAATTTAGTTTCTAGTCACTCACGGTATGGTATTATGAAGCAAAAAGACATAGGATACTTTAAGCCTATTATGATAGGGATTCTTACGTTGCTTCTGATTTTTAATTTTAGCGGATTGAATGGTCAGCAAATAGACTATCTTTGTAACAATGGTAGTAATCAGATTAGTACTTTACATGGTTCAGGCACTCCAACAGTAAAAATACAACCTATCGTGCTTGATTTATGTAACAACACTAAGCATATTTATTTTAAAGTAAGCTTTGATGGCGACCGAATGAGGCAAAGCCACGTACAACAAATAAAATTCACATTAAGAAAGTATGGCATCTCTTATGGAACACAAACTGTAAGCATAGATTATGGCTTTATAGCAGGAGGAGGGGAAGGTCATACAGGTGGCACTACACTCAAGAGAGATACTTTCCCCTGGTCAACAGAATTTCCCGATTATATTGACTTGGAATTTTATAATATTATCAATGTAGATGATGATATAGAAATGGAAATCAAGTATTACGATCAGTACAATGTCCTGTTATCAGAAGTAATGCTTCAAGTACCTCTTACAAAAGATGAAGGCATTGTAGATGTGACTGATCATTTGGGCGGATGGATAGATGCTTATATGGATCAAGGCGTTGTAGCCGGAGGTTTGATGACATGGTTTTGCGGTAAAGAGATCAGTCAAATAGAGTTGGTCGCTTTCTTCAAGGATTATTTTGGATGGTCAGAAGAACAGATATGTAATTTTGTACAACAATACAATTTATTTACAAGTATATCATCAGGATCTGCCAATGTAAATATATCGTACTATGGTATCTTATGTACTATATTGGAGGATTGGCAGTCGAGAATCATCAAAGGTGGTGGAGGAGAAGATGATGAAAATGAATGTTTATGTAAAATTATTAGAACTTCAGCAGACGCTTTGAATATTGATGTCCCAACAAAATCTTTAGAAAAGGGCTGTAAGAATTATGAACCTGCATTATTTGAAAAGCATTATTTGCCGGGAAAATGGGAAGGAAATGATGATGACATGTTACTGCTTTCAGGCAAAATGGGAGCAGCTAAAGGTGAGATTTTCTATGCATATGTGGATGGATGTGATGCTTTACCTAATGGTGATGGCTTTCGATCAAATAAACAAGGGGGTGGGTTGTTGACATTCAGATCTGTATGCGTGGATCCGGCAACGTTGAGTATTCCGGAATATGAATGTAAAAACTGTAAGAAAGAGATTGAGTTTAAATATAGTTATAGTTCAGTAGGTGAAATCTATGCTAAAGAATGGAATAACCTCTTTTGTGATGAGAAGATTGGTGTCACTATGGAAGAGTTTGCTGTCCTGATTATCGAAAACAATGGTCAGACTAGCATTGCAGATTCATTGGGATATAAATTGGTAGCCGAGTGTGATGGAGATGAGGGATGGAACTTAGACTCTTTGATTAATAAAGGAGAAGTATTATATAATACTATTAAGGACATTAGTGGGATAGGTGGCTACATAGATGCTGCAAAGGTAGTTGTCAATGTGGTAAAAGAGGTAATCAAGCCAGGATGCTCTACGATAAGTATTACTAATAAAAGCATGGGGGGCACCAAAGTATATGTACTCAACCCGGGACAGCGATTTAGAGCAGTATTGTATTCAGACGCTAGCTACAAAGCTCGAGGACAGTCTTCAGCGATGGGCTGGGCAAGCATATTGTCAGATTATTATATGACTGCGGTTCTGAAGACGATACCCGACAGTACCGGCAGTGTGCCGGATTATTGTACCTGCGAGGCTATAGCTAGCTTTACGTGGGGTAGTATGGATGGTCATCAACCGTCTTCAAAAAGACCGAGAGACTCGGACAAAAGTGCAAGTTGGCCCGATTTTGCAGGGGTGTATAATAATCCATCATTAGGAGAGACGGGTATTAAGCAACTTATAGGATCGTTTATTGGTACTGCAGGTGAGTGGGGAGATAAATTTGACAAAGCTGGTTGCTGTGCAGTAGTTATTCCATGTCATGCAGATTGTGTATATTTATTAGGTTGTGATGAAGATCAGCACCATATTCCACAGGAAAAAATATTAATCGAGCCTTTGAAAAGTAGAGATGTCTTGACTATAGGAATTCAGAAACCTAATATTGTGGATACTGTTGCCATGCGACATGCTCAAAATTTAAGCCGTATGATACATTTGTATCCTAATCCGGCCTCTAATGAATTGAACATCAGATTTGATACAGATACTAACGATTTATTTATTTCATATGTAGAAATATATGATATTTTAGGTCGTAGAGTATTGGTTCAAAAGATAGATGAATCTTTATCAAAACAGAATATACTTACCATTCAGGTTGATCAAACCATATCATCAGGTCAGTATTTTGTAAGGTCAATACTTTCTGATGGATCGTCAATAGTACACCCTTTTGTGAAATTATAATCATGTATTAAAAAGAAATAAAAATGAGACATTTTAAAATTTATTCCATTTTGATAGGATTATTCTTTTTGATTTGTGGATGTTGTAAAAATCCTAAACCCGGAGAATGTGAGGAAGGAAAGCAGTGGATATTGGGAGGGTGTATTACTGAGCCAAAGGAACTGTATTTATTTTCCGGTTATCCTGATTTTTATTGTTATAATGATTCGATTGCTGTTGGATTCCCTGTTAATGAAATTGATGCGCCGATTATATACGTAAACAGCTTTCAATACTTGGAAAATCAAGGAGGTAAGAACAATTGGCTTATAGGAGGATCAACAACAAGCAATGGTAGAGGTGAATTCCGAGAAACTTGCTGGAATGCTCCAGGTAAAGCAATCACGTATTTTACATTCTTGACAATGCTGGACTATAAAAATGTAGGAGCGGATACCAAAGAATTGCATTGCAAGTTAGAGTTAAGGGCGGGGCCATTAGATGATCAAGATGCTCCGGTATATCCACCTAAGACAGTATTAGATAGTAGTACCATCATCCTGAGGCGTGTGAACTAATTAAAATTTAAGAATAGTATATTGTACCGGAGGCATGAGTTGGTCATTTTGTTTCCGGTACTTTTTAGTATTTATTATCAAATGCGTATTTCTAAAGGTGGATTTATGGTCAGTTGGTTGGTACTTTGATGCATCGGGTGGTTTGTCTAGATGGACGATTCTAAGTTTACTCAAATGCCATCAATGATATTGGAAGATTGTAATTGTAAATTTGATGTTTGATATACTTTTTATAAAATAATCGGTATTTATTCATTTGGGAAACGTCGGATCAACATCATACATGTGAAATAAGGTCAAAAAGACGTTGATAGAAGCGTCTATATACAATGATATGCATTTAGAAACGAAAATATTTCAATCTTAAACATTAATTTTGCAGAATATGTCAGAGCAATTTACCAGTATAAAATAGATACAATGGAAAATTAATTGTTAAGTCAGCATAATGCCACTATTGTTAAGTTTGCTAAATGCTTGTTTTTGCCAAAAAATATCGTGTTTAAAATTAAATTCAGTATCAAACCAAACTTCTTATTTATTTAAACTTGTTTAACGAACTATGCCTTGTAATCAGCATTTTTGATATCGGCTATTTGAATTACTGCATATAATTAAATATTCAAATTATCACGGACTGAATTCTTCTAAAAGTAGATTACAGCCACGTATATCTGAATTGGTCAAGCGTCCTGTAATCTCAAATGTACCATTTTCATAACTAATGCCTTGGTCTTCTGTTTGTATAAATGCGCAGCTGTCGATATTGGCTAGGTCTGTGACAGTGATGATTCCCGATTTTTTGAAGGATTCACGCACCAGCGGATCGTTGATTTGACGGGTGTGAATGTCTATCATATAATTGGGAAGAAAGCGTGTACCACCTTTAGAATAAGCCTGAGAAAATAGCTCAGTCATACCGTATTCAGAAAAAATATTAACAGTGCCCAGACCATTTTTTAGAATTTCGTGAAGTTCGGTTTTCGATACTTCCTTCCTTTGACCTTTCATACCACCTGTTTCCATAACGATAAGTTCTGGAAATTGCATCGGAAAATCAGCTACAAAATCGAGTAAGGCATAAGTCACACCAAATAGAACCACCGGATTTTTTTGAGCCTTTGCTTTAAGCAGATGATCCGCTAAAGCGTCGTGGTTGCGTAAAAAGAAGCCACTCTGTTTGTAATTGGATAAATTTATAAAATGCTGTACCATACTAATCAGAGATGAACCATCTCTTTCAAGATACCCTGGAAGCAACGCAAAGTAACAATATTCCTGTACGGGATTAAAATATTGTGACCAAATTTCGACTGTATTGTTTCGATAAAAATCAAGTGATTTTACTATGTGTTTTGATCGAAGTGATCCAGTCGTACCACTGCTCATGAAAACATCTTCCGGGTTGAAATCATACGTTTTAACCTCGTGGTGCTTGAATGCACTTATGGGTAAATGTGGAATATCTTTAGAAAATGTTATTTTTGATGCATTTACATGGAGATTATCACAATAATACTTGTAAACAGTGTTATATTTGTATTGAAAATGAAATAAAGCCATTAGATAAATTTCCTTATCAATGGAAGATTTTGACTTTCGATAAGTATCCAAAAGGGTAAAAAGTTGTTGCCTTTGGGTTTTAAATGCGTCACTCATGTGATTCGGTACGATTCGAGGCACAAAGTAAGAAGTTTAGATTAATATGTAAAAGCAGTAAGATGAAAAAAATAATTATAGGGTTGTTGCCATTCTTTTTGTACGGGTGTCTTAAATCAAAAGACTATTCTGAAGTACCACAACTTGAATTTCAGGGATTTTCAAAGTCAACAATGATGCAAGGAAGCAACCAGCAAGATTCAGTTATTATGACGCTTTTTTTTACAGATGGCGATGGTGATTTTGGCTCAGCTACAAATAGTGCAGCATCCAATATTTTTATAAAGGATTTGCGTACCAATCAAACGTTTAGAGAATATAAAGCGCCATTTGTTCCGGAAGCGGGTGCTACAAATGGAATTTCAGGTACTATCCGAGTGAAAATATATACGACCTGTTGTATTTATGATGTGAATACTGGTATTCCGCCCTGTGAGCCAACGACTATCTTTCCTACCAATGTGCTGCCGCTTGAAGTATATATAATAGATAGAGCAGGAAATGTTTCCAATGTCGTCAGAACAACAGATATTATCTTGCAATGTAATAGATAAGTATAAACTACCCATGACGGAAAACGCCATCAACCATTTTCATCGCTTTTTTAAATTGGTTTTTATCTAGATGCGTATCAATCTCAATTTCGTCAAAAAATTGAAGTAGATTTTCTGTAGCCATATTGCCGGTAAGTTCGTCTTTTGCCATTGGGCAACCACCATAACCTCTCATAGCGGCATCAAATCTTCTACATCCACTATCGTAAGCCGCTTTAATTCGCGGCATCCAATTATACGGCTGAACATGTAAATGTGCACCAAACTCGACATCAGGATATGGTGGTATCAAATGCTTGAATAAATATGAAATACTATCAGGAGTAGCAATTCCTATGGTATCAGATAGCGCTATGTATTTGATGTCCATTTCAGCGAGTTTGTCTACCCAATGTTGAGCAATTTCCACATTCCATTCATCACCATATGGATTGCCAAAGCCCATAGATATATAAATTAACGTTTTTTTATTTGACTTAAGTGCTATATTTTGGATTTCTTCTACCCGAACAAGAGATTCTTCTATGGTCGCATTGGTATTGCGCAATTGGAAGGTTTCAGAAATAGAAAAAGGATAGCCAAGATAATCAATTTCTTCAAATTTTGAAGCATCTTCTGCACCACGGGTATTGGCAACAATTGCCAAAAGCTTTGTTTTGGTATTTTCTAAACTTAATTTAGATAAAACTTCAGCAGTATCTCGCATTTGTGGGATAGCTTTTGGCGATACAAAACTACCGAAATCAATGGTGTCAAACCCTATTTTTAATAATTGATTGATATAATCCGCCTTCAATTGTGTCGGTATAAAATTATGTAATCCCTGCATGGCATCTCTCGGACATTCGATAATTTTAACGGGCATATATAGATATTAAAGACACTTTTAATTTTATAAAAAATAGCAGACATACTACCAGCAATAATAAATAACACTCTTTTTTTAAGATAAGTTTACAAATCTAAGGATAATTGAACGCTGAATATTCTATTTTGAATGATAGGTTTGTTTAAAAATCCCAAAATGAAAATATTTACAATCTAAATCGAAAATAGCTGATTTGGTTTCATAAAATAATTATATTATGAACTAACTTAAAATGTATGGCTAGGGATGTGCATGTAAACAGCCAAAAAGCATAATTTTCCTTGAACGAAACGATGTCATACTAGGTTAAGGTCGTATTTTTGATAAAAATTGCTTAATTTTGTACTTTAAATGTGATACATGATGAAAAGACCATTTTGGTTGTTAATCGGATTTTTGATGTTTCTAGTTGGCATCTTATCTTTAATCTTTATAATGGTTGGTTTGAAGATCAACTTGCTCAGCTTTATATACGGTAAAGGTGTATTTACGCTACTCATCCAATTAATACTGACATTTGGTGGTATGATTATCGTTTATATGTCTCAAATTGATCGAGATGAAGATGCAGAATAAAATGAAAATGTTGAAGCTTATTTACCTGTAAAATATCAATCATAAAAAAAATGGTCGGGGAACACCCGACCATTTTTTTTTACCAAACTCAATCTTTTCTTTGTTTGTAGTTTATTCTTTGTAAGTGCTAATTTATATAAGTATAACCAAAACTTCCAAAACGATTCATAAAAGAATATTATCATCTTATTGATGATACAAAGATATGGATAAGTGGAAGGTTGCACCAAACACATTTTTCGACCAAAATAACATATTTTTAGTTTGTATGTGTAGTTAGTTGAAATACAGTGTTTTTGATGTAAATTTGTGTTGGATTGAGGGTTTTAATCCCGTAAGAAATATTTTAGGCGCTATAATAGCCTTTAAATTTTCGAATGCGCATTTGTAGAACGCCCTTGATAGCTTCAGAAATGATATTTGCATGCATTTTAGAAGTTCCTTTTTCTCGGTCGATAAAGGTAATGGGTACTTCTTTAATTACATAACCTTTATTCCACGCATAGTATTTCATTTCTATTTGAAACGTATAACCCTTGTATTTGATTTTATCGAGGTCAAAAGATGCAAGTACTTTCTTTTTATAGCAAATAAACCCAGCAGTAGGGTCTTTAACCGGCATCCCTGTGATGAGACGCACATATAATGAAGCGCAATACGAAAGTAATACACGGTCTTTTGACCAGTTTTTGATATTGCCTCCATTTACATATCTGCTTCCAACAGCAACGTCTGAACCATTTTGACAAGCTTTAAGCAATTCGTTAAGATCATTTGGATTATGGCTAAAATCAGCATCCATTTCAAATATATATTCAAAATTGTGTTTTAATCCATATTTAAATCCTTCGATGTAGGCCGTTCCTAACCCTAATTTCCCAGTTCGACTGATCAAATGAATACGATCATTGGTCGCTTTGAGCGTTTCTACTACACTTCCTGTGCCATCAGGTGATCCGTCATCAATAATTAATACCGAAAAATGTGTACCTTGAGCCAGTACAGCTTCTATGATACTTTTGATATTTTCAATTTCGTTATATGTAGGTATAATGACCAAACAGGATTCCAATGATATACTTTTTTAGAGGAGAGTTTGCAGATTTTATATTTAAACCAATATTGAGATGCAAATATTACCTTTTTTCATAAATTATTTTAATTAATTCACATTTTTATTATGATATTTATAAAATATAAGCGAAGTTTAAACATAGTGGTGTGGCTTTAAATCGTCCTACTGCTTTGTTTTTGCAAAATATATAAATTTCAAATGGCCATTTATCTATGGTAATAAGTTTATTTTTAATGTTAACTCAACACGATACTAATTTCAGTTCTTATAGCTCAATTTAACATTAAAAACTTATTTATTGGAATTAAATTTTTTTATATATATTTGCGCCATTATAAATAGTTTAAGCTTTAATGTCATGTCTAAGTCTAAGGAATATACACCTCGTTCAGTCCAAAAAGATTCAGATTCAAGTAATGCTGGATTGATCTTTGGCCGTAAAAATTATATGTTTATTATCATAGGTACGGCTTTCATTTTTATAGGAATGGCCTTGATGACTGGTGGACATATGCCATCGCCAGATGTTTGGGATGAATCGCTTATTTATAGCCATAGACGGATTACATTAGCACCCATCGTGATCCTTATCGGATTAGCCCTCAATGTGTATGCAATTTTTGTGAAGAAATAAGCCTACGCGGAATATCAAATGAGTGAAATTTGGATAGCAATTATTCTGGGTATAATTCAGGGACTAACTGAGTTTTTGCCGGTAAGTAGTAGTGGTCATCTCGAACTAGCCAAATATATTTTTGGCGAAAAGGCAATAGGGGAGGAGAGCATGCTTATGACTGTGGTACTGCATTTTGGAACGGCATTGGCAACCGTTTTTGTCTTTAGGAAACAAATCGGTGAACTCATTTCAAATTTTTTTTCAAAAGGAAATAAAGAAGAAAAAGCGTTTGTTTATAAAATAATGTTATCCATGTTACCGGCTGTTTTCGTCGGCTTGTTTTTTGAAAATGAACTTGAGGCGTTATTTACACAAAATATAATGCTGGTTTGCCTTATGTTGATTTTTACAGGAATTTTACTTTTCGTTGCAGACAGGCAGCAGTTTAATAATGTTAATATTTCTTATGCAAATGCATTAAAAATCGGTATCGCACAAGCAATAGCTGTCATTCCCGGAATTTCGAGATCAGGTGCTACCATTGCCACTTCAGTAATTTTGGGTGTTGATAGGGCCAAAGCAGCCGAGTTTTCTTTTCTTATGGTCGTTCCATTGATATTTGGAAAAATAGCTAAAGATATCTTAGACGGTGCTTTTACTTCTGGCAATGTAAATATTACAGCTTTAGGAATTGGATTTATTGTCTCATTTATAGTAGGTGTTTTTGCTTGTACATGGATGATTAATCTCGTACGTAAAAATAAATTTAAAATTTTTGCTTATTACTGTCTCATTATCGGCCTCGTCGGGATAATTTATATCTTTTTCAGTGCTTAACATAATTGATAAAAATACAGATACAAAAACAGTTAACTTTGAAGAAGGTACTGTAATTCTTATTGATAAACCTTTAGAATGGACATCATTTGATGTCGTCAATAAGATCCGGTTTAAGTTAAAATATGCGTTGGGCATAAAAAAAATAAAAGTGGGACACGCAGGAACTCTGGATCCTTTGGCTTCCGGTTTGCTGATTTTATGCACTGGCAAAATGACTAAACAAATCGAATCATTACAAGGACTTCCTAAGGTATATTCGGGAACAATTACCATTGGAGCAACCACTCCAACGTATGATGCAGAAGTAGAGCCTACCGATTTTTTCCCTTTAGACCATATTGACCAAGTATTGATTCAAGAGGTGTGTCAGCTTTTCATTGGTGAAATTGAACAAGTACCTCCAATTTATTCTGCAGTTAAAGTTAAAGGAAAATCCGCATATTCTTTAGCAAGAAGAGGGGTCGATGTCGAACTTAAATCTAGAAAAATTGAAATTTCAAAGTTTTCAATTCTGGATTTTAATTTACCGACATTACCATTTATTTGTGGTTGCAGTAAAGGAACTTATATTCGATCGTTAGCACATGATTTTGGTAAAGCACTTGGATCAGGGGCTTATTTGACTGCCTTACGCCGTGAAGCAATTGGGGATTACAATGTAGAAAATGCGCTTACTCTAGACGAAGCATTGATTTGGATAGAAAGCGCTACATCTTCCAAAACCATTGGATAATTTCTTATTTCTTATAACTGGATAAACGCTATGGCTTAAAAAATCCAATTTATACCTACACGTGCCTGAATGCCTGCTGGTGGATAACCATAATATCGCTGAAACTGATTATTAAGTAAATTAATACCTTGAAGTCTTATGTGCAAATTGTCAAGGATGGCATAGTTTGCTTCAAAACTAAAGTCAAACAAACCACCTGATTGATCCTGATAGCCATTTTTGTTGATATACGAAACAGCACTCGCTAAATACACATCACCTCTTAGTTTGACTTTTTCGTCTAATAGTTTGATAGCTCCATAGATATTCGCTTCCAATGCGGGTAAATGCCAGGCCTTTTCTATGCGATCTGTTTTAAAGAAATTTTGCGTTAGCCAACCACCAAACTGAACTGTCCTTGAGAAATCAAAATCTAGATTTCCACTGATGAAAGTCAAATTCATATTGTCATAAACCATATCAAATACAGTTAAATCTGTAGTGTTGTTTAACAAAAACATCTGGTTTTTAACGTTTTTAAATCCTGCCTTTGCTTGATAACCTAGGAATGAGAATTTGCCCTTAATTCCAGCGCTAAACTCTTGCCAAACCGTTGTTTGTAAAGAATCTATTTGCGTATTTAGATAAGGGTTTCTCGAAGCAACATTGGTAAAGGTATTCGCAAAGTAGTCCTGATTCACTTTAGCGAAAATCATAAAATTGCGTGAATCAAATGCCCATGCGAGTTCAGCCTCAGGAAAAAGGGAAGTATTCCCGTCAGCTGAATAAAACATATGGATTCCACCATCCAATAAGAGATTGCTGATTCTTGTTTTAATGTGTGGTACAAAGGTAGCCACGGACAATTGGGATTCCAATGAGTCTTTATAAGCATTGTAGTTATAAGCAGCATTTATGTAGAGAACTGTACTTTTACTAAATTGCTTTTCAAGTTTACCATGTAACCCAAAACCATTGTCTCTGGCTTTTTTACGGTCAATAGACGTATTGAATATATTTAGATTAAGGTTGTAGTTGATATTAAGTTTTGTGGACTCGGGATTAGCGATACCTGCGGTTATATTATAACCATTGAGTTTGCGAAGCAAGTCTGCATCCTGGTATAATGTATCTACACCTAGATCAGTATGATAGCGATAACGGTTTTGAAAGGTAGTGCGAACTTGACCGTAAAGTTGTAGGTTTTCTTTTAGTAAATAATTACCGTAAATAGCAACTTGTGTTTGGTTGTATTTTTGATATGGGACATTATTGGTGTTATTTAATGCTTCGTAACCCGCATGTATGCCCACATCATATCTGTCTTTTTGTGACCAATGATAACCTGCCATTGCATTAATATTATTTTTTATACCATAAGCACCGAAAAGGTAACCATTGTTAATAATAAACGGTGGATCTTGAGATAGGGCAAGCGGTAAAATTTGAGGTTTGGCCGGTTCTGCTTTAATAGTGGTTTCTGAAATTGAAAATTTATAATTTGGTGTGAAATCTTTTGCCGGTGGAGTTGTCGGTTTGACAATTTGCATGCCGGCATCTTGTATTTTTGCTTCAAATTCCTTTAGCACATCAACGTGTTGAATATCGAGTTTTGCTGTGTCTGACTGAGCTGATAATAATCCGTTGTATGAAGTCAGCGTGAATATCAATATATATTTTAATGTTTTCATATCTACTTAATTTTTTAAATGTGCTTTTTTGAGAATGAATTATGGTTTGATCAATTCAAGTAATTGCGTATCTTTTTGGTCAGGTTTTATTCTTGAATTGTTTTTTTCAAGCTGACTAATTAAGGCTAATTTATCCTGTGCTTCTTTAATTAATTCATTGTCGCCCTGAAAATTTTCAACGACAGCCTCTAATGCAGCTCGCCCATTAAATAAATCTGATCTGTCTACATAGATATCTGAGAGTAGAATTAAACTTTTAGCTATCCAATAAGGATAAGCTACATTATTTTCATTTGCGATGTTACACTGATCTTCTGCTGCTTGTAATTTACCTTCTTTATAAAGAATTTCTGCAAGCATATACCTTGATTCTGCCGCCTGATTGTTTTCTATTAACATGGCTGCCTTTTTAAATGATTCTGCTGCTTCGTTCATGTTATTATCTCGCATATACGTTTTTGCAAGGTAGTACCAAGCAGCAGCTTGTTCGTCTTTTGTGGCTTTGATATTGGCAGTGACTAATCTTCCGTATTGATTTACGGCTGGACCATTGGATATTCTGAAAGCACTTCTCAGCGCTCCAAGTGCAGTTTTGTATTTTTCATCTTCATCGGTCAATACTTTGTAATAAGCATCGTAGTATTGATATGCTTTATCAAATTGCTGAGTAGAATTGTATGCAATAACAGCAGCTTTGCGCAATGAAGGTACATAAAACTCCGAATTACCTTTACTGATCACACTTTCGTAGTCTGTGAGTGCTTCTGGATATTTTTTTGTTATAGTGTAGGATTCAGCCCTATAATAAGTGGCTTTAATCCTATTAGCACCGTTAGGGTATTTATCGATATAATTATTAAATCCTGCGATAGCCTTTTCGTATTCACCTTCATTAAAACGTAGATCACCTACCATATATGCGAGCGAATCTGCAGCTGAAGCAGTTACTTTATAACCAGGCAGCGTACCTACATATGCAACATAATCATCGGATTTGCCAAGATCATTGATGTAAATTTCCTGCAAGCCTAATAAGGCGCTTTCTGCTTCCTGAGCGGATGGATTATTTGCTATGACCGCTTTATAGTGGGTGATAGCGGTATTCAAATCACCTTTGTTGTATGCATTTAATCCGAGTTTTAGTCGAGCTTCATTAACTAATGGACTTAATTTATAGTTGTTTACAAGTTCATTATAAGCTCCGTAGGCATTTTCAAAATTTTCAACATTAGCATAGGTATCACCTAATTGCATCAGTGCATTATCGGCATATGCTGATTTAGGATATTGAATCTTAAGGTTGCGCATGGTGACAATTTTCTCATATGGTTCATCGAGTAATCCTTCAATTATACCACGTTGATACAACGCATATGGAGCTGAACTTTGTTTTTTATCAATTGCTTGATTATAGTAATTTTTCGCTTCTTTATAAGCGCGCCTTTTAAAAAGGCAATCGCCTGTTCGAACCAATGCATCTGGCCAAATATTTTCGGTTACTTGTTTGTTTTTGATTTTGGCAACATTGCTTTTAATTAGATTGATGGATTGAATGAAGGCATTTTCTGCTACACTATATTGTTTTAACTTAAAATAATTGTAACCCTGCGTATAGTAAGCCATAGCCTGTGTCGATTCATCTGGCATCCATGTAATACCGCTGCTTGTTTCAAAATAGGTTTTGAGTAAAGTATTAGATTCTATATATGCGCCACGTTCACTAAGAATGAGTGCATTCCAGTATAAACCTTGTGATGCAGTAATCCTGCTGGCCTGAAATCTATTCGATTTAGCAAAATAAGTGAATGCGTCATCTTTCTTGTCGTCATTATAAAGCAGAATACCATAGCGCAAAGCTATATTTTGATAGATGGCTTTAAATTTATCAGGAATGGTTGTCATGCCTTCTATAATCTGAATGGCTGTCACATAGTCAGAAGTGTTCTCAAGTAATTCTGCTAATATTTCTTGCGCCTCTTCATAATATTTGTTTTGTTTTTGTACTTTGACAAGGGTGTTGATCGCTTCGCGTTCAAATCCTGATTCTGCGGACAATTTTGCATAGTTTATGATCGCTTCGTCTCTGAGATTGGGTTCGAAATCCATCTGACTGACTTTTTTAAAGGCACTACGTGCAGATTGCCGATCCATCGTTTTATTATAACAATCTGCGAGATAATGATTGGCAATTTGCCCTAAACGAGAATCTAAAAGACTCAATTCCTTAAAGTTGGGTATCGCTTTGTTATAATTGCCAAGTTTATACTGGGTAAATCCCAGCTGATAAAATTCATCTACTGTTAGCTTATCGGTATTCGCTTCGTAATATTCAAGGTGTGGTAAAGCATTTTTATAATCTTCTTTTCTGAAATATGACTGGCCAAGAATAAGCGCTATATCATTTCGATTGCGAAGTTGCTTGTCTTTAAGTGCAACTTCTCCGTACTGTATAACTTTTTCGTCTTGTCCCTGTGAAGCATAGATTTGCATAAGATTATATGGGACAAATGATTTATAGGTATTGTCATTTTTTACTTTCTCAAAACTATTTGTTGCGTCGTTGTAGTTGCCTAAAAAATATGAACACAAACCATAGTAGTAATTAGTTGGATGGTAGAAGTCGCCTTTTATATCTTTTGTTCTTTCGAGTTCATGTTTGGCTTTTGCAAATTCCTTGGTGACAAAAAGTGCATACCCTTTCTTGAGTGAAGCTTCGGTCATATCATATTCAGGAAGCTGGTCTAAGTTGACCATGTTGTACGCTTCTATACATTTCTGATACCATTTTTTATTAAAATAATAGCTGCCCAATTCCAAAATTGCGGGTATGGTTAATGGATCAGGAAATTTGTGATTTATAAAGGAAATGAGTTCGTTTTCACCGCTCATCAAGTCTGCACGCAAACCTGATATTGCAATCATGGAAGCTGCGTCATCTTTGATATTTCCAAAATCATCTTCAGAAGCGGGATGTTTGGAATTGATAAACTGTCCAAGCATATACCGCGCAGGACCATATAAGTTATGATCAAAAAATAATGTCCCTATTTCGTATTCGTGAAGGACATGGTTGTCTACTTTGTTTTCCTGTGCTTTTGAAAATTGAGCTATGAGCAGGATAATAATCGTCAATGTTAATGTTCTCATGTGCGTACCCATCGTTTATATTAGGTATTCTATATAAATTCAAGGGCAAATATATGAATAAAATTTGTAATATGTATTGACATAGGAGACAAATTCTTCAACATGTTTTCATTTCTGTATTTGATTACATCGTGTTTTTGGGGGGAAATTAATGGTGATTGATGAAATCGGAGCTTAAATTAACTTATCAGTAGAAAGGTGAAGTTATATATTTGTAGTTAATAAAACAATTTTTGGTCTTGTTACTTCATTTGAGTAATTGAATATTTAAAGGTTTTATTCTAATGTTGTCATTTTAATGTTTTAAGCCTTCTTGGATAGCCATTTCAAGTATATCAAAATTTATGACTTTAAGGTTTTTGAATTTGATACAATAACTTGTTACACTTGCTTTTCCAATGTTTTTACCATATGTTTTCGGCAAGTATAACTTATCATCAATGCCCATTAAATAAACCGAAATTCCTGTAGTGTTACTACTTATTCCAACTTTATAAAAGTCTTTGAGTTTTCCATCTGCATTGATTTTTGTATGAAGTCCATAACCAATATTTGGATTTGAAATAACTTTTCCTTGCGCGTTCTTTCCGTCAAGGAACCATAATTTACTATTAGGAAAAAGTTGTAAAATACGGTTGTGTAATATTTCAATATCTGCTCTTTTTTTACCTGAGAGAGACATTGGATATATTGATTGATTTGTGCTACAATATTCATATATAAATAAGACTTTTTTACGAATGTTGTAATACAAATATTATTGATATTGTTTTTTATGTAAAATAATAAAATTTCTTATTTATAAAATTACGGATATTGCTTGGTGTGAATTGTCAATTTTAAAATTTGACAACTTTTGCGATTTCTCTGATACCTATTCCATTAACTTCTATGAAATACAATCCGGGTTTCAAATGATCAATAAATATTGATTGAGTGCCGAATAGAGTAGGAAAGTGGTACACTTTCTGTCCTCGTATGTTGTAAACATTAACATCGTAACTTACATCATTTGTGTTGATATCGATGCGTCCATCTGTATTTCTAGGTGAAATTTTAAGTATATTACTTTCTATTCTTACGTTGCGGATTTTTGTATAGGATGACTTGCCGTCAAAATCCACTTGTTTAATACGATAATAGCTAATTCCGTTATACGGTTGCTCATCAACAAAACGATAGTGTTGTGCCGTTAAACTATTACCTGAACCTTTGATATATCCAGCTAAATTGAAGTTGACACCATCCTGACTACGCTCAATTTCAAAGTGTGCATTATTTTGTTCAGATGCTGTTGAAAATGAAACCAAAACGTTGTTGTTGTATGGCTTTACATCAAAACCGGTAAATGTTACAGGTAAAGTACTCGTAACATTAAAATCATCAACTCCTATGTTTGAACCACTTACTTTATTAGCAAAATATACGCGAATATAATTGGTATTATTAGGTATACTTACGGATGGTGTAATAGATGCTGAGTTATTTCCAATAGTAGTGATTGTTTCTAAATTTGTCCAGGATATATCATCTTCAGAAACATCTAACGTTATCATACCTGTCCAAGAACCAGAACCAACTTTAGCTATTAGCTTTACAGAAAATGTACCATTCTGTAATGTTTTGACATATAATTTTACATAATCGCCAGTAGCATCCAACCTATGTTCAGCCCTTGAATTATAATAATCTGCATTATTTGATGTAAGATTGCCATTAGACATGGATAGATAACCCCAATTACTATCATAAAAAAATGGGATATCTGCTTGACCAATAACAGAAGATGTAAAACCTAGTAAAATTAATTGAATGAGGATAAATTTATTTAAAATATACTTTTTCATATTTCAAATTTTATAAGTTGATTATTTAATTTATACTTTAAGACAACATTTATATAAATAAGTCACCAAAAGTAAGGTGCAAATTTCGTTATAATTATAT
>JBEBYC010000010.1:0-116202 GCA_040391315.1 Portibacter sp. | reverse complement strand
TTATGCTACTTTCTCGGTTTCCACCATCATCTTACGTAGATTTATCAGCGCATATCTCATTCTTCCCAAAGATGTATTGATACTCACGCGTGTAAGTAGAGAGATTTCTTTAAAACTCATATCTGCATAATGTCTAAGAATGACAACTTCTCGTTGCTCATCAGGCAATTGGTCGATTAAAGTTCTTAATCTATCGTGGGTTTCGCTTTTTATGATATGGTTTTCTATGTGATCATCACCTGACTGAATCACAGTAAAAGGATCGAAGGTATCTGTACCGGATACGAAAGACATTTTTTTAGATTTTCTAAAGTAATCTACACATAGATTATAGGCGATTCTCATTGCCCATTTAAGGAATTTATCTTCGTTTTGATATTTTCCTTTTTTGAGTGTATCGATAATTTTAATGAATACTTCCTGAAAAATATCTTCTGCGGTTTCGGTATCTCTTACAAATAAGTAAATAGATGTGTAAATCTTATCACGATGCCTGTTGAGTAAAACTTCAAAAGCTGTCGGATGATCGTTAAGGTAGAGTGAAATGAGTTCCTGATCGGTTAATGATTTTAGCTTTAGCATACCTACACTGTATTTAATAATAGATTAAAAAAATAATGTTATCGTTAAGTGTAGAAGTCTATGCTATATGCGCTAAATTTTTAAATTTTATTAAATAATGAACTCTTATGTGTTGTCAAAATGAAATACAAAGATACCGGTTATTTTTTAACAAACAACACTTTACTTATTTTTTTTCACAAATTGTGCCATTTTTTTTAAAATGCTCATAATGACCATAACTTTTAATAGTTTGAAGGCATTAAAATTTGACTAAAAATAGCTTTATGAATGAATTTATAACCATTTCAATAATCCGGTTCATGGATGTATTAAAAAGATTATAACTAAAAAAAATGCACCCAATAACGTATTGGGTGCATTTTTGATTTTAAAAAAAGATACTAAAATATCTTAATTGATTTCTATAATTTTAGGTGCTTTTGTCTTAGCTTCTTCCTTTTTAGGTAAAACTAACATAAGAATTCCGTTTTCATAGGTAGCCTCGATATTTTCTGTTTGAATACCATCAGCTAAGTAAAATGAACGTTTAAAACAAGCATAGTTGAATTCTTTTCTCGTCCACTTACCTTCCGCTTTGTCTTCAGTAGAGCTTTCTTTTTCGGCTGAAATAATTAATTGGTCTTTGTCAATAGAAATGTTAAAATCTTTTTTGTCCATTCCCGGAGCAGCAACTTCTATGGTTAATTTATCATCGTCTTCTGTGATGTTTACAGAAGGTACAGTTGCTACAGCACCATTACCTACAAAATCTGAAATACTTCTGTTAAATACCTCGTCAATAACATTTGACAATGATTTTCCCTGAAAAAATGGATTTACACGTACGATTTGCATATTTATAAATTTTTATAGGTTAAAAAATTACTTTACTTGTATTTGTAATTGAGGTTTTTCATCTAATTTATTGAGTATAATGCTCAATATGCCATTTGAAACTGTCGCTTCTATATTATTTAAATCTACAGTCTTTGGCAAGTTGAAAATCTGCTCAAATTCATTAAGTTTAAACGCTCTTTTGATATAAACGCGCTCTTCAACCGCTTTTTTACCTCTAATTTTAAGTCTGTCATCTTCTAAAGATATTTTTATATCTTCCTTAGTAAAACCAGGTACAGCAACTTCGATTAAAAATGCATTTTCTATTTTTGAAATGTTTACATCATTGATCGAATTTTTCTTTTCATCAAAATGAATGGCTTTGCTTTTTGGAAAGAAAAAATCATCCATATAAAAACGATTGAATCTAGGATATAATCTTTGGTTTGGTCTTAAAACTGCTTGTCTCATTGTCTTTTATTGTTTTTTAATTATCAAATTCTGTAAAGGTTAATGCAATTTACATTCCAATGCGCTTTTTTTGACCTATTGACCACAATTTACATAAAAATACACGACAATATGGCAAAATAAGTTAAATCATAATGACATAATGACAGTTTTTATTAGAATAAGTTGTTTTGCGAAACAAAAGCTAAATATAATTATAGCACAATACGGCAAATGGATAATTAAAAATCCGTATCTTTGGCCGATAATTATATAAATCCATATTAATTTAAAAATGAAGAACACACCATTAACTAATATTCATTTAGCATTAGGAGCAAAGATGGCTGATTTTGCTGGTTATAATATGCCGATTCAATATTCTACGATTACAGACGAACATTTAAATGTACGTAATAAAGTAGGTGTTTTTGATGTTTCGCATATGGGAGAGTTTATAGTAAAGGGAAAAGAAGCCTTAGAGCTTGTACAAAAGGTAGGTAGCAATGATGCATCAAAGCTAAATGTTGGTGATATTCAATATACTTGTTTTCCAAATACGAATGGAGGCATTATTGATGATTTTTTGCTCTACAGAATGCCTGATGAAGATGGTTCGCCTGTATTTATGCTGGTCGTAAATGCTTCAAATAAAGATAAGGATTGGAATTGGATGGCTGCACACAATAACCATGATGCTAAGATGCAAGATATTTCTGATGAAATCGGGCTGTTAGCTGTTCAAGGACCAAAAGCAACTGAAGTACTACAAAAACTTACAGATATAAATTTATCAGAATGCAAGTATTATACATTCAAAATTGGTACTTTTGCTGGAATTGACAATGTGATCATTTCTTCAACCGGATATACTGGTAGCGGTGGTTTTGAGATATATGTACCAGCTGAGCATACAGAAAAACTTTGGCATGCCGTAATGGAAGCAGGAAAGGAAGCAGGTATCAAACCATGTGGGTTAGGCGCCAGAGATACGTTGAGATTAGAAATGGGTTTTTGTCTTTATGGAAATGATATTGATGACACAACTTCACCATTGGAAGCAGGCTTGGGGTGGATAACCAAATTAAAAAAACCGGCAGAATTTATAGGTAAAGACTGGCTAACTGCTCAAAAAGAAGCAGGACTTAATAGAAAACTTGTAGGATTTACCATGTCAGAAAGACGTGTGCCAAGACATGGATATTTGATATTTGACGTTCAGGAAAATGAAATAGGAGTAGTAACATCCGGCACGCAGTCACCATCACTGGATCAGCCTATTGGAATGGGTTATGTACCTACAGAACTGGCAAAAGAAGGTACTTCAATAATGGTACAATTTGGAAAAAAAATGATGGAAGCAAAGATTTGTGCACTTCCGTTTGTGAAAATTTAACATAATAATTGACTGAATTACAATCATAACGCTTTTGCGGATTGAATATAATGCAGGTTGTTATTCCACATTAAATCTATTTTAATTTAAAATAATAAGTATCAAGTAAAATGAAATTTGGAACAAAAGTAATACATGCCGGAATTGAACCGGATCCATCTACAGGCGCTATAATGACACCAATATTTCAAACCTCTACTTATGTACAGGCTGCTCCTGGTGATCATAAAGGCTATGAATATGCTAGAACCCAAAATCCAACACGTCACGCACTTGAGCAAAATTTAGCAGCGCTTGAAAATGCTACAGATGCCATTTGTTTTGGAAGTGGTCTTGCAGCAATGGATAGTGTATTAAAATTGCTCAATCCGGGTGATGAGGTAATTGCTACAGACGATTTATACGGGGGGTCGTATAGAATAATGATGCGCGTTTTTGCCAATTATGGTATTAAATTCCAATTTGCAAACATTGGCAATATTGACGAACTTAAAAGCCGAATTACGGATAAAACACGGATGATTTGGGTTGAAACTCCTACCAATCCTATGTTGAATATCATTGATATACAAGCTGTATGCGAAGAGGTAAATGGTAAAAATATCATCGTAACGGTTGACAATACTTTTGCTTCCCCTTATTTGCAAAATCCTTTGGATCTGGGAGCTGACATCGTGGTACATTCTGCTACAAAATATTTAGGGGGGCACTCTGATGTCATACATGGAGTGGTCGTTACTAAAAACCCAGAATTGGCAAGTCAGATACGTTTCTTACAAAACGCCGTTGGAGCTGTTCCAGGACCACAGGATTGTTTTCTGATTTTACGTGGTATCAAGACTTTGCATATACGTGTTGAGCGCGCATGTCAGAATGCTGAAAAGATCGCTTTATACCTAAAAAATCATCCTAAAGTATCTAAGGTGTATTATCCTGGATTTCAAGAACATCCGGGCCATGAAATTGCCAAAAAACAAATGAAAATGTTTGGAGGTATGGTCTCTTTTGATTTAGTGGACAATAATGAAGAGTGTGCAAGAATAGTATTAAGTAATACGCATTATTTTTCATTAGCAGAGTCGCTAGGTGGTGTTGAATCATTGATTGGTCATCCTGCAAGTATGACACACGGTTCGATTCCAAGAGAAGAAAGACTTAAAGTTGGATTGACAGATTCTTTAATACGCTTGAGTGTAGGTATTGAAGATGTAGATGACCTGATTCAGGATTTGGAACAAGCATTGAGCTTAGTTTAAAAAATCCGGGTTTATCATTTGCGCATACTTTTTTAGTGTCGATTGAATATTTTTCTTTCTTTGAAAGACATATAGTTTTGATTTGTTATATCTGTATTTGAATCATTTCTAAATATAAAAAATAAACAAGGCCGTTTTATGTTTTCAAATCAACCTATTAAATCATGGGCAAATGATGACAGGCCGCGGGAAAAAATGCTGCAAAAAGGTCGTCAAAGTCTTTCTGATTCAGAATTGCTCGCTATCCTGATTGGTTCGGGAATTAAAGGGATGTCTGCCGTAGAACTGGCAAAACTCATATTAAGTGATTATAGTAATAATCTCAATGAACTCGGAAAAGTTGAGCCGAAAGTATATGTAAAAAAATATAAAGGTATCGGTGAAGCTAAGGCCATTCAAATAGCGGCAGCATTAGAACTGGGAAGAAGGCGTCAAATAACTGATCCATTAGATAAAATCGTCATTAAATCGAGTAAAGACGCGTTTAACTATCTCTATACATTTATGGCAGATTTACCACATGAAGAATTTTACATTCTGCTCTGTAATCATTCAAATAAAATTATTGACAAAAAACATATAGGTACCGGTGGATTAGCAGGTGTTGTCGTCGATATTAAAAAGGTATTAGTTCCTGCATTGGAACAAATGGCTAGTGGAATTGTGTTATGTCATAATCATCCTTCCGGAAATCTTAAACCAAGTAACGAAGATGTTAAGCTAACAAAACGTATTAAGGATGCCGCTTCTTTACTTGATATACGCGTACTTGATCATATCATTATTGGTGATATGAATTATTTTAGTTTTGCTGATGAAGGCTTATTATAAATATCGATTCTTTGCTAGTATTTTAAAATATTCTATAGAAAGTTAATGTGTATATTTTCCGTCAAAAGTTGATTTATTCAGATACCCTTTCTATTTGTGCACCTAGAGCATTTAGACGACCATCAATATTTTGATATCCTCTGTCTATCTGATGTATATTTGATATAATGCTTGGGCCATTTGCCGAAAGGGCAGCAATTAACAAAGAAACACCGGCACGAATATCCGGCGAACTCATTCTTATACCTCGAAGCTGATATTTTCGTTCTAAGCCAATAACCGTAGCTCGATGCGGATCACACAAGATGATTTTGGCACCCATTTCTATAAGTTTATCTACGAAAAACAATCTACTCTCAAACATTTTTTGATGAATCAAAATACTTCCTTTTGACTGCGTTGCAACTACTAATATTATACTGAGCAAATCTGGAGTAAATCCGGGCCATGGTGCATCGTAAATGGTCATGATAGAACCATCAATAAAACTTTGTATTTCGTAAAAATCCTGAGCGGGAATATGGATATTGTCACCTTGAATTTCTAATTGTATTCCCAATTTTTCAAAAGTCGATGGTATAATGCCCAGATTCGGTACGGAAACATTGGTAATGGTAAGATCAGACTGTGTCATTGCTGCCAATCCAATAAAACTACCAATTTCAATCATATCCGGGAGTACGGTATGTTCCGTACCACCAAGACTTTCAACTCCATGGATGGTAAGCAAATTGGAACCAATTCCTGAAATGCGCGCACCCATATTATTAAGCATTTTGCACAATTGTTGAATATAGGGTTCGCATGCTGCGTTGTATATTTGAGTGATACCTTCTGCGAGAACAGCTGCCATAAGGACGTTTGCTGTACCAGTTACAGATATTTCATCCATCAAGATATACGTACCTTTTAACTTTTCACCGACGATAAAGTATTGATCATTTTCATCATTATAATGAAACTGCGCCCCTAATTTTTCAAAACCTAAAAAATGCGTATCTAAACGTCTTCTGCCGATTTTATCACCACCGGGTTTTGGAAGTAATGCTTTTTTAAACCTTGCCAATAATGGCCCAATCAACATTACGGAGCCACGTATTCTTTTTGCATTTTCGAGGTATGCTTCAGAATACAAATGGTCCATATCAATATCATCAGCCTGAAAAGTATAATCACTGTTATTTAGCCGCTCGATTTTTACACCTAAACCCTTGAGTAATTCAATTTGCTTTTGAATGTCAAGAATATCCGGAATATTTCTGACAGTAACTTTTTTATTCGTTAATAAAACAGCACTTACGATTTGTAATGCTTCGTTTTTTGCACCTTGTGGCTCAATCATTCCTGATAGCTGTGCATTACCTTGTACTCTAAAAGCCGTGTTGGTCATAATAGATTTTTATTTTATAGCTGCAAATATATTACTGTATTTAATAATGTGTTGTATTTGTTGACTAAAATATTGATGTATATTAAAATTTTATATCTGTAGGTAATTAAATTGATAACAAATCCGGTATTTAAATGTCTTTATGTCGTTCCCAATAGTTTTGATCTTCTACTTCATCTAAGAGTGTGAGATAATTTTGATAACGTATAAAACTAATTTTTCCCTTTTCTACAGCATCTTTTACGGCGCAATATGGTTCATTTCGATGGGTGCAATTGGCATATTTGCAATGGTCGGAAATGGCAAAAAACTCTTTAAAATTATGAGCAATGTCCATGACTTCCAAATGGGTAAATGCCAATGTTTTAATTCCTGGTGTGTCAATAATCTGTCCACCGTAGGAAAGTGCAAACATTTCTGCAAAAGTTGTCGTATGTTGCCCCTTTCCAGAATGATCGGATATGTCCTCGGTACGCAAGCCCAATCCTGGTTCTATTGCATTTATTAGCGTAGATTTACCGACACCGGATTGACCGGAAACCAAAGTCGTTTTGTCTTTTAGTAAGTTCCTTAAGGTTTCAATTCCTTTACCGGTAAGTGCGGAAGTTTCCAAGACTTGATAGCCGATGTCTTCATAAATCGCCTTTAGCGTCGCTAAAAAATCGTTATCTTCTTCTGTATTGATATCACATTTATTAAAAACGATAATTGCCGGTATAGAATATGGCTCTGTCATCACTAAAAACCGGTCAATAAATCCTAATTTTAGATTAGGTTCTCGCATGGTAACGATGATTAAAACCTGATTGACATTACTCGCCAAAAAGTGTAGTTGATGTTTTTTACGCGGGGATTGTCGTACAACATAATTTTTGCGTGGATAAATCTTTTTGATGATCCCTTTGGGCGCTTCGGTCTTTTCTAATTCGATCTCTACTTGGTCACCAACAGCTATTGGATTAGTTAGCTTTAGATTATCTTGTTTAAATTTTCCGATAATTCTGCACTGCACCACCGTCCCATCATTCAATTGTACATTATACCAGCTTCCAGTTGATTTAGTTACGATACCGGTCATTGTAGTTAATTTGCTTTGATTAATTCGGATTGTTCATGGATAGCAACGGATAACTCTCTGATGAGGGAAGGATCTTTTTCTAATGCATTGCCTATGACAATAATATCAGCTCCAGCTGCAACACGCTCTGCTGCCTTTTGAGGAGTATTGATGCCACCACCTACTAAAAGCGGTATATTAATTCCATTGCTTACCTTTTGAATCATCGAGACAGCAACAGGTTGATCGGCACCACTTCCTGAATCCAAAAATATTTGCTTCATACCTAGCATTTCACCGGCCATAGCCGTACAAAGGGCGATTTCGTCTTTATTTGCTGGGATAGGCGTAGTATTACTCATATATTGTACACTGGTAGGACGTCCTCCGTCTATCAGTATATAACCTGTTGGCAATACTTCTAAACCACTACTTTTAATAATCGGTGCAGAAATAACCTGATTACCTATCAAAAACTCCGGATTTCTACCAGATATTAATGATAAATACAGGATTGCATCTGCTTTATTTGTGATTTGATATGGATTACCGGGGAATAAGATCACCGGAATATTGCATTGCTGGCGGATTAATTGAATCACCTGATCAAGCATATAATGGACTATCAGGCTTCCGCCAATAAAGAAGCAATCCACTCCTGCTTCAATAGAGGTATTCAATACCTGATTAAATTTTTCAAGACGTATTTTATCTGGGTCAATTAATACTGCAAACTTTTTTTGACCTTTGATTTTAGCTTGAGAAAATTGTGTTTGAATATCTTGAAACATGCCGTAGTGTTTACAATTTGGGATAAAGGTATAATTATTTATTTTAAGATTTTTATAATTCTCAATTAAAATGGGATTTATTCTTTGTTCAATCGCTGAAATTTGCGTTTATTTGTACTTCATTTAAATTAAAACATACCATTATGTCTTCATCAGTACGACAATTAGAACCCAAAGGACTTTGGAATTATTTTGCAGATATTAATGCCATTCCACGGGCATCTAAAAAGGAAGCACGTATCATTCAGTACATGCTGGATTTTGGCAATAGCCTTGGTTTAGAAACGTTGAAAGATGAAACAGGCAATGTTATTATAAGAAAACCTGCTACTCCGGGTATGGAAAATCGGAAACCTGTCATTATGCAATCGCATCTAGATATGGTACATCAGAAAAACAATGATACTGATTTTGATTTTGATACACAGGGCATTGATATGATTGTTGATGGCAATCTCGTCAGGGCAAATGGTACTACTTTGGGGGCAGACAATGGTATCGGTGTTGCTACAATCATGGCGATTTTGAGTGCCTCTGATATAGCACATCCCGCGCTTGAAGCTTTGTTTACAATTGATGAAGAAACGGGAATGACCGGCGCTTTGGGGCTTAAGGGTGGTATATTGAATGGTCAAATTTTACTTAATTTGGATACGGAGGAAGATGATGAAATTGATATAGGTTGTGCAGGCGGCTTGGACGTCACTGCAACTAAAATTTATCGTGTTGATACCATAGCTACTTCAAATTTTAAGGGACTTCGGATTTCTGTAAAAGGGCTTCAGGGCGGTCATTCTGGAATTGATATTCATTTAGGGCGAGGTAATGCCAATAAGATGATGAATAGACTCCTTTACGGTCATGAAGATTTAGGCATGCAAATTGTTTCTATTGAAGGTGGAAGTCTTCGCAATGCAATTCCTCGTGAAAGTGTTGCAGAGATCGTGATTCCCATTGAGAATAAGGACAAATTTATGTATAATATAAATGGGCTTGTTTCTGAAATCCATGCAGAATATCGGTCGATTGAAAAAAATCTTGACATTGAAATCGTAGAAATTGAACCATCAGCCCAAGTTGTAAATCTACAGGATCAAAAAGCGATGCTCAATGCAATTTACACTGCGCCTAATGGAGTGTTTAGAATGAGTCCAGACATAATGGATTTAGTTGAAGCTTCCAATAATGTAGCGCGTGTTACAATCAAAAACGGTCAAGCCAAAGTACTTTGCCTTACGCGATCTTCCGTAGAATCCTCCAAAAAAGATGTGGCCTTAAGTCTTCGGGCTGCTTTCGAATTAGCTGGATTTGATGTAGTTTTTAGCGGTGAGTATCCCGGATGGACACCAAATGTTCATTCACCTATTCTAAAGGTTTTGTCAGATATTTATGAGAAATTATACAGTGAAAAGCCAAAAGTTGTAGCTTGTCACGCTGGGCTTGAATGTGGTATTTTAGGCCGAAACTATCCGGATATGGATATGATTTCTTATGGACCTACTATTAGAGGTGCCCATTCACCAGATGAACGTGTGCATATTTCCTCAGTTCAGAAATTTTGGGATTATACAATGGAAATACTTAAAAATATTCCTGTACAATAACTTCCGTTTAGTAATTTAGTATTTGCTGTTTAACTACTTGGACCTGATTCTTAATATATACATAGAAATGTACAATACTTATTAAGGATGTAAGCAAGTGATTTTGTATAGAATTTGGTCTGGATGCCATGCATGTGTCAGGTTGTGATTTATTTTACTTGCTGAAAACCGTTCAAATTTTAATTCTACAACACAAATAATCCCTTAGATTGCTTACGAAAGTTTAATTTTGTGGCATAAATACCCTAATATGAATATTTTGCTAATCGGAAGTGGAGGTAGAGAGCACGCCCTAGCTTGGAAAATTGCTCAAAGTAAGCTTTGTAATCAATTGTTTATTGCTACTGGAAATCCGGGAACGGCCTTAGTTGGTACCAATGTAAATATCAAAGCAACAGACTATAATGGACTTAAAACATTTTGTTTAGAAAATGCCGTTTCGATGATCGTGGTAGGTCCAGAAGCGCCTTTGGTAGACGGAATTACAGACTTTTTTAGACAAAATGATACAAAACATATTGGCATAATAGGGCCATCAGCTTACGCTGCACAATTAGAGGGAAGCAAAGCTTTTGCTAAGCAATTTATGCAAAAATATCAGATTCCAACAGCACCATATCTGGAAGTTACAACGGACAATCTACAGGAGGGCATCGATTTTTTACAAAGTTTGCAAGCCCCTTACGTATTGAAAGCGGATGGATTAGCAGCAGGAAAAGGAGTTCTAATATTGGATGATCTCAATGAAGCCATTTCCAACTTACAGGAAATGCTAACCGGTAAATTTGGAAAAGCATCAGAAAAAGTTGTCATTGAAGCCTTTCTAAATGGAATTGAATTTTCTGTTTTTGCATTGACAGATGGAAAGGATTATCTCTTACTTCCCGAAGCCAAAGATTATAAAAGAATAGGAGAAGGAGATTCCGGACTAAATACTGGTGGAATGGGTGCGGTTTCACCGGTACCGTTTGTAGATGATAACCTTTGGAAAAAGGTAATAGATAAGATTGTAGAACCGACAATAGCCGGAATTTACAGCGAAAATATGGATTATACGGGGTTTGTATTTTTTGGGCTGATCAAAGTAAATGGTGAACCGTATGTGATTGAATACAATTGCAGAATGGGAGATCCTGAAACAGAAGTTGTCATCCCACGGATTGAAAATGATTTAGTTGAACTTTTACTGGCTGCAATTGAAAATAAATTGTCCACACAAAACCTAAAAGTATCCAAGAAATCTGCTGTAACAGTGATGATGGTTTCCGGAGGCTATCCTGAGGATTATGCTAAAGGAAAAGAAATCACCGGTCTAGATCTCGTAGATAATAGCTTTGTATTTCATGCAGGCACATCTACTGCTGATGGCAAAATTGTAACGTCAGGTGGTCGGGTTGTCGCCATTACAACATTACACGATGATTTTAGAGCAGGCGTTAAAACATCCCTAGCTAATGCAGTTAAAATCCAATTTGACGGTAAATATTACAGAAACGATATAGGATTTGACTTGTAATCAACGTTAAAAAAAATACCAAATTGATCTGCATTGCTCAGCAAATAGCACATGTGTTGCAAATTGAAAATCAGGATTTACCCAATCCTGATGCACGGATATCTCATCTATCCATGGATACACGTAAGCTCATACATCCGGAAGAAACCTTGTTTTTTTCTTTGAAAGGAAGTATGCATGATGGTCATAGTTTTATCCGTGATGCAATTAATAAGGGTGTAAAAAACATAGTTGCAGAACAAAAGATAGATAATTTGCCGTCAAATGTAAACTACTACCAGGTACCTGATAGTCTAAAAGCATTGCAGGCAGTAGCGGCATGGCACAAATCCCGTTACCCAAATCTGACAACGCTTGCCATAACAGGTTCTAACGGTAAAACCACAATCAAAGAATGGTTATATCAAATGATTACCGACCGTAAAGTTGTTAAAAATCCTAAAAGCTACAACTCACAGACTGGAGTAGCTTTATCGCTATGGCAAATACAGGAAGATGACCAATTCGGGATATTTGAGGCAGGAATTTCTAAACAGAATGAAATGGTTGCTTTGGAAGCTATGATTAAACCGGATATCGGGCTTTTTACGACTTTGACTGATGCACATGCTGAAGGATTTACTTCCTTAGAGAAAAAATTGACCGAAAAACTCATTTTGTTTAAGCATTGCCAAACAATTATATACAATGGTGATGAGACATTAATCGATACAATAATCCGTCAGATATATCCGAAAAAAAGGCTGCTTTCATGGGGAAAAAATCCGGAAAATACACTTTTTCAGGTAGTCGGTCAGACATTAACCGATAAACAAGCCTATCTCACTATTGTATATAAAAATCAACATTATGAATATATCGTACCATTTACAGATAAGGCGTCAATTCAAAATGCACTTCACAGTATCGCTGTGATGTTGTTACTCGGTATTCATCATGACGAAATTCAAAAAAAACTATATAGCATCAGAAATATACCGATGCGTCTCGAATTAATTTTTGGAACGTACAATAATATTTTAGTTAACGATACGTATAATGCAGATTTGCAATCATTTAGGATTGCGATGGATTTTCTCGATCAACAAGCCGGTATGCGCGATAAAGTGGTTATTTTATCCGCGTTTATGCAGATGGGCATGACAAATGAAGAAATCAACCAAAATATAGCCGATATCATCAATGATCATCAGATAAAGGAAGTGATTGCTGTCGGTGAAGCCATAAATAGTCTCGGGAAATTATTGAACAAGGGGATTTCCTTTCAACATGCAGATCATACGGAAACTCTATTGGATAAATTATCCAAGTATCCGTTGCAAAACAAAGCAATTCTCATCAAGGGTGCGCGTAAATTTGAATTGGAAAGGATAACACAAGCTTTGTCCGATAAGGCACATACAGCAATCTTAGAAACTGATTTACAGGCGATCGAGCATAATCTTCGTATATTTTCGAATCATTTAAACGGACATACTAAAATTATTGCCATCATAAAAGCGTCTGCTTATGGCAGTGGAAGCGAAGAACTGGCTAAGTTTTTAGAATTTAAAAAAGTCTCTTTTTTGGCTGTTGCCTTTGTAGATGAAGGAGTACAATTGCGCAAAGCAGGTATTAAAATACCAATCATCATCCTCAATCCGGACATAAACGGAATTCCTGAAATGGTAAAATACCAATTAGAGCCGGAAATTTATGACTTACAGCAGTTGGAGGAATTGATTTCATATCTCGGAAATCAAACATCGAATTTTAAAATCCATCTTAAAATGGATACAGGGATGTTTAGATTGGGCTTTGTTGAGGAAGATTTACCTCAACTCTGTAATTTACTGATAAAACATAGCGCACAGATTAATATACAGTCAATTTTTAGTCATCTAAGTAGTAGTGAAGATCCACAAGATGATACTTATACCCACCTACAAGCTAAAACATTAGTTACATATTATGCGTATATTTCGGATAAAATCGGATATAAACCTGCAAAACATATTCTAAATTCGTCTGGTATAATTCGTTTTCCCGAATATCACTTTGACTTTGTTCGGCTTGGACTCGGTCTTTATGGGATTGATGGAACAAATATTTTTGCGGATAAACTTGAAAAAGTACATACCCTAAAGGCATCTGTAGTCCAAATCAAGCTAATCAAAGCATCAGAAACCGTAGGCTATAATCGTCGTGGAAAAGTAACAAAAGATGGTAAGATAGCAATTATCAATATAGGTTATGCTGATGGATTGATGCGCCTTGCCGGCAATGGCAACTTCAATGTTCGAATTCGTGGCAGAGAATATCCAATTATTGGAAACATCTGCATGGATCTTACGATAATCGATATAGGAAATGATGAAAATATCCAAATTGGAGACGAAGTGCTCATTTTTGGCAAAGATAAACCAATTGAAGATTTGGCAAATGCTTGTCAAACGATTCCATACGAGATTCTCACCCGGATTTCAGGAAGGATAAAAAGATCTTATATAAATGAGTGATTAGCTCTAATTGAAGCTAAAACTATCGTTTCCATAGCAAGTATTGTCAAAAGTCAAATAATTTTACAAAACAATGAATATTATCACTATATTTCGATATAGAACAAACGAATTTTTTGTAATATCTTTGTGCTAATAATAAAATATTTATTTATGATGGTTGTTAAAAATTTATTTATTTTGATGCTAATCGGTATCAGCAGTTGGACTTCTGCACAAGAGTACAATTTAAAAAATATTACAAAGCTAACTTTTGGAGGAGATAATGCTGAAGCTTATTTTTCGCCTGATGGCAAAATGTTAACCATGCAAGTTACTAATCCAAAAATTGGTGCACATTGTGATCAAATTTATATGCTTGAATTGAATAAAAGTCAATATAAAACTTCTGACCTTAACTTGATTTCAACTGGGCAAGGAAGAACGACTTGTTCTTTTTTTATGCCTGATGGCAAACACATCCTTTACGCATCTACACACAAAGCAAGTAAAGCATGTCCGCCAAAACCAGCACCACGCAAAGACGGTAAGTATTTATGGCCACTTTATCCTGAATTTGATATTTTTGTTGCGGATTTAAAAGGTAAGGTCGTCAAACAACTGACCAAAACGCCAGGATATGACGCTGAAGCGGTATTGTCACCAGACGGAAAATATATTGTTTTTACTTCGACAAGAAGTGGTGATCTTGAGTTGTGGAGAATGGATGTGAATGGCAAAAACCTCATCCAATTAACTCATGGCCTAGGTTATGATGGTGGCGCTTTTTTTTCTCACGATTCCAAAAAACTAGTATTCCGTGCTTCAAGACCAAAGACCTCTGAAGAAATCAAGGAATATAAAGATTTGTTGGCTCAAAATTTAGTTGCTCCTACCAATATGGAGATTTATACGATGAATATCGACGGAAGTGACCTTCGTCAGGTTACGAATCTAGGTAAGGCTAATTGGTCACCATATTTCCATCCATCAGATAAGAAAATCCTTTTTTCTTCAAATCACCACTCTACCAGAGGATATGATTTCCAAATTTATTCTATTGATTTGGATGGAAACAATCTAAGACAAATCACTTACGAAAGCGAATTCAATGCATTCCCAATGTTTTCACCGGATGGTAAAAAGCTTGCTTTTTCGAGTAACAGAAAAGGTGAAAATCCACATGAAACAAATGTATTTATTGCAGATTGGGTTGATACAGATGAAGCTGAGGATGTTCAACATCAATATTTAAAGAAAACCATTTCTTATCTGGCTTCTGATGAATTAATGGGACGACTTACGGGTAGTCAAGGAGAAACGAAAGCAGCTATCTATTTATATGAAAATCTTGTAAACCTTGGATTGAAAGCATCTATTCTTCCATTTGAGTATAATTACCGATTAAATCCACATGACGAAAACAGTGCTAAAGAACTTATCATTGGTAAAAATGTCATTGGTTATTTAGATAATGGAGCTGATAAAACGATAATCATCGGAGCACATTATGATCATCTAGGTCTTAATGAGCATCATAATTCTACCTTAATGAATTCAGATGGACAAATTCACAATGGTGCGGATGATAATGCATCAGGAACTGCTGTTGTGCTTGAATTGGGTCGTATGTATGCTACAAACAGTACAAAAGAAAATGCAAATTACGTATTTGCATTTTTCTCAGGTGAAGAAGATGGGCTAGTAGGGTCTAAAAACTTTGCAGAAAGTATAAAAGACCATTACCCAAATCCTGTAGCAATGATCAATCTGGATATGGTAGGTAGACTTAATAAAGACAAGGACCTGACAGTAGGTGGTGTCGGAACTTCCCCTATATTTGGAAAACTAATTGAACAAAATAAACCGGCAGGAATCAATATTGCTATAGATAGTAGTGGTGTCGGACCTTCTGACCATACATCTTTCTATTTAAAAGATATTCCTGTTTTGTTTATGTTTACTGGTACCCATCAGGATTACCACAAACCAAGTGATGACGAAGAAAAAATCAATTACGACGGTGTTAGGCTAATTACACAATACGTTTACAATATTTCGAAAGCACTCGAAAAGGAAAAAGAAATTCCCTTTACTAAAACAAAAATTCAACAGGGTAAAGCTGTACCAAAATATAAGGTTACATTAGGAATCATGCCAAGTTATGCAGAAACTGAAGACGGTTTACAAATTGATGGTGTAGTTGATGACCGCCCTGCTTCAAATGCGGGAATACAGGTCGGCGATATACTGAAGCAAATTGGTGATTGTAAAATCAAAGAAGTATATTCCTATATGGAGTGTCTTTCTAAATTTAATGCTGGAGATGAATTGCCCATAATTATTGTCAGAAATGGAAAGGAAATGAAATTGATGGTTAAATTTTAAAACAGAAAGTTTACTTTAATAAAAAAACCAGCATTAAAAAATGATGCTGGTTTTTTTATGCTTTAGTTTTAATAAATTGCTGGATGACAGCGATACATTTATTCAATGTTTTGGATTTTTACTTTTTACTATATTCCAAGACATTGTTAATAAGCGATTTCTTTGGGCTGAAAGTAATTTTTGGAAGGGTGTTATAACCTTCTTTCAAGAAATCATAGTATTCCATCAGTGTACTGTCCGCTTCCATAGCAAACTCCATCTCAAGTTTTGTGAATAAGTCCAGTTCCTGATAAATAAATTGTACAATATTGCTTTTAGTGTAAAGTTGAGCCATACAATGGATTTAATGGTGATATAAAAAAGGTAATATTTACTAATTAAACACTTTATTCTTAAATCTTATTGTATGGACTGGAAAACTTTTTTATCTCTATTCTAAAAACGCATCAGATTCAGATCGGGTATATGCCAATCTTTGATTTCAAGTCTGGTGAATTAAAAATCAAATTACAACTGTTCAAGCATTCTAGGATGCCAAAAATATTTTTCAAAGTCTGTGATTCTATCATTTTTTACCGGTATTCCATCTGCCAATAATAGAGTTGCCATCTTTTCAGGAGGATTAAAATGATGTCTGCCTGATAATTCACCCTTTCTGTTTACAACGCGATGAGCAGGAATATTTGTGTGATGAACGTGGCTGTGATTCAATGCCCATCCAACCATTCTTGCCGATCCCAATCCTAAGAAGTCTGCAATAGCACCATAAGTTGTCACGCTGCCTCTTGGTATCAGACAGGTTACATCATATACACGCTGAAAATAGTGGTCATTTTGATGTGTATTAAACGAATTAGTATCTTCAAATTGCATTAGACAATGAATTTTGGATCGAAAGTACAAATGATGTAGAACTAAAACAAAATTTAGATAATAAAAACCGATTTAAACTTGCGTTGTTACCGATTAATAGGCTTCACGGCAGGTATGATTTCCATACCTGCCCTGTAAAACCATTCAGAATGCAATTTCTTTTTAATTATCCTTTTTTAGAAGTAAAATCTTTACTCCATTTGTTGATTTTATCCCCAAATTCTGTAATCTCGTCTTCTACTAATTTAGCGATATTGTATACGGTCGTCGGCTCTCCACGCATTGCTAATTTATCACTTGAGGTTTTGGCTTCTGGAACTAAAGCCCACATGATAATGTAAGCTAGTGCTCCAGAACCTACTGTAAAGAACATTAAAATAAATAAAAGTCTTATCCAGATCGGGTCATCAATTCCAAAATAAGCAGCAATTCCCGAACAAACACCGGCTATTTTTTTGTCCTCCGGATTTCTAAAGAGTTTTTTAGCGGTACCAAGTGAGGTTTTGGTTTCATTAGTAGCATGGCTAAAATTATCCTGCATTTCCAAAGGTTCAGCACCAAAATCTTCAGGTTTTCCCATGATTGCTATCACTTCATTCACTTCACGCATACTGATGATAATTCTGCCTTTAAGATGTTCGTTAAAAAGTTCTGCCATACGAACTTCTATATCATTGACGATTTCATCGCAACCCTTAGAATCACTGAAATGGTTTTGAATTGAATCCAGATATTTCTGAACGTAAGAATATGCATCGTCGTTGATTGCAAAAGGATAACCTCCTAAGTTTATATTAAATGTCTTGTTCATTTTTTTGTTTTGATTTAAGATTATATAACTGATTTACCGATTGATTTAAAACTTGCCAGGTTTCAAAAAGATTGTCTAAAAACATACTACCCAGATTGGTGATCTTATAGTATTTGCGTGGCGGCCCTTGTTTGGATTCTTGCCAGTTGTACTCTAACAGGCCTGCATCTTTAAGCCTGTTTAACAGCGGATATAGGGTTCCTTCGACGACTATGAGTTCAGATCCTTTCAGCTTGCTGATGATATCTGACGGATAAGCTTCGCCATCAGATATAATGGACAGAACGCAGAGTTCGAGGACTCCTTTCCGCATTTGTGCTTTTGTGTTTTCTAATTTAATTTCCATGTTATTCATGTTTGATGGTACAAAGATAAGTATTAAAATAATACTGTGCAATACATAGTACCATATTTAAGATAGTATTATGTACAAATGCTAGGATTTTGTCGACGAATGTAATTTTTTGGAAGGTTAATACGTATTGAAAAAGTTTTGTTAATCCTTAAATGTGGATGTGTTTAAAGAATACATAATTTTATGGTCTATGTATCAAAAGAAATCAAAGTTTAACGCTCTTTTTTTTAATTTTAAAAGAAAGAAGTTAATATATTTAGAGTAACATCATGCTCATGTGTTGTAATTTGAATGCCATCAATTATCTAAAAATATGAATGATATGTGCACTAAAATATCAAGATATTATCAAAAAATATATAAGATTAAAAAAAAGTCCAGATAACTACAAAAATACTTGACGATACTAACAAAATGTAAATGCATCATAATAAAAAAAGCGTGAAGAAAACATTTTTTCTCACGCTTTTTTAAGAATGCGAATCCGCTTTATTTTTAAATACCTAACTATTAGAAAGGTAAATCATCATCGAAACTTTGGTTATCTGCATTACTATTAGAAGAAGTGTCTTGGCCAAATGGATCTTGATTGTCAGATGCAGGATGCATTATAGGTGGTGGAACTGCTCCAAGATGATCCATCCCGTTACTTTCGGCCTTTTCAATTCTCCAAGCATTAAGATTGGTGAAGAATTTGTCCTGCCATTCTCTACCGCGAAGGTCAAAATGGACTTTTATTTTGTCTTCCACATTATACGAATCGATTGCTGAGCATCTATCTTGTGTCAACTGAAATTTGACAAACTGTGGATACTGCTCTTCTGTTTTAATGACAAATTCACGTGTTTTGAAAGATTCAGATTTACTTTCTGTATCGTATTTTCTATGTAAGATTCCAGTGATTTCAAATGACATATTGTGACTGTTTATGTTTAATTAAAAATTAATAAGCTTTTGCAAAAAGAACCCTTTTTTTGGATGGTTTACCTGAATAAACACAAACACCATTTTCTTCAGGACTATCTAAAGGAATACACCTGATAGTAGCCTTGGTTTCTTCTTTTATCTTAACTTCTGTCTCTGGTGTTCCGTCCCAATGAGCGAGGACAAACCCTCCTTTATTTTCAATAACATCTTTAAATTGGTCAAAGTTCTCAACTCGAGTTATATGTTCATCTCTAAATGCTTTGGCTCTGTTAAAAAGATTCATTTGAATATCTGCAAGTAATTGTTCCACAAAAGGAACAACGAGATCAAGTCCAATAGACATTTTTTCTTTGGTATCTCTTCTGGCAATTTCAATAGTATTATTTTCCAAATCCCTTTTACCGAGTCCAAGCCTAACCGGAATTCCTTTCATTTCGTATTCGGCAAATTTAAAGCCCGGTCTTTTGGTTTCATCCGTATCAATTTTAACCCGAATACCTAATGCTTTCAAGGCTTCACTGATTTCATTTGATTTTTCTAGTAATTCAGGGTCTGGTTTTGGAATCGGAACGATAACTACCTGGATTGGTGCCAAATTAGGAGGAAGTACTAAACCTTCGTCATCTGAATGCGTCATGATTAATCCTCCGATAAGCCTAGTAGAAACACCCCAAGAAGTAGCCCAAACGTATTCATTTTCGTTCTTATCGTTACTAAAGGTTACATTAAATGCTTTTGCAAAATTTTGACCTAAGAAGTGCGAAGTTCCTGCTTGTAGTGCTTTGCCATCTTGCATTAATGCTTCTATTGTAAAGGTATCATCGGCACCTGCAAATCGCTCGGACTCTGATTTGTAACCTTTGATTACTGGCATAGCCATGAATTCCTCAGCAAAAGTAGCATAAACGTCGTGCATCTGTCTAGCTTCACGGATGGCTTCCTCTTTAGATGCGTGAGCAGTGTGGCCTTCTTGCCATAAAAACTCTGCTGTTCTTAAAAATGGTCGGGTACGCATTTCCCATCTAACGACATTAGCCCATTGGTTGATAAGTATAGGAAGGTCTCTGTAAGACTGTATCCAATCGCGATAGGTATTCCAGATGATGGCCTCACTGGTAGGTCTAACGACCAATTCTTCTTCTAATTTAGCCTCAGGGTCAATGATAAGCTTTCCGGCATTTTCTGGATCATTTTTTAGTCTATAATGGGTGACGATGGCACATTCTTTTGCAAATCCTTCAGCATTTTTTTCTTCAGCTTCGAATAAACTTTTTGGCACAAATAGCGGGAAGTAAGCATTAACGTGACCGGTTTCTTTAAACATTTTGTCTAATTGATCCTTAATATTTTCCCAAATAGCATAACCGTATGGCTTAATGACCATACAACCTCTTACCGCTGAGTTTTCGGCAAGTCCGGCTTTTTTTACGATATCGTTATACCATTGAGAATAATTCTCTTCCCTTCCTGTGATTTCTTTTGCCATAATTTACTTAATAATAAGTGATTTCTTTTGATATGTTAAAATTAAATTAATAACTTCAGATTTAAAACTATATACTGTTTTTTATCGTCATTAAAGTATCCAAAAGATTGAATTAAAAACGATTAATTCGCCTTTAAAGATTGGATTTTTTAACTTTAAGTTGTTTTTAACGAAAATGTAGCGCAAAAGTAATAAATTGCAGTCTATTTTCATATTAACGTGACAATATTACCTTTAAAATACAAATAAATATAGAATCATGAGAAGAATGTATTTTACAACTGGGATTATAATCTTCATTTTGGCTTTCAGTTATAGACTAGATGCTCAGTTTGATGATTTATATTATGATTACAAAACTGATGTAGTTTTAACCTATGTCAATACAGATGATGATAGCCGGTCATTGAGAAATGATAATTATTATCCAGAAGAAAATAATTATGATGATCAGGAATATGAAAATTATGACGAATATTCCTATACGGATCGGATTAATAGATTTTCCAGAATATCAATAACCAATGAATACAATTATAATAATTTTGATGATTGGTGGTATTATGACAACTATTACGGAAGTAATTATTACAACAATAGATACTTTGATAATTACTATTACCCATCTTATGGTAGTAGTGTAAATATTTACATAGGTAATAGCTGGGGTTGGAATAGTTGGAATCGTCCGTGGGGCTGGAATAACTATTATTATTCCGGTTGGAACAGTTGGAATCGTCCGTGGGGTTATCATACTCATTATTCACCATGGGGCTGGAATGGATATTATGGATACGGTGGTAATATTGTTAATAACTACTATTATGGTGATGTTTATTATGGTGGTGGTTATTATAATGGATGGTATAATAATAACAATTCAGGAAGCAACTCCGGCAATACCAAAAATACAATCTATGGCAGCCGTAAAGGAGGTGCGGTATCATCTTCCGTAAATGGTCGCGAAGCTTCGCCAAGAAAACCGGATGTTTCAACGGATGATAATAACAGTCGAAATACTTTAGGTGCAGGACAAGTCCTTAAAGAAAATAATAATACAAATAATAGCAGTTCAGTTAGGGTTAGAGATACAGAACTGGTAAGACAAAACGAGTCTGTTCGACAAGATGAAGTAAAGACAAATAATTCGACACAGCGTGAAAGAATATTTAATTCAGATAGAAATACGAACACAAATAGAGTTCCTGCTAATACAAATACAAATCCGAATACAAGAAATAATAGTACAATCAATCAAAACAGTGGAGCTGTACGATCAAACAGTCAACCTATAAATACACAGCGAGAAAGAATCAGCAATGAGCCTAGAAGTAATACACAAAACCGCACTATGGATAACAACTCTACGAGAAGTAATCGTTCAAATACCGGAAATATGCGTGAGTCCACTTCTCCTTCAAGGGGATCGGATTTTAATAGTGGAAGTAACATGAATACGTCAAGACCTTCTTCTGGATCGAATAGTAATAGTTCAACATCAGGAAGAAGTAGTCAAAGAGGAGGTAGATAAATTAAATGTAAATCGTTAATTTTTAAAAGAAAAGGCTGATGATATCCTCATTTATCAGCCTTTTTTATTAGCAAACTATAATCAATATCCAGGGTTTTAAATAATTTAATTTCAAATCAACATGAGAAAACAAGCATTTGCAGCATTATTATTTTTAGCGGCCAATATAATTCAAGCTCAAAACATTACAGATGTCGTTCGTTGGTCAAATATCGAATATGTCGGTACAGCCAGAACCTTAGGGGCGGGTAGTTCATTTGGTGCTATGGGCGGTGATTTTTCAGTGATAAATATAAATCCTGCCGGTATTGCTGACTACAGAATTTCAGAATTTGTGCTAACACCATCACTTCGCAATAGCACCTCTAGATCGTGGTTTACGGGTGACGTACTGGAAGTTTCCAATTCTAAATCCAATAAATTGGGGCTTGACAATATTGGTTTTGTAATAGCTTCAAATCCGGGAACAAAACTCACGAGTTCAAATTTTGCGATAGGTTATTCCAGGATAGCCGATTTGAACAGAAGTGCATTCATAAGTGGTAAAATTCCCGGTTCGATAACCACTTATTTTGCCGATCAGGCACAAAATCTTACGGTTGACGAACTGGATGACTTTATTGCTTATCCTGCATACAATGTAGGCGCTATACTCAAAGATGAAAACAGCAATACATATTTTACGGATTTTACTGATCCAAAACAGATGGTAAGCAGGACTCAGGATATCTATCAGCGTGGTGGTATTGATGAATTGGCCATAGGATGGGCCGGTGAGATCGACCATAAGCTGAATTTAGGTTTAAGTATGAATTTACCATTTGCAAGATTTGAAGAATTGAAAACCTATAATGAAGTAGATAGTGAAAATGATGAAGTAGAATATTTTGACAGATTATCATTTACCGAAAGGCTCAACACATCAGGTATAGGATTTAATTTTAAAGCTGGTTTTGTATATAAAATTAATCAGGTTATTCGAATTGGAGGTAGTTTTCATTCACCAACATGGTATAGCCTCAATGATGATTATAGCAATACAATTGAATATGTATTTACAGATGCAAGAGGAAGTTTCATTAATAAATACAACACGCCAGATGGCACTTTTGGATATAATATCACTACACCATGGAGGGCAATCGGAAGCTTGGGGACGATTTTGAGATTTGGCGAAATTAAAGGTTTTTTAAATGGTGATATCGAATATGTAGATTATACCAATGCTAGTTATAAAGGGAAAGTTTACAATGGCAATGCAGCTGAATTAGCACATGAAAGAGAAGTAAACCGCGACATTGTGGACAAACTTGGCACTGCTGTTAATGTGAGATTAGGAGGAGAATTTGCATATAACAATCTTCGTCTAAGAGTAGGTTACGGTATCGAAAGAACACCTTATATTGCAGATGATTTTTACAACAATAAAGTTTCCTTTGGATTAGGGTTTAGAGATGACAATTTTTTTATAGACCTCGGAGTAAGAATTTCTCAATTTAGTGAAGGATACAATCCCTATATTGTTCGTGACGCATCATTAAATCCACTTGTTAATATTGATACAAACAAGACAAGAGCCAATTTTACCATTGGGTTTAAGTTTTAAACATATAAAATATTTTCAACAGATGTAAAGCATGCTATTTGCTTAGCAATGCTTTTTGATAGTATTATTAAAAAAGGCATTTGTACACAAAAGACAATTGCCTTTTTTCTTTGATATGTTATTTTTATGTAAATTTACAACATATAAATACAGTAAATTTTTTAAAACTACGTACCTTTGTCACAGCTTTACAGTTTGTATCCCACCAAAACTTTTACATTTAATTATTAAAAAAGATAGTTAACAAATCATTTATCAGAAAGCACAATAAGTTTTCTGACTTATATGTTTGTATATAATTACCTTTGTGTGTTTTTTAGATAAGAAAAAGCCATAATATTTTCGAAATATGATATTTGAGAAAAGTACAATTTTTAAGTTACTAATATTACTATTTTTAAGCTTTACAGGTCTAAGTCAGCCTGTTTTAAAGTTTAATATTGGAAGTGGACAAGACTTCAAAGGCGAAACTTTATGTGTAGATATCCGGGTGGAAAATTTTACAAATATTAGCTCGATGCAATTTAATATCTCGTATAATGGTGTTTTAGTTAAGCCAATCACACCGATAGATTTTTCTACTTCTGATTTAGCACCGAATATTGATAACAGTAATTTTAACCTTACTACTAAAGATAATGGCTATATAAAATTTGTATGGGATAATACTCCATCTGTTACATTGCCAGATGGAGCATTATTATTTACCATGTGTTTTGAAATCATAGGAGATCCAGGTAATATTTCACCAATATATGTCAATAACTTAACATTGGATATTGAAATATGTACAGAGAATGAATTGGGTGACAGAAATTGTATTGATTATGTTGACTCAGAAATTGGAACGATAGAGATTTTATCCGATATTTTTCAAGTATTCACAAATCGATGTGATGCAGATGTTAATAATCCGGTATTGGGCGGAAGTGTTACTTTTTATGCAGCCGGAGGAAATGCGCCTTATACATATAGCATCAACCCCGGAGGTTATACAGGAACATTGAGCAGAGATGGTGAAAGGGCGCATATACCAAATTTACCTATGGGCAACTATACCATAGATGTAACTGATGCAATGGGAAGAATCGCTACAAAAACATTTGTAGTTAGTAGTAATCTTCCAATTGTCATAACAGATACAGTGACTGACCCTACTTGTTTTAATAAGCGAAATGGTCATATTCAAATTTCAGCAGCCGGAGGATTGGGACCCTATAAATATGAATGGTCAAACTATGTAAGCAATACGAATATAAACAAGGATTTATTACCCGGAACATATACAATTACGATTACTGATTTTAATGGTTGTGAAGTAATCAGAAGTTATACGTTAAAAGCGGACACATTAAAATTTGATTTAGCTGTGAGTGATTCTACCGGATGTCAGGAAGTAAAGTCTGGGATTGTTAATATCTTTAATGTTCAGGGAGGAACACCTTTTGCAAATGGAGGATATCAGTATCATATTAACAATACGGGTAATCTGATAAAATTTATAAGCCCAATAAATGCGGATAAAATTGGTGTAGGTACGGTTAGAGTTGCGGTTTTTGACTCATTAGGATGCCGAGTAGAAAAGCAGATACAGATGCCCGTGAAAACTCCATTTGAGTTTGATTTTTTAGAAATTAATCATGTTTCTTGTCATGGTCTCGATGATGGATCTGTAATGATAATGCCATTACCTATTGACAGATATACCTATACACCTGACCCTAAAATGCTGAATAGTGGTAATTTGGGTGGGTCATTTGTAGCATCTCAACTTGAAGGTGGTTTATATACGATAATGGCTAGAAATAATATAGGATGTACACAGTCAATTACATTTGAAATCGTAGATCCTGATCAAATTGCTCTTAATGATGTTGTAATCCAACCCAATTGTAACGATAAGGGTTCAATCACTTTAAATCCTACAGGAGGTACGGGTTCGTTTATATATAATTGGAATCCCGATCATGGCAATGTTAATTTTATTGATGAAATTATAATCGGCGGCACCTTTGAAGTTACTGTGACAGATGAAAATAATTGTAGCACTTCAAAAAGCTTTCGAATTAACGATTATGGTACACTAAGTATCTCTGTTGAAAGTATAGGAATTTCATGTCATGGAAAAACAGACGGTAGTGCAACGGTTCAGATAATTTCAAATTCGGGTACGGTACCTATGTTTACTGTGATTTGGAAAGATGCATCTGGAGAAGTCATCTCCCAAGGGACGACATCAATTAACAACCTTAGTCCCGGCGATTATTTTGTAGAAGTAATCGATGAGTATGGTTGTAGTAGTACAGATAGGCCTTTTACCATTGATGATGCCGGGGCATTAACAATTCTTACAAATGTTGACAATCCTATCTGTTATGGATATACCGGAAAGATAGCCGCTACAGTCAATGGTGATGTGATTGGATACACTTTTCAATGGATAGATAAGGGTACAAATCAAATAGTAGGAAGTACGAATGAGTTAATTGCGAATGCAGGAACTTATATTCTAAAAGTTTCGAGCCAGTCAGGTTGCGAAAGTGAGCAGGAAATCGTTTTACCACAACCCGCTATACTTGAATTTGGAAGCCCTGATTTAAGAAGAGTAAGGTGTTTTGGCAATAGTGACGGACAGGCTGCTATATTAAATGGTCCAGTAAATTATACCTATGTATGGAGCTCTGGAGAAATAGGTCAATTTGCTATTAATTTTGATGCAGGTCAACATTGGGTAGTAGCTATGTTTGGAGGGTGTACCTCAGATACCGTATATTTTAATATCGATACGAATCCTAAGCTCGAAATTGACAACAGCAAAACAATATTGATTAATCCAAGTTGTTATGGTGATACAAATGGTTCAATTGCAATAGAGGCAATCGGAGGGACAGGAATCGGCTATACCTACAGATGGGACAATGGTGCTCAAGGTCAGCTTTTATCCGGAATAGGTGCAGGAAATTATGTTGTTACAATTAGCGATAATAATAACTGTGAAGAAGAAATATCATTTACACTAACTCAACCGGATGTACTGGAAGTCATGGTAGATAATGTAAAATCGGTATTTTTAGATTGTAATAATACAGATAATGGAAAGTTGGCATTGACCACTAAAGGAGGAAATCCGGGTGTCAAATCAATAGCATGGCAAAGTGGATTGGACTCGGAAGCCGGTATAGCAATAAACTTGATTCCCGGTACCTATTGTGCGACGGTTACGGATAATTTTGGTTGTGCCGCTACATATTGTCATACGCTTGAAGCACCAGAACCACTTCGAGGAAAAATTAACACACCTGTGGAACCAATATGCTATGGTGGAAGTACATGTCTATCGATCGATTATTTGATAGGTGGAACTGGTAATGCATATACTTTTCAGATTAATAATGGAAAGCGATATCCTATTGATAGTTGTGTAACTGTATTTGCAGGTCAATATTTTATTAGTTTAATTGATTCGGCAGGATGCTCTATTGATACGACCATTATAATCAATCAACCAAATCCATTGCAAGTAGAATTGGGCGATGATAAAGATATCCAGTTGGGATTACCGACTCCACAAATTATACCTTTTATCGATGCACCAGAAGGCATACAATCTGTTACATGGACACCAAATGAGTATATTATATGTCTAAATAACGATTGTTCTATTGTAGAGATGAATCCACCTGTAACAACAACATATTTTATGATGGTAAAGGATAATAATGGATGTACTGGAAGTGATGACGTTACAATACGAGTCAGAGAAGTAAGGAATGTGTATTTTGCCAATGCCTTTACTCCAAATAACGATGGATATAATGATTATTTCCAGGCAGTAACGGGTATTGGAGTAGAAAGAATCTTAAATTTTGCCATTTATGACAGATGGGGAAATCAGATCTTTGTTAAAGAAAATTATGTTCCAGATCCGGCCGGTACGGATGGCTGGGATGGAACCTATCTAGGCAGAAAACTTAATCCGGGCGTCTATGTGTATTATGCGAAAGCCTTGTTTATAGATGGTAAAGAAATCGAATATTCAGGTTCTGTTACGCTTGTAGATAGTACAAGAAATTAACAATTATCGATAAGCAAGGTACAAATTATCGATGTGGTTTCTTGAGTAATTGAACATTTTAATGATAGCTTCTAAAGCATTATGTAATAAATAAACATTCCAATTCATGTTAAAGGTGGAGTATTGGGGTAATTGAATTTTTATCATTGCATTTCGCTTATAAGTTTGAATATTAAGTAATCCATTTTTTTTGTGGTATTGGCTATACAAAAGGAGAAATAGGGTTTAATAATTATTTGTAATGTTGAATACATTGGGACATTCAAATCATACAGATTTTACTTCAAAATAAGTATATTATAATTAAAAATTTATCTTTCGAATAAATTACCCTAATAAATTCCATTTGCAATTGAACATTAAGCCCAAAATAGTGTGGAGAAAAGGCAAATATTATTATTGTTTTTGTTAAAAATAATACTTGATTAGTCAAGTATATTGTGCTCGTTTATTTGATGTAATGTAAATATTTCGTATCTTTGCACACTTGTTAAATCATGGGGATTTTTACCCTAAATTCTAATATGGAAGATAATAAAAATTTAAACCAGAATGAGTACGGTGCCGATAATATACAGGCATTGGAAGGATTGGAAGCGGTCAGGAAAAGACCTGCCATGTATATCGGAAGTACTGATGTTAAAGGCTTACATCACTTAGTATGGGAGGTAATTGATAACTCTATTGATGAGCACCTTGCCGGATATTGTACCCAGATAGATACAGTCATCCATAAAGATAATTCTATCACTGTTAATGATAATGGGCGAGGAATTCCAACTGGTCTTCATACGAAATTAAATAAATCAGCCTTAGAGGTTGTAATGACCGTATTACATGCTGGTGGTAAATTTGATAAAAACACATATAAGGTATCAGGAGGTTTGCATGGAGTAGGTGTTTCTTGTGTGAATGCTTTGTCAGACTATGTTAGAGCTGAAGTATTCAGAGAAGGAAAACATTATAGACAGGAATATAGCAAAGGAATTCCTACAACAAGTGTAGATGTACTAGGAGATTCAGATAAAACAGGTACACAAATAACCTTTTTACCGGATGCATCCATTTTCGAAACGACAATTTTTAGTTTTCAAGTATTGGCTTCCAGAATGCGGGAATTAGCCTATTTGAATAAAGGGTTGTATCTGTCATTAACAGATGAAAGAGAAACCAATGAAGACGGCACATTTAAACATGCTAAGTTTTATTCAGAAGGTGGCTTAAAGGAGTTTGTTAAATATTTGGACGAAACCAGACAGCCACTGATTGAAGAGCCAATATATGTTGTGGGTAAAGAAGAAAATGTTGAAGTAGAGGTAGCGATGCAATACAATACAGGCTATCAGGAAAATATATTTTCTTATGTAAATAATATTTCTACCAAAGAAGGTGGAACTCATGTAGCAGGATTTAGAAGAGCAATTACGCGGTTATTTAAGCAATATGGCGATGATAAAGGTTTGTTTTCAAAAGTAAAATTTGAAATTTCGGGTGAAGACTTTAAAGAAGGATTGACAGCAATTGTTTCTGTAAAAGTACCTGAACCACAATTTAAAGGACAGACTAAAAGTGAATTGGGTAATTCAGAAGTAAATGGTATCGTTTCGCGTTGTGTAGGTGATACACTCAAAGCATACTTGGAAGAAAACCCAGTTATGGCCAAACGCATAATAGACAAAGTAATTTTGGCTGCTACGGCGCGTCACGCTGCACGTAAGGCAAGGGAGATGGTACAACGTAAAAATGTACTTACTGGCACCGGACTTCCTGGAAAACTTTCCGATTGTTCATCAAAAGATCCAGTAGAATCAGAGATATTCTTAGTCGAAGGGGACTCGGCGGGCGGTACAGCCAAACAAGGGCGAGACCGTAATTTTCAGGCGATCTTGCCATTAAGAGGTAAGATTCTGAATGTTGAAAAAGCCATGGAATACAAGATTTATGAAAACGAAGAAATCAAAAACCTATTTACGGCGCTTGGAGTCAGTATAGAAGAGAAAGATGGTGATAAAATATTAAATATCGAAAAGCTCAGATATCATAAGGTTGTAATCATGACCGATGCCGACGTCGATGGTAGTCACATTGCGACATTGATTTTAACATTTTTCTTTAGATATATGAGGCCACTCGTTGAGCAAGGACATATTTACCTTGCATCACCGCCTTTGTATCAGGTAAGAAAAGGTAAAAACTTTGTGTATTGCTGGAATGATGAAGAGCGTAAGGAAGCAGTTGCAAAATATGCAGATGGAAAAGAAGATGACAACAGTATCAAAATTCAGCGTTATAAGGGTCTTGGAGAGATGAACGCAGAGCAATTGTGGGATACAACGATGGATCCTAATACCAGAATCCTAAAACAAATTACTATAGATGATGCCGTGGAGGCAGACAGAGTATTTAGTATGCTCATGGGTGATGAAGTTCCCCCAAGACGTCAATTTATCGAAGAGAATGCACGTTATGCCAATATTGATGTGTAATCTTTGAGCAGATTATTTTGATTTAAAGTTAGCGATTTGTACGTTAATTTATCGTGGTGGATTCAGATAAGATCTATCTTCAAGGCAAAATAAGGAAACCGATATGGCTGATATTATACGATTATTACCGGATAGCATTGCAAATCAGATTGCCGCTGGAGAAGTGATTCAACGTCCGGCTTCGGTAGTAAAAGAGCTTATGGAAAATGCTATCGACGCAGGTAGTATGCAAATCCGTTTGGTGATAAAAGATGCCGGAAAGACAATGATTCAGGTTGTCGACGATGGAAAAGGTATGTCTGAAACAGATGCGCGTATGTCTTTTGAGCGGCATGCAACTTCAAAAATTGCTTCAGCTCATGATTTGTTTTCTATCAAAACGATGGGGTTTAGGGGTGAAGCACTAGCTTCTATAGCAGCTATAGCACATGTAGAAATGATAACACGCCCGGATCATGAGGAAATGGGACATCGCTACATAAATGAGGGTAGTATAATCACTAAATCTGAGAAAGTACAAGCAATGAAGGGAACGACGATTACAGTAAAAAACCTGTTTTATAATGTTCCTGCCAGACGCAAATTTCTTAAGTCCGATCCGGTAGAAATGAAGCATATCCTGGATGAATTTCATCGGGTAAGTCTCGCAAACCCACAAATTTTTTTCTCATTGGATCACAACGGTAATGAAGTATATCATTTACCGAAAGGCAATCTTAAACAACGAATTGTTGGTATTTTTGGCAAAAATATTAATGATAAACTTGTACCAGTTAATGAAGAGACTGAAGTTGTTAATATAACCGGATTTGCAGGAAAACCGGAATCTGCACGAAAAACAGCCGGAGATCAGTTTATATTTGTCAACAATCGATTTATTAAGAGTAATTATCTCAATCATGCCGTTCGATCTGCTTATGAAGATTTGATTTCTAAGGAGATGTATCCGACTTATTTTTTGTTTTTGGAAATAGATCCTGCAAATATTGATATCAATGTGCATCCTACTAAAACAGAAATCAAGTTTGAAGACGAAAGGTTGATTTATAATTATATAAGGGTGTGTTTACGTCACAGCTTAGGACAATATCATGTTGGTTCTTCGTTGGATTTTAATATTGATACCAATTTTATTGATAAATACTCCGACAATTCAGGTCAAAATACCGAGCGACAACGAGTAGATAGTCAAAATCCATCTGAAGGTTTGTTTGGAAAATCTGGATGGCAAAAACCTGAAAAAAAATCTGTAGAAAATTGGGAAGAAATATATAAAGGTTTGCAACAAGTAGGTTCGTCTGAAAAAATAAATGCATCAAATTTAGAAAATGAAGCATTTGGTTTATCAGAGGCCGAGTTGAAAGTACATGAATATAATTACAATTCGGTATTTCAACTTAATAAACAGTTTATCGTGCTGCCGGCAAAAGAAGGATTGATGTTGATAGATATTCAAACCGCCCATGAAAGAATCCTTTATGAGCATTATCAAAATATTTTTCATAAAGGAAAACCCACTATTCAAAAAGAGTTGTTTCCCCGTACATTTGAGCTTAGCCCTGATAAAAGTATTATCCTAAAAGAGATATTGGATAAAGTCAATGCGTTAGGTTTTGAAATGGAGGATTTTGGACACAATACATTTATTATTCATGGTACACCTGTAGGTTTGGATACTAATATTGATTTGGTTGATTTGGTCAATGGAATTATTCACGATTATACAGAGAATAAAGACCTAGGAATTGGCATTGAAGAAAGTTTATCGCGATCTATGGCTGCATCTTCAGGATTGAAGCGAAATAGAAGGCTTGAAAAAGAAGAAATGGTGTCTTTAACAGAACAATTATTTGATTGTATGATGCCACATAATAGTCCGAATGGAAAAAAATGCTTTATCATCATAGAACAGAATGAATTAATAAAACGTTTTAACACATAATCATTTTATAGTAGATGTCAAGAATCACCGAGGTCGTTAAGAATATAATTATTATCAATATTATTGTATATTTTGGGGTAAATTATCTAATACCTATACCAGGTTTAGATCGTTTTTTTACTTTGGTTTCACCAGGTCAGACATATAATATCGAAGGCATAATCTATCAATTTGAACCAGTGCAGATTATTACCCATATGTTTATGCACGGTAGCGTTATGCATTTGTTGTTTAATATGTTGGGTTTGTATTTTTTAGGACCTTGGGTTGAGGCAAGTCTTGGACCTAAGCGATTCTTTATTTTATATATGAGTTGTGGATTATTTGCATCCATAGCACAAATGTATTTTTCAGGTGGAATGATGGTGGGTGCATCGGGAGCAACGTACGGTGTTTTGGCGGCTTTTGCGACAATGTTTCCCAATGTAAAACTGATGTTGTTGTTTCCACCAATCCCTATAAAAGCCAAGTACATGGCGTTAGGATTAATTGTTTTGGGATTGTATTATGGTTTTTCAGGAACACAACAGGGAATTGGTCATTTTGCACATATAGGAGGAGCTATTTTGGGTTTTTTAATGGTTAGATTTTGGAAGATGCAAAATCTTCAATAAAAAAATATTGACTTATGTTTAAGTCTGTCTTTAAGGATGTAAACGCCGCTTTTAATTACGGCAATATGCTAACAAAGATTATTATAATCAATGTTGGTATCTATGTCGTTACAGCGATATTAGCTGCTTTTTTACCTGAAATTTATACTACTCACATACTTCCCTATTTAGCATTACCGGGAGATTTGATTACTTTTTTATATCGTCCATGGACCATTATTACACATATGTTTTTACATGGGGGATTTTGGCATATGGCTATGAACATGTTGATTTTGTACTGGTTTGGCAATATAGCCGGCGATCTTTTAGGAGATAGAAGGATACTCCCTGTATATATTATGGGAGGATTGGTAGGTGCCATATTTTATATGTTGTCTTATCCATGGATGTCAGGATATGGAAGTATGGCATTAGGAGCATCAGCAGCGACATTAGCAATCGTATTTACTGCTGTGATGACGGCTCCTGATTACATTATGAATTTGCTATTAATCGGTCCTGTAAGAATTAAATATATTGGGTTGACCATATTGTTTTTTGATCTTATCGGTACAGCAGGAAATATTAATACTGGCGGGCATATAGCGCATTTGGGTGGTGCTGCTTTTGGATTTTTATTTGTCTTTCTTTTAAATAAAGGTATAGATTTAACATCGTGGTTTTTTTTAAAAAAATTAAAAGAAACAAAACCAAATATATTTTCCAAAGCTTCAAGCCCATTAAAAGTGTCTCATAAATCTGAGCAATTAAAACGTAGAAAACCACTAAAAGAAAATGAAAACCTAGGAACACGTGTGGATGTAATCTTAGAAAAAATTAAAGCAAAGGGTTATGAAAGCTTGACAGAAGAAGAAAAGGAAGTTTTATATTTGGCCAGTAAAAAATAAAAGTTGAAGTTTCTAGACAGGTTAATACTTATAGTAAATTTGGGGTTTGCAGTCGCTTTGCTTCTTGCTTATCTAGCACCTAAAGTAGATCCATCTCTAACCTGGACAATTGCTTTTTTTGGCCTTTTTTACCCTGTTTTTTTAATCATAAATTTGCTGTTTATCGTATTTTGGGTGTTTAAAAAATCAAAATATGTGTTGGTATCTCTATTTTGCGTTTTATTTGGATGGAGTCAAATAAAAGGATTTATCGGTTTTAATAGTCAAAAGATCGAATACAGTGAAGATGCCGTTGTATTGATGTCGTACAACATAAGTAATGCGCTCTACGGATATGACAAAAAACCAGACCAACGAAAAATTAAAAAAGAAAACTTTATAAATTTTTTAGAGAAATATAAAGATGTGGATATCTTTTGTATTCAGGAAGTAGGAGATTATGCAAGGGATATTTTAAAAAATGCTTTTCCTAAGCATCAGATGCACCATTTAAAAAACAAAGGAGCTGTAATTTTATCCAAATTTCCTATTAAAGACAAGGGAGCAATTGATTTTGGCACTATCACCAATTCTTGTTTATGGGCGGATATTCGTATCGACAATAAAACAATAAGAGTATATAGTTTTCATCTTCAATCAAATCAGATTAGTAAAGATGCAGACAATTTTACAATACAACCCGAGTTAAACCAAAAGCAAGCCTGGTATGATATTAAAGGTATGCTTAGAAAGTATAAAAACCGGCATTTACAGCGTACACGACAGATTGAAAAAATTGCTACGCATATTCAAAAATGCCCACATAAAGTTATTCTAGCAGGTGACTTAAACGATCCACCGCAGTCTTATACTTACAATGTGTTGTCTAAATATGGCAAAGATGTATTCAGAGAACGAGGTATGGGTATTGGAACTACTTATGGTGGAAAAATTCCATTATTGCGAATAGATTATATCTTTGTAGATAATTCAATGCAAGCGGCAACTTTAGACATCATTAAGGATAACTTTTCAGACCATTATGGCTTGTTAAGTACAATTGAATTGGATGAAAATTAATATTAGATTTATATAATTTTTTATAATCATTGATATAAAAATATAAGACATGACATTAGAAGCAGCAATCCAGCAATTACCACGAAAAGGATTTTTAGATATTGATGTTGATCCTACTTTAGATTTAGTAGTAGAAATCAACAAACTAAAGCAAGAGAAAAATGCCATTATTCTTGCTCATTTTTATCAAGAATCAGAAATCCAAGATGTGGCAGATTATATAGGTGATAGTCTTGGTTTAGCTCAAAAGGCTGAAAGTACGGATGCTGATCTCATTGTTTTTGCTGGTGTTCATTTTATGGCAGAGACTGCAAAAATGTTAAATCCAAACAAAAAAGTGGTTCTCCCTGATTTAAAAGCCGGATGTTCATTGTCTAATAGTTGTCCAGCTCCTTTGTTTTCAATGTTTAAGGAAAAATATCCTGACCATGTCGTGATTAGCTATATTAATTGCTCCGCCGATTTGAAGACGCTGACAGATATTTGCTGTACGTCTTCAAATGCAGAAGCCATTGTAAATAGTGTACCTGCTGACAAAGGTATCATCTTTGCACCAGATAAGAATTTAGGAGCTTATCTGATTAAAAAGACAGGCAGGGATATGATACTTTGGAATGGATCCTGTATGGTGCATGAGGTCTTTTCTAATGAAAAAATAACAAAACTCATAGCGCGTTATCCCGATGCTAAGTTTATTGCACATCCTGAGTGTGAAGATCATATTTTGGAAATTGCGGATTATATAGGATCGACTTCACAAATGTTGAAATATACTAAAGAAAACGAAGCAAAAACCTTTATCGTTGCTACTGAGCCTGGTATCATCTATCAAATGGAAAAGAGTTCGCCTGATAAAACTTTTATTCCTGCACCACCATCTACAAACTGTGCTTGTAACGAATGTCCTTTTATGAAACTAAACACACTTGAAAAATTGTATTTGAGCCTTAAATATGAACTCCCAGAGATTATTCTGGATCCAGAAGTATTGGTGAAAGGTCGTGCTTGTATTGATAAAATGCTTGATATTAGTGCCAAAGCAGGTTTTAAAATGTAGTTTGTATTTCTATCTTTGCTCAGGTATAAACCATTGTAATATCAAATTCAAATCATATTCGAATTTGATTTAAAATTAGCATTTCTATTTTATTTAGATATTGTTCGTTTTTGAAGTGTATTGATGATTACTTCTGCTACGTCTGAATAACCATACCTATCTGTAATGATGACCTAATATGTTTCACCTACTAAAGCTTTCAGGTTAATGGTAACGGATTCGTTTATTTCAACCGTCCATATACTAGAACCTGATATGGTTTCTTGTATTCAAGAATAATCTATATTTTATGTGGTTGATTTTTAGTATGAAATCGTGCTGTGTCTTGCAGGAACTTTCCACTCGGTAATAAAAACCTGTGCCATATGATTTATAAACATATAACAAGCAAGGAATGCAAGGTTCATTATGATTAAAAAAATATTGCGTATTAAATTTTTGAATACATTTTTAAAATAGTATAAAAAAACACAAAAAAAGTATAAATACAGGCTTTTTAAAATGAAAAAGAAGCACAAGAAAGTATCTGTCTGATTAAATTTAAATTGGGAATATGATTGATGGAAAGCTTCATGGTATTTATATAACTCAATGCATGTTGAAGTAGGTATATCAGACGTATGATTTGGAAACGATTCGTTTAAGAATCTAATCTTAATTGCTATGGATTTATTGGAATTATTAGTATTTGAAACTTAGATTGAATTTTCCTATTATGTACAAGATATCGTATTTTGTTTTCAATAAACTTGTTGCCAATTTTTTCATCTTCATTGCGCTGAAATTTCATATGATTTGACAAATTTTTATCATGAATAATGTAAAAACATTGATTGCATTAATTATATCATATTTCTATCATTAATTTAATTGTAGTATTTAATATCCCGTTCAAACATATCTAAACCATTATGATTCATAATGCGAATTTTAGATATCCAATTGCCTCGATTGTCGTATGTATATTCATAGTTCCATCTGGCTATAAGGCTGTCAGGACGATAAAATACTTCATCAGACAAATTCTGGTGTTTATCGTAAAAATATTTGATGATCATATTTGCAGTATTGTCTGGATTGAAATATGTTAACTTGGTTTCTTTTCCATTTGAGTCATATGTATATTTTGTATAGTGACGTAATTCTACATCATCATTAAAGATTTGCTCTTCGATTTTATTACTTCCATCGTAAAAAAATACTTTGCGATAAGCTAAAGAATCGGCATGAATATAGCTTACTTCTTCAACTTTATTATGGTTTTTATCAAAAGAGTTTATGATCCTATTGGTAATAATATTGTTAAAATTATAATATATAACCTCGATTTCTTTGCCGTATTTATCGTAAATATGTTCTACTCTAAATCTCAATTTGTCGTTAGGTGTATATACCATTTTTGTTTTGATAAACCCCTTGTTATTGTAATAGTAAAATTCTTTTTGGTTTAAACTTCCACCTGAATAATATTTAACGATTTTCGTTTTTAAACCCATACTATTATAGTATTCTTCATAATGTCTAATTAACTCTCCTCGGAAAAAGGTATCGTTTTCATTTAAAACGCTATAAATGGTTGTTTTAATCATCTCAACTTTATCAGATAAGTTATCTTTTTGCCAATCAGTCACTGTATAAGATTGTTTGGTGTCACAACTATTCAAAATAATTAGAATTAATACAAATTGTATTGGGTAGAATTTTAATAACTTTACTTTCAACATGTTAAATAATATATTAATGAATTTATCATACAAAACTAAATAAATATTTTACTTTGAATGAATATTCAATTATATCAAGTATCAATCATCACTTTATTTATAATCATTATAAAGAAATAACTTTTTAAAGATAATCCATAATTAAGCTAAATGAATTGGTCTCGAAAAATATACACTTAATAAGTATCTGCATTATCAACTTCATGTCAAAATTGACTTAAACACTGTCAAATTGGCACTAAAAAAGGTGTGGCACAAACTTTGACCACCTAATTTTATAATAAAAAAATCATAGTTATGTCTAAAGGTAATATATCTGTACAGGTAGAAAATATTTTCCCAATTATTAAAAAATTTCTGTATTCGGATCATGAGATTTTCCTACGTGAACTCATTTCCAATGCAGTTGATGCCACAACAAAGGTAAAAACTTTAGCTTCTAAAGGTGAAGTAAAAGGCGAACTTGGTGATACAAAGATTGAAGTTAAAATCAATGAAGAAAATGGAACACTTCACATCATAGATCGAGGTATAGGGATGTCTGAGGATGAAGTAAACCGTTATTTAAATCAAGTTGCATTTTCTTCAGCAGAAGAATTTTTAGCAAAATACAAAGATGATGCGGCTATTATAGGCCATTTTGGACTGGGCTTTTACTCAGCTTTTATGGTAGCGGATAAAGTTCAGGTCATCACAAAGTCTTACCGTGAGGAAGATCCGGCTATAATGTGGGAATGTGAAGGCGATCCTTCCTATTCAATTACTCCAGCTGACAAAATAGAAAGAGGTACGGAGATTATCCTCTTTATCAACGAAGAAAATAAAGCATATCTCCAGTCGTATAAAATCAGGGAACTTCTCAATAAGTATTGTAAATTCCTTCCTGTAGAGATAAAATTTGGTACAAAAACCGAATCAACTTGGGAAGGTGAAGGTGATGAAAAAAAGGAAATCAAAACTGAGGTAGATGATATTATAAATAATCCGAATCCAATTTGGAAGAAAAAACCGTCTGACTTGACGGATGAAGATTATAAGGATTTTTATCGTGAACTTTATCCAATGAGTGTACCACCTTTGTTTTGGATACATCTCAATATCGATTATCCATTCAATCTGACTGGTATACTCTATTTTCCTAAGTTGAATAATAATTTTGAGGTACAAAAGAATAAAATACAACTTTATAGTAATCAGGTATTTATAACGGATGATGTTAAGGAAATCGTACCGGAATTTTTAATGTTGCTTCAGGGCGTGATAGATTCTCCGGATATTCCACTTAATGTTTCCAGAAGTTACCTTCAATCGGATGCAAATGTTAAGAAGATAAATACGTACATTTCTAAAAAAGTAGCAGAAAAACTTCAATCTTTGTTTAAAGCTGACCGAAAATCTTATGAAGAAAAATGGGATGAGATCAGTACATTCGTAAAATATGGTATGATATCTGATGAAAAATTCAATGAAAAAGCAAATGGTTTTGCATTGTTGAAAAATGTTGATGGTGAATATTCAACTTTAGAAGAATACAAAGAGAAGGTAAAAGCTTTACAAACAGATAAACATAACAAAGTTATTTATATCTATACCAATGACAGTAATGCACAATATGGATATATTCAGGCTGTTAAGCATCGTGGATATGATATTCTAGCAATGAATAATATTATTGATAATCATTTTATGCAGCATATTGAATATAAGGGTACAGATATAACCTTTGTAAGAGTGGACTCAGATACACCGGATAATCTAATACAAAAAGACGAATCCATTGAATCTGTTCTAAGTCAGGAAGATCAAGAAAAGGTAAAAGAAATTTTCTCTAGTGCAATCCATGATTCAAACTCCGGGCAAATAGAACTTAAAGCCATGTCTCCAAATGAACAGCCGGTTGTCATTACAAAACCCGAATTTATGCGTCGAATGAAGGAGATGCAGGCGATGCAAGGGATGGATTCAAACATGTTTCCGGATATGTACAATATTCTTATCAACACGAATCATCCTTTGATAGTAGACAAATTGCTTAAAATGAAAAGTGCTGATAAAAAAGCTGAATTTGCGGCCTATTTGCACGATCTCGCATTGCTTAATCAAAGTATGTTAAGTGGAGAAGCTTTGTCTAAGTTTGTTGAAAGAAGCTTAGAACTCGTAAAATAAATATAAAGTGAACTACTCAGGTATAGACAATGGTTAGGTTTCAATCATGTTTATATCTGAGTTTTTTTAATTTAATTATACGCAGTTAATTACCCCTTAAATTATTTATTAATATTTCATCCTGTTCAATTAAACTCCAAAGGACATCATTTTTTGGAAATGGTGAAGTATATACACATTCTTTTCCGGTAAAAGGATGGATAAATATCAATTGGTAAGCTAGTAATCCTATACTTCTGTCAATATTTGGTCTTTTTGAACCATATTTTAAATCACCTTTTATAGGCATACCGGCCGTAGCTAATTGTGCTCTGATTTGATGAAATCTTCCTGTTATTAAATCAATTTTCAAAAGATGATAATTATCAAAGGACTTTAACAAAGTATAAGTTAATTTACAGGATTTATATGAACTATCGATTTTTTCATCGGCAGTCATTGCTCTGTTATGTAGCTTTTTAAGATAATGTTTTAGTTCAGTTGGTTCCTTCTCTGGATTTCCGGAAACAAGCGCAAGATATGTCTTTTTAACCTCGCGCGCCTTAAGCAATTCTGTAAATTTTGCAGTAAATTCTTTATTTTTCCCAAAGATAACTAAACCTGTCACTGGCTGATCTATCCTGTTTAAAACAAATACCTGACCACTGTATTTTTCTAAAAGCTTCGTTTCAAGGTCTTCGGCTTCTTTATCCGTAACTTGAACGGCTATTCCATTTTTTTTAAAAACTACGATATAGTCTTTTGTCTCGTCAATAATATTATAATTGGCTTCAAATGATTTTTGGCCACTTAGTAATTTATTTAACGGTGTTAAATCCACAATTATAAATCTATATTTTAGTTTACTTCCTCGTAATCAATATAATCATCATGCGTTTGATTTCTATAAGTTTTTTGTTGTTTATCATTGCTATTTTGAGACTTTTCAACATTTGAAACGGGTCGCAGAAACTTTGTCGCAACGAAATAAATTATTATAGAAATCAGGAGATATTTAATAATCATATTAAAATACTATCTTAACCTTTTAAACACATAAACACTAGTAAAGTTGTTTTAATATTAATAAAAAATTTATAAATATTACCGTTTATTCATTTAAATTTAGCAATATAAATGCCGCATCATGAATAAGTAAAAATATTTGTTAATGATGACTACACCAAGTTAATAATGAACGAAAGCTGTAGTAAAATTGATTATGTTTTCAAGATTATTTACATAGTAAAACCTTGTCTAAAATCATATTTTAAACACAAAAAAATTAAATATTACAAATTATGGGCTACTAATTCAATTTTATATTGAATAGATTATCTGTAAAAATGGGTGGCATTAATTTAGTCTTGAAGATAAGGCATTGGTTTAAATTCTTTCCCAAAGACTGGCTGCAATATTTAAAAATTCTTTTTCAGAAATTAGCCCGACCAATTCATCTCCTTGAACTATCGGAAGGCAACCTATTTTATGCTCGGTCATAATTCTCATGGCATCCATGATATTCGTTTCCTGGGTTACAGTAATTGGATTTGTTATCATTATATCTGAAACTAAAGTTGCCTTTTTGCTATTACTATTTTTACACTGCATATAGTGTCTTAAAAGTAAACGTGCTGTAATCAGCCCGACGAGTTTACCTTTAGCATCTTCAACAGGTGTGTATCGGATTGTATGCCAATTCATCAATTCAGCAACTAAATCCACGATATCATCTTTTTGGACGGTCGTGAGATCAGTAAGCATAAAATCGGATACCTTTAAATGTGAAGGGCGATACATTTTAAGGTCATTAAAATTAGGAAGATCCCATTCGTGAACGGGTTTATTGGTTTGTTGATTTTGAATCATCGTTGCTGTAAGGACACTAAGTGCTTCATCTGTATTTACTTTTTCGGATAGTTTTGTGAATGACCGAAGGAGCCATCTGGCACCAGTCATGTTTTTTTCTGCTCTTATTCGGATGATACCTAAGTATTTATCAATATCTTCAGGATTGATATTTTTGGCTTCAAGTCCTTTTTTGGCAATAGGAAGCAGTTCGAAAATTAAATCTTCAGCTGAAATCTTACGATCATAAAACCAAGTAAATTTACTGTCTATACCAAATTTTGCTGCCTTTCCAAAGTTGTCCCGAGCATCAGCAAATGACATTTTTTCGCGAATATCATCTACCTCCATACTCAATCCAATCATACAACCCAACCAGAAGCATGCATTGGCTACTTCATCAATAACAGTTGGGCCGGAAGGAAGGATACGATTTTCAATCCTCAAGTGTGGTTTTCCATTTTCACTTATCCCATAACACGGTCTGTTCCATCGATAAACCGTACTATTATGAACTTGAAGCGCTCTAAGTTTAGGAATTTGTTTATTTTTAAGCAAGGCGAGGCTATCTTCTTCAATGTCACTACTCAATAATACTCTAAATCGAGCGATATCTTCTTTGTAAATCTCAAGAATAGAATCTTTAAGCCAGTCACGTCCGAAAATAACACGTGGGCTTCTTTCACGCATGTGATCGTGGCTGGTACGTGTATCAAGTGATTGCTGAAATAAGGCAATTCGCGTCTCATGCCACAAGCGTTTGCCAAATACTACAGAGCTGTTTGCAGCAATAGCCATCATAGGTCCTGTGAGCGCTTGTGCTATATTATACATTTTGACAAAATCTTTTGGAGCTACTTGTAAGTGAACTTGAAAACTGGTATTAGAGGCTTCCAGTAATGGTGAGCTATGCTTGACTAAAAGTTCGTCAATACCCATGATTCGCAATTCGTATGACTCGCCGATTCGTTGCTTATTGAGTGCTTCCATTAGTGCAAAGTATCTTTTTTTAGGAGTGAGATTTTCCATATCCAGATGATACTTTCTTAGGGTTGGGAGGATACCAGTTAGTACAATAGAGGTATCCATTCCATCTAAGACCTCTTGGATTTTATTTAGCTTTTCAGTATTCTCTTTTTCTAAAGCACTAAAACAATCTTTCTCAAACTTACGGGGATCGAGATTTGTTTCTAGGTTAAATTTTGCAAGTTCTGTTTCTACCCATGGATAATGTTCCATTTTAGATAATGCTTCCATTGCGACCAAAGCGGGCTTAAAATTGTTTTTGTCCACCATGACCATTTCCTGTTCAGCACCAATCCTATGAATATCGTTTTCAAATAAATCATTTTCCAACATATAATCCAAGGCCGCTACATCATTTAATAAAGATCTTACAAATTTTTGCATTTGCTTTTGATCGTCTACAGATGATACTCTTTGTTCTCCCATGTTATTACGTTAATGCTTAGTAATTATACAAATATCGTGCAAGATATTGTACTAGTTTCAAATTATGGAATTAATATCAAAAAAATATTTTTTAATAAGCATCTTTAATTATAAAAATAGGAAATTTTAATTTGAAAATCTAAAATTCAATTTCGTGCATACATTTAAAATGCCCTTTAGGACAATGGTCAAAACCTAGTTTGGAGCATGGGCGACATGACAAACCCAAAACTTCCTTATTGATGTGTTTTTCCTTGTTATTATGACCATAGTAAGGATACATACCAAATTGCGGAATGGTATTACCCCAGAGGACGACGATCTCTTTTTGAAGCGCAGCAGCAATGTGCATCATACCTGTATCTCCTGTGACGACATTTGAGCTATGTTTGATAAGGGCAGCGCTTACGCCAAGACTCACTTTCCCACAAGTGTTTACAATTTTATCTCGAAATTGGTAAGTGAGCATGTCTGATAATTCTTTGACATCATTGCCACCTACTAAATAGGTCGTTCCCGAATAATGGTCTATGATATCCCTGCATTTATTCTGAGGGATACGTTTGGTAAAGTAAGTTGCACCCAATACCAATACTTGATAGGAGTTCGTATTGATCATTCGTAATGCCTGGTTTTCATCTTCTTGTTCAATAGAAAAGTCGAGCCCCAATCCGTCATTTTTAATACCCATTTGCTGTAAAGCGTCAAAATAACGATCTACCAAATGATAGTTTTTAGGCAACAAATCCCATTTAAACTGTACTAAAAGCCATTTCTTTAAATTGAATTTATCAAAACGGATCGTCTTTACTCCTAAAGACCATGAAATACGAAATGAACGCAGGTTTTTGTGTAAATCTACGATAAGGTCATATTTTTCGTTTTTTAGTTCGGAAATAGTCTCACTTAATGAATCCTTTAAAGTAATACACTTATCAATATATGGATTGGTCTTAATCACATTGGCAAAAGCCGATTTGACCAAAAAGTGCATTTCAGCATTGGTTTGTTGTTTCAAACAACGTACCACAGGTGTCGTTAATACGATGTCACCAATGGATGAAAAACGGATAATGAGGATTTTTTTTGGATTCATTGGAGCCTGTATATACAAAATGCTATTAATTAAATACGGATGCGATAATGAATGTTTAGTAAAAAAGCAAACTTGAGGTGAATGCTATAAAATTCACTTATGTTCCAATCTTTACTGAATTTATTTTTAAAAACTTGCGCAAAACCTGAGTAAAAGTGTTATTAAAGTGAAAAAGTATAAGGTGTTGGTTTCTTTTCATTTTCAATTTGGGTTCTTCCTAAATTAACATTTGTCAATGGACAATTTGCAATTTAGCAAACTGAAGCATAATGCGCTTTTCGGGAGTATCAGTGACACCATCGAATCGAATGGTTGCCACTAAACGCTCATCAACATTAATGACTTTTCCTTGTCCAAATTTAAGGTGGAGAACTTCCATACCTTTTTTTATATCGTGTGGATTAGCAGCGACAAATTGGCTTGGATCAATATTGAGTTTAGGTGTTGCAGTACCCAGTTTTTTAAAGCTTCCTAAGATTTTTGGCTCAGCAAATGCTGGTTTTTTATTGATAGAGATGATAGCGTCAATATTATGGTCAGATATTTCCTCTATAAACCTACTCGGATCATTGTATCGTACCTGTCCATATTGATAACGGCTAGTGGCATAGCTAAGGCATAAAAACTCTTCTGCACGAGTGATTGCTACGTAAAATAAACGTCTTTCTTCGTCAATTTCATTATTGTCCATCATAGCAAGATAACTTGGGAAGATATTTTCTTCAAGACCTACGATGAAAACAGAACGAAACTCAAGACCTTTTGCAGCATGGATAGACATCATTGATACGTGATCGGGATTTTGATTCTTTTCGTCTGCGTCAGTCATTAGGGATATGGTATGGATGTAAGCTGCAAGACTTCTGTCCGTATTTATATTTTCACCTTCTGCCAACTCATCATCCTGAACAAATTCTTGAATACCATCTAAAAGTGAAATGATGTTTTCGATCCTTTCCTTACCTTCAATTGTTTGGTCTTCTTTTAATAATTTTTCAATACCGCTATTTCTATAAATGTATAAAGCAATGTCATAGGCATTTACTTTGGCTGCTTTAGCTTTAAATACTTTAATCAGTTCGACAAATTCAACAAGGCTTTTCTTTGCTCTGGAATTGAAGTTGATTTTATTCAATACTTCCCACATGCTCATGTTATGCTCATCAGCAAGTTGAGAAATTTGTTGAATTGTGGTGTCACCGATGGCTCTACGCGGATAGTTAATGATGCGTTTTAATGCTTCATCATCTTTATCGTTTATTGTAAGCCGCATATAAGCCATTAAATCTTTGATTTCCTTACGTGAATAGAATGAAAAACCACCATAAATCTTGTATGGAATATTTATTCTTCTTAGTTGCTCTTCAAAAATACGAGACTGACCATTTGTACGATAAAGGATAGCAAAATCCTTATTAGATAGATTATACCTGTTTTTTTGTTCGATAATCATATCAGCGACGCGTTTACCTTCTTCGGTTTCGGTCATTGACTTATTGATTTTTATTTTGCTACCTTCCGTTCGATGTGTCCAGATTTTCTTTTGAATCTGCCTTTTATTGTGGTTAATAACTTCATTGGCAGCTTCAACGATATATTGAGTTGAACGATAATTTTGTTCGAGTTTGAAAGTCTTTAATTCAGGAAAATCACTTTCAATTTGTAATATATTTTCTATAGTAGCACCACGGAAGGAATAAATACTCTGAGCATCGTCTCCTACTACGCATATATTGTTAGCACTACCGTGATACATTACGAGAAGTTTGATGATTTCGTATTGTAACGAGTTCGTATCTTGAAATTCATCTACGAGCAAATACCTAAATTGTCTTTGATATTTCTCACGGACATTATCGGGATTTTGATATAAAAGTCTAAACATTTGTAAGAGCAAATCATCAAAATCCATTGCACCGGCACGCTGACATTTAGCGACGTATTTTTCGTATATGATGTGAATCAATGGTCTTCGGTTCATACGATCGTAAGCCATCAATTCTTCGTTGGCACTGTATGCTTTTGGAGTTAATAGATTACTCTTTGCACTAGATATGCGAGATCTGACGATACTTGGTGTATATACTTTTTTATCTAGATTAAGCTGAGTAATTATTTCGGATATGACACTTTTTGTATCATCGGTATCATAGATAGTAAAGTCATTTGGAAATCCAATTTTATGAGCTTCAACACGTAATATACGTGCAAATATTGAGTGAAAGGTACCTGCCCAGACGCGCTGTGCCTTAGGGCCTACTAAGGCTTCAATCCGGTCTTTCATTTCTCGGGCTGCCTTATTGGTAAAAGTAAGTGCCATAATTTGCCCCGGTTCGATACCGGAGTTGATCATGTGTGCAATTCGATAGGTAAGAACACGTGTCTTACCAGATCCGGGACCGGCTATAACCATTGTCGGACCATCAATGTGCGTAGCGGCTTGCCTTTGTATCGGATTAAGTTCGTCTAAATATGTTGGTGATAATTCATGCATAGGAGTACAAAGATGCGTAGTTTTTAGTAATTTTTAGCTATAAAATATAAAAATGTTTTTATATGATGGTTGTTCAAAGCGTTTTGATTACAATGTGTTAAACCTTACAAGGAATTCAAATATTTCTAACCTAAAGATACAAAAAAAGCCACAGATACGTGGAAGTATCTGGGCTATTAAACATTTAAACTATATAAAAAAGGTTTATTTAGTATTGTCTGGTGCCGCTGACTTTTCAGTCTGTGGTGCATCAATTTTCGGTCTTTTTTTGCTTGCTGGTTTATCTTGTTGTTGACGATTTTGTTCACCTACTTTAACCACAGGTTTTTCTCTTTTAACTTTATTTTTCTCTTTTACTGTGCTTTGCGATTTGTTTGCTGGTTTGGCCGTTCTAGGAACTTCAATTTTTCTAACTTCCATTGCCGGTTTTTCGGTTGCATTCACTTCTTTTTTAGGCTGAGGGTGATCGGTTGTTCTATCAGGACGATCTTGCGCAGCGACCGAGCTACTAAGTGCAAAAGAGAAAAAACCAGTAAGGATTACAAAAAAGAACTTTTTCATTGAAACTAAATTTTTAGTTGTTAAATAATAAATATCTATAACAAATTAAAGACTACATTAAATTAAAAGATGTTAATTACAAAACTTAAATTTAACCTGAAATTAACTCCTTCTCTAAAAATGTGCAAATTAATATTTTTTTAGTAATAACTGTTTATTAAGGTGTAATAAAGTGATAAGAATGTTATTTTTTTAATAAAATCGTCTTTAAATTCAAAATTACAGTTGAAAATACTTACTTTAAAACATCGACAATCGTTTTCCCAATGCAGCCATTGGGCATTTGAATGTGCAAAAGTGAAGCCAGTGTTGGTGCTATGTCAGTCATAGAAGCCGATTTGTGTGTGGAACCATGTTTGATTCCCCATCCCATAAACACAAGAGGAATATGGCTGTCATATGGATTCCAAGCACCGTGTGTTGTACCTGTGTTGTCTTTGTAAGCTCCATACCATTGAGGCTCTAAAATCACTTGAATATCACCACTTCGTTTGTAATTGTAACCGTTAATGGCCATTGATTTGATAGGTTCAGGAATACTATATTGACTTAATAATTCCATATCAGCTACGAAGGCAAAACCATCCTGTTTTTTTAGAAAGCGAATGATTTGATTTTTAATTTTTTGATCATCTAATTGTAAGGAATCAATCTTCTTGTAATCCAAAAAGACCTGATTATTTGACATTGCATAAATAAGGTTTTCATGACCAAAAGTAGAGACAAGAATTTGTTCAAGTTCTTTAACCAATTCCTTTTTATAAATAAAACCAGCATTGCCTTTTTCATCTAAAATAAACTGTGGATTGTGGGCTGCACCATGGTCTGATGTTAAAAATACGGTATAATTTCCTTTTCCAATATTTTTATCTAAGTAGGTAAAAAATTCACCCAAATCCTTATCTAAGCGCAAGTAAGTATCTTCAATTTTTGCAGAATTAATAGCAAATTGGTGACCAATGTAGTCTGTAGAAGATAAGCTAATTGCCAAAAAGTCTGTAACATTCTCCATGTTTTTTCCCATATTTTCAAAAGCAATGACAGTTTGAGCCAGTTTCAGACTGATGGTATTACCAAAAGGTGTATATTTAATAATGTCTCTGCCGCGGTTAACAGCTGCGTCACTCAACTTAATAGGAAATTCTATACTTAAGCCCTTAACGAAAGCACCTTCATATGGGTTTTTGTCCTTTACATGATCAAAATACGTATTCAAAGGATATAGTGTATTCCAACCTTCGTCAATATATTGTTTAGTAAGGTCGGTTTTGTTAAAATCCTTTATATACTTTGGCAAATCTTCCATATAAAAAGTACTACTCACCCAGTTGCCGTCTACCATCCAATAGGCAGCATCACCAAAATGTCCGACTGGCATAATTGCACCTCGATCTTTTATTGAAATGCCTATTACTTTGGACTTGAAATCTGTTGCCAATTTTAATTCGTCAGTAATTGTACTTGTCAACATATTGCGTGGAGACATTTTGCCATCAAACTTATCAGGGTCGAGGCCAACTCCTTTAACGCTGTCATCCTGAGCACAATACATATCTTTTTGTGTAGCACGGATATAAAAGTTGTTTCCTGCAATACCATGGATAGCTGGAACACTACCAGTATAGATTGAAGCATGTCCAATTGCAGTGTAGGTAGGTACATAAGGTATCATCGTGTTTTCAACTGTAAAGCCTTCGTTTAGCAAACGTTTGAATCCGTCATTACCATATCTATGATAATATTTGTAGAGATAATCCCACCTCATTTGGTCAACAACTATACCAACTACAAGTTTTGGGCGCTCATTATTGCTTTTCAATTGAGCACTAGCACTAATTGTTAAAAATAAAAGGAATAACCATAAAAATCGATGTAAAAAAAACTTCATAAATCTCAATATTTTTAAATGTTGCACAAAAATTCTATCTTTTTAAATGATATCCAAGAGCTTCGTATTGGTTTAGGGAATTAATAAGGCAATTTTAGTATTTTAATAAACAATTTCCACAAATATCAAATCCAGCATGTAATTTTAAAAAATCACATGCTTAAGGCTAAATATTGAAATTATCAATTTATGGTAAATCTCACATATTTAATCGTCTTACCGGCTTTAAGGTGCTCTTGCTCGTAGTAGGTCTTAAATTCAAGCTCTTTGAATGCTAATTCTGATGCATAAATATCGTCATTCTGATACAAAATATTAGACCCTTCATATTTTTGAAGTGTTTCCAATGTAAAATCATAAAGTACTGGACTGTCCGTTTTCAAGTGTACAATTCCCCCTTTTTTAATGATTTTTTTGTAAAGATCCAAAAATTTTGACGAAGTCAGTCGCTTTTTATCTTTACTTTCTCGTAGAAAAGGGTCAGGAAATGTAATCCATATTTCATCTACTTCATCCTGATCTAAGAAAAGATGGATTTGTTCTATTCGTGTCCTTAAAAAGGCGGCATTATTTAAATTCTTTTCCAAAGCTTGAGCAGCACCCTTCCATATTCTTGCACCTTTTACATCTACACCAATGAAGTTTTTGTCTGGATAGGCTTCCGCTAATGCTACTGTATACTCACCACGGCCGCAAGCCAATTCTAAAGTTATTGCATTTGTATTTTTAAAGTGCTGCGCTGCCCATTTTCCCTTTAAATCCACTTCCATATCCATGCCGGAAACCAACCGGGGATATTTTGGATCGTAATTTTCATATACGTTTTGGAAAGAAAGTATTTCTGCAAACTTTTTGAGTTTATTTTTTTTACCCATGATATGTTTTAAAAAAATTTAGGTGCAAAACTAATATTAAAACCAATAGTTACCTACATAACTACGTTCTTTAACCTGTAAAATTACTATGAATCGACAATCCTTTGATATAATTTTAACTTATTTAAGCATAAAACCATGTATCTTTGCACAATTTATAAACAAACGTATCCATATGCATAAATATTTATTGATTGCAATAATCGCTCTATCTTGTATAAATTTTGGTACAGCACAGAGTTTTGGAATTCGTGCAGGGTTAAATTATACTAAATTTTCAGGACCGATAGAAGCAGGGGTAAACGAAAAATTTAGTCTAACTAATGGATTCCATTTTGGGGCAAATTATGCGTATAAATTTACAAGCAAAACAGCACTAAAAGCAGAGTTTCTTTATACGCAGATTGGAACAAAGTACAATTATGATGATATAGCATATTATAAATTCCCTATAAATAATGCATTTGTTTTCAAAAAAGGGGATACCAAAATCAATATGGAAGTATCCAACGCTTATATTTCAATTCCAATTACATTTCAATGGCAAGCTTCCAAAAAAATTGAACTTTTTGGTGGAGGATATATTTCATTTCTCGTAGGTCCGAGAGGAAATGGTACATTAGATTTTTTCAAAGATCCGGATAGTTTGTATTTTAGACAGTCACTTATACACAATTATTATAAGGATGAAGCAGGAGGTATAGCCACTTCAATTGTTGGTTCCTCATTTTGGGTGGATGGAATTGACGTTACTTTGGCAAGAGATGCGGGTGCTTACTATAATTATAAAGAAAGTGAGAAAACAGGTGATTTGTACAACGTTTTTGATTTTGGTATAACTGGTGGTATCAATTACTATGTCAATAAAGGATTCTATATTGGAGCACGATATATCTTTGGATTGAGAGACGTAACCAATGATAATATGGATTTCCTCAGATACAATTATGACGAGGAAAATAATTTGGATATTAGAGCCAATCATTTTGATAGAAATGTAGGTTTTGAATTTTCGTTTGGATTCAGATTCTAATAAAACTGCTTCATGTTACAGCAATCAACATTACAGTTTTTTAGGGATTTAAAAGAAAACAACAATAAACTTTGGTTTGACGAAAATCGGGAGGCTTATGAAGCTTTTCGAAATGACTATTTTTCTCTAGCTGATCAGCTTGCTGAAAAGATGGCCATTTATGACACTACTTTAGAAGGGTTGACACATAGAGATACCACATTCAGGATTTATAAAGATGTACGTTTTTCTAATAATAAAGAACCCTACAAAACACAGATTGGGATTGTATTAAAAGCCGGTGGCAGAAAGCGTCCGTTTGGGGCTTATTATCTACATATAGAGCCAAATATGTGTCATGTCGGAGGCGGACTTTGGATGCCAGAAAGTCATATCCTTTTTAAAGTTAGAAAGGAAATTCAATATTTTTTTGATGAATTTAGCAATATCATCGAATCAGCGACTTTTAAAAATTTGTTTGGGGGCTTTGAAGACATCAAAGGTCAAAAGCTATCAAGGCCTCCCAAAGGTTATGAAGCGGATGATCCGGCTATTGAATATTTAAAATTCAAAAGTTTAATAGTCTCAAAACCGATTCCTGATTCCATCATGACCTCTGATAAACTCGTTCCGGAAGTAATTGAAACATTTAAAATTTTACAACCTCTAATTGGATTTATAAATAGAGGAATCCTGAATGAAGAATACGATCATTTCAAAAACATTTAATATATATTTGCTATGTCTAACGGTTATGTAACTTCACATTATCAAAATCATGTCACAACGATTGAGTTTTTTCATCCAGCGCAAAATTCACTTCCTGGCAATCTGCTTGCAGATTTAGTTGCAAATATTAATACGGCTGGTCAGGATGAAAATACATTACTTATTATTTTGAAAAGTGGAGGTGACCGAACATTTTGCGCAGGTGCCAGTTTTAATGAGTTGTCCCAGATAGCAGATTTTGATAGAGGAAAGAACTTCTTTATGGGTTTTGCCAATGTTATTAATGCAATCAGAAAATGTCCTAAAATCGTAATTGGACGTATACATGGAAAGGCTGTAGGTGGGGGAGTCGGATTAGCCGCAGCATGTGATTACAGTTTGGCAACACAATTTGCGTCCGTTAGATTATCCGAATTAGCTGTAGGTATCGGTCCATTTGTTATTGGTCCTGCGGTAGAAAGAAAGATTGGCCTTTCTGCTTTTAGCCAAATGGCCATTAATGCTACAGAATGGCAAACCGCTGTTTGGGCAAAGCAAAAAGGACTTTTTACTGAAGTATTTGAGACGACAGAGCAACTCGACGCGTACATTAAGCATTTTACAAACGAACTCATTACTAAAAACCCTGAAGCGCTTTCGTTGTTAAAGAAAGTATTTTGGACAGGAACCGACCATTGGGATCAATTGCTTGAAGAAAGGGCTGCAATGAGTGGAAAACTTGTACTCAGTGATTTTACCAAAAATGCTATTCAGTCATTTTTGTCTGCGAAATAATTAAATATGCCATTTTAAATTAAACGGATGGGTAAAAAGCATCTTTATAATGACTGATGATAGGTAAGTTTTTATTGTCAAATAAGATACTGATGATATCAAAACGGATTTCCCAGTCATGGCCAATTTGCTCCATATATCTGCCGGCAGCGTCAATGATCAGATTTTCTTTATAAGTGGATATGCTTTCTTCCGGAGAGCCAAAATGAGCAGATGAGCGGGTTTTTACCTCGACAAAAATAAGGATTTCAGCGTCTTTAGCAATTATATCAATTTCAGCTTTTCCTATTCGCCAATTGCGTTCGAGTATGGTATATCCGAGTTTTGTCAGATATTCAGCTGCAATATCTTCGCCTCTTTTTCCAGTTACCTGTTGCTTTGCCATATTTCGAAAAATTTGCAAGTTTCGAAACTTGCCTAAAAACAAAGCCGGTTAAAAAAACCGGTCTGAATAAATTTAAGTTGTTATTACCTTTTTAAGAAACAAAATTATTGCTTGCTTTTTTCAATGATTATCCCATTTCTGAAATGACCTCGCGAACTTCAGGTATCATGCGTTTTAACATACCCTCGATACCGGCTTTTAAAGTAACAGTAGAAGAAGGACAACCACTACAAGATCCTTGCATCGTAACGGTAACAACTCCATCTTGATATGACTTGAATTCGATATTGCCACCATCCATGGATACGGCCGGTTTTACATACGTTTCAATCAAATCAATGATCCGTTGGATGGTTTCACCTTCGTCACCTGCAAATATCTTTTTTTTAGATTCTTCTTCAATTGCTGCCATTACAGCCTCAAAACCGTCTTTTATGATACTTTTTTCATCATTGACATATTGTTTTATGAAAGTTTTAAGCTCATGCATGATGTCTTGCCAATCGTAATTCATCTCTTTCGTGATGGTCACAAAATTGTTGTTGATGTGTACCATTTTAACATAAGGAAACTGAAATAATTCAGTTGCCATCGGCGACCATTCTTTTGCTAATTCTATATCCTTAAAATCAGCGATACTACTATATAACATTCTATTTGTTACAAATTTGATCGCCTCAGGGTTAGGGGTTTGTTCCGTATATAACATTACGGGTGTCTTTACTGCATCCATCTTATTACTATTCTAAAACTGATTTTTATTTAAACAAATTTGGGAAATTAAAGTTTCAAAAACCTTTTATTTTCATGTCATTTTAATGAACATTAACTTACAGGTATTAGTTGTTTTCTGTTTGGATTGCTTTTATTAAAAGATCACCTATCACTGCACGGATATTCATGTCTATCAATTTGCTGTTGTGTCTGGAAGGATAGACACGATTAGATAAAAAGACATACACTAAACCAAATTCCGGATCTGCCCATGTATAGGTTCCTGTAAATCCCGAATGGCCAAACGATTTTTCAGAACTTAAAGTCGGAATATTACGGGTTTCTGATGCAATATCTTTTTTGTCGAAGATAAGCCCACGTCTGTTTTTGTCTTCGGGAAACTGATAGGACGTAAATTGTTGGATTACTTCCGGGCGAATAATAGATGAATTGCCATAAGTTCCTTGTTGTAAGAACATTTGCATCATTTTCATTACATCACTCGCAGTTCCAAACAAGCCTGCATGCCCCGAAATGCCACCCATCATAGAAGCTCCTTCATCATGGACATAACCCTGTAAAAGTTGCTGTCTAAACAGACTGTCGTATTCTGTAGGTATTACATCTTCAACAGGCATTTTTTGCCAAGGATTGTAGGTCATATCGAGACAGCCTATTGAATTATTTATTTTTTGTAAGTAGTCATCAAAATTTTGTTTTGTCAAGTTTTGAACCAATTCGGGATAAAAGTAATAATGAAGGTCGCTATACACATATTTTCCCGGGTGTTCTAGTGGTGTATTTTTAATTGATTGCTTGATGGTATTTGTGTAGTTTTTGTTCAAATACATATTTTGAGCTACAGGAATAGGATAAGCTGCCGAATACTTATCCGAAAAGATGTTTTTTTTCCACGTGCGCGTATCTTGATTTAAAGCTAGCTGCCAAAGTGTTTGATTATGCTGAACGGATGCTAGTGTATCAAGTATTTTTACAGGTTTTACACCAAATAATCGTTTAAAGAACCCCCTTTTTTTAACTTGATAGGTAGCCATATCTGTTAGAGAAGGATTTTGAATAAAGGCTTTTTTCATAGTCGCTAAAGTATCTATCGCGTCCTTCCAAAATGGAATCCAGGCTTTTAGTCCTGCTCTATGTGCCATAGCATCCTTGAAAGTAACAGAACCAATCGGTGTGTTTTTTAAAGATGGAATATAGGTTTCTAATTTTTTATTGATATCAAGTATGCCTTCACTAACTAACGACATCATTACAGGAGCGGATGCCATAATTTTAGTAAGTGATGCGAGGTCGTAAAGATCTGATGTTTGTACTTTTTCCTTCTCGAACACGGGTTGTACGGCCGATATGGATAAAGCTGGTTTAGCATAGTTTTTCATCTCATTATCCATAGCATCATCAATGAAACCATTTTTAACGAATGCATTAGATTCCTCAGTCAGTATTTCAGGCCAATCTTCATAAGTGTGATAACCATAAGCTTTATTAAAAATTACTTTTCCGTCTTTAGCTACTTGTAGCACGCAGCCTGGATAGGCGTGATCATACAAACCGGCATAAATTATCGAATCAAGTGCTTGTTGCAACCTATAACCGTTGATACCTGCTAACTCAGGAATCGTATAACTCAATCTACCATTTTCTGGAAGGTTGATACCCATACCTTGATAAAAAGTGTCTGTAAAAGTCATGGGCAACTTTCCATAAACTGGAAGTGCTCCAAAGATAATCTGTGGAGTTATGGTTTCTGTATATTTACTTTGTTGATAAGCTATAAGTAACGTTTTGCTCTGCGATAATTCAGGTATGGCTGTCAAGATAAACGGACTACCTAATATTGAAAGTAATACATTATCCAAAGATGCAAGGTGTTTTAACAACTTGGTATTTTGTGGGTTTAGTCCATATTTTTTTGAAGGTCGGATATCAGTAAAATGTGCTGCTGCAAGGACAAGATCATAACTTTCCAATAAATTCAATGTGTTTTCAATCAGACTATCATTGGTAGTATGTTGTAAGCTAAAGTAATCGGCTTTAACATAGTTTTTGACCATTTGATAGAAGTCAGATTTTTGGTCAGACCCGATTGATAAAACAGCTATTTTCTTATTTAAGTCCAGAACTGGAAGTAATGCAAGGTCATTTTTAAGACAAGTAATGCTGTTTTGAGTGATGGTGTGATTGATAACTTCACATTCGACGGAGTACAAGTCAGCAATTAAATTATCTAGCTTGATAGGCTGATATTTATCTAGTCCAACCCAGGCTTTAGCTTTAAGTATTTTTTTTACCTTAGCATTAATCGCGTCAATGCTAATTCTGTTAGACTGAATCGCTTTTTTTATTGCATCAACAGCAAGTGGTACTTCAATAAAAGTTTCCAAAATGTCGTTTCCTGCTAAAAGTGCCCGAACCATAGATTCGCCTTTAGGATAATTTTTGACGGCACCCTCCATCTCCATAGCATCCGTAAATGTCAACCCTTGAAATTTTAATTCTTCGCGCAATAGTTTGAAGACAATATTGTATGAAAAGGTCGAAGCCAGCCCGGTTTTTGGTTCCAATGCAGGAATATTAAGATGAGCAGTCATCACGCCTGATAAACCCTTGTCAATTAAGGTTTTAAAAGGAAAAAGTTCAATTGAATCCAGTCTATTTCTAGAATGAGGAATCACCGGTAAAGCATAATGAGAGTCTGCTTCGGTGTCACCGTGTCCCGGAAAATGCTTTGCTGTACATAGTATATTTTGACTTTGCATACCTTGCATAAGTGCGAGACCATTTTGAGTAACTATATGTTTATCTGCACCAAAAGAGCGATAATTGATGACGGGGTTCTTTGAATTGTTATTGACATCTACTACGGGCGCATAGTTAACATGTATACCCAAACGCTTACATTGTCTGGCTATTTCCTTACCCATGCGGATGAGTATGTCGTTATTTAAAGGAGCGGCACCGATGGTCATATTGTATGGAAAACGATGTGTGCTGTCTAAACGCATACCTAAACCCCATTCAAGGTCTTGACCTATCAATAATGGCACCTCGCTTAAAGCTTGTAATTCATTGGTAATACGAGCTTGTTCAGTAGGATTTGAAGCAAAAAACACAATTCCTCCGATTTTGTATTGGGTGACCCATTCTTTGAGTTGTTTTACATTGTGAGCCTTACCTGAGTAATTGCCACGCGGCATAAGCAACTGACCGATTTTTTGTTCTAAAGTCAGACTGCTAAAAACGGAGTCAACCCAATGAGCATTGTAATCCGTCAAAAAAGCAGGTGATTTTTGCCCATGTAATGACATAGCCATTATAAAAAATGCAAGTATTAGCTTTAAACGGATTACAAAACCCAAAAATGTAAGGTGACGAAACATAAAGTCCCTTATTAATGTAAAAATACTATTAAAATTGAAACAAATTATCTACTGATAATAACTTTTGTAGTTATTGCCTTTTGATTAAATTGGTCTCTGATTGACAAAAAGTAAACTCCTGTGTTAAATTTACTGATGTCCAAGCTTTTGTTATTGTTTGAACCTAATTTTGCGGGTTCAGCATAAACAACTTTTCCATTGATATCACCAAGTGTAATTAAGTAAATGCCATCTTCCATATCACCTGTATAAATCGTCAATTGGTCACTTGCCGGATTTGGATAAATATCAATATTAAGTTTAGCAATTGCATTTTCAGTTGCACTCACTTGACCAAGATCTGCAAAAGTAACTTCTCTTAATTGTTCATTGTTGTCATAAATAGCGCGTACTAATATCTCCTTTTTATCATTTGAATAGTAGCGATATTCAGATGTTTCACGAGAACCTAAAAATTGCTCGATAAATGGAGGTAACGTAATGCCAAATTGTGAAGCAATATTAATATTAATCCAACCAAGAAATCCTACTTTAATAAAAACATCTGTTGATGTTAACACGTTGGCTTTTTCTCTCAATACTTCAAAAGTCTGATTTTGCATGGTTAAAGTACCATAAGCATCCATCAGACCATTGCTTTCTGAAGTAAATTGTACTTTTACACTGTCCGGTCTAAAACCAGCAGGAAATGATGCAAGTAAAGTATCAGGAAAAACATTTCCTGGTAGGGCAATATTCCATGAACTCTCGGATTTTGTAGTATTTACAAATGACAAAGGTGCTTGTCTTAAAGTTGGAAGGTTTGTATATCTGATGGCTAAAGGCACATTAAATATTGGGTTTATTCCGCCAAGACCTAATGCCACTAATTTTGTGTCATTAGATTTAATATATGTCTCTTCAAGGCCATTTAAAATATACATATCTGCATCCAAGAAAGTAGAAGCATCGCTACCCGATTTAGCCTCTAAGTAGGACTCTTCAAATTTTATTCCGCGGTTTAAAGCACTAAAATCCCAAGCTCTAGGTCCAGCATTTGTCAACATATCTAAAGAAACATCTTGTCCGGACAACGTTGCATATTTTAACTTGTCCCCTACTTTCGGGAAGGTTGCATTGGTAATTGTAATTTGGCTATTTACAGTAAAATACCCAAGTAATGTAATAATAAGTAAACATGTGTTCTTCATGGAAATATGATTTAATGGTTAATCTATATAAATTACTTTTCTAAGAAATTTAATACCTATTTTGGCTTCTATGGATAGGTTTCTGACTTGAGTTAACGGAAGCGTTATTCTTTCGTTGGGTATCCACGGATTGCGGATATTTTCGAGCGGAAATTGTTCGTATTGAAATGATAGATCTGGTTGAATGGAAAACTCTACAAATATATTGCTCATATCGGTTAGATTTCGCTCAAAGCCACCACCAAAAGTAACACCATAATTTAATTTTCGGATGTAATCGGGACTTATCAATTCTCCAAATGAAGTAAGTGAACCCAGATTATTTCCTATTGTATATTCACCACGAATTCCTAAAATGAAGTATGCATTCATTTTTTCATCCAATTCCAAACTTTTTTTAGCACCTAATTCCAATACAATATTGTGAAACTTGTACTTTACATTGGTTCTGAAATCATAAAAATTGCTAAAATATCTTAGCGAACTTCCCCTAGTATGAAAACCAAGTTGCGCATAGAGTGCACCTTTATTGTCTTTATCCAGCGTTTCAGCAAATATATCTCCGTTTAATGTAAATAATGCGTTTCGATTAATACCAATACTTGCACTTCCATCTCCCCAAGATTGATTGTTCATAGCTAAGCCACCTTTAAAACCAAACCAATAACTTTGGGCATTTATGGATATATTAAAGAGCAGACAAATTACAAATAAAGGAATACTTCTATACATGTGCATTTATGATTGATTGGTCAAAAGTAAATATTTTGCTACAAATACAATGGAAATTATGTGAATAAATATTATTAGTAAATTATAAATCATAAATTTAGTAGCATTTTTAATTCCAAATGAAGGTTAATTATTATAAACCATATTGGTTTTTTAGCAGTTAGTAGCTATACGGATTTTAATTCTTAATTAAATTGTATTTTTGTTCTTGGTATTTAATTAACAATGACTACATTTACAAAAAGATATGAGTAGGGAAAGCAGAGGTGATAATTTTATAAAAAATCCATTTTACAAAGGTGGGCATCAAGCTATGAGTAAATTCATTTCTGAAAATTTAAATTACCCTAAAAGCGTACTTGATGGCCAGATTAGCGGCGAAGTATATCTCAAATACAGTGTAGATTATAAGGGTAATGTTTACGATGTCCGTGTCGTTGCCGGTTTAGATGAAGCTTGTAATGCAGAGGCAATCAGAGTGGTTATGCTTTTGAAATTTATCGTTCCTAAAAACCCTAAAAAATTAAAAATTACCTTTCATAAAAATATTACAATTCACTTTAGATTCAAACAAACCGAACAAACTAAGCAAGCTATCATAATAGATGGAAATTCACATAGTCCTCAAACATTTCAATACAAGCTGATAACGACGGAAAAGAAGATAGCATCTGAAAAACCACAGCCGTTAGGGACGACGTATAGTTATAGTATCAAGATTACAAATACACGTTCTTCTTAATCTAAGTCAAATAATAACGATTATTATTGGATTTTTGGAGTTATGGATAATAAATCATACATAATGTGTAATGCTTTATTATCAGGGTGTTCCTTATCAAAAAAAGCATTACTTTTGTGATAAATTTTGTACGTTTTGAAACAAATCTTTTTAGTTATTACAACCGCTTTCTTTATTATTTCTTGCAATTCAAAAGAAATATATACACATAGCTATACGATGGAAGGTGTATGGACCTACGCAGATTCATTGGTATTTGAATATGAAATTCAGGATACAATGAGTCCATATAATCTTGTTTTGGCGGTAAAACATAGCATAGATTTCCCTTATGAAAATACATATATTCAGGCTTCAACGGTTTTTCCTGATGGACATCGCGTGACCAATCCGGTTTCTTTAGAGTTAGCAGACGATCATGGTCAATGGGTCGGAAATTGCAGTGGAAGTTTTTGTAATGCAGAAATAGAATTGGCATCAAATGCATATTTTAAGGCGAGTGGAAAGTATAAACTTGTTTTTTCCCAATTTTCACGAATAGATTCTTTAAAGGGGATTGAAGCTATGAAGTTTACGATAAATCAGTCAGACATCAAAAAATAATATGAAGGCAAAGTCATCGTTCCAATACTTGAATTACGTCTTTGGTTTACTCTTTTTAGGTTTTATTGTCTGGTTTAAATTTCAATACCATGAACTTTGGAAAGATGAATGGCAAGCGTGGTTTGTTGCTAAAGATAAAGGTATAGGGGAATTGCTCTCTTTTTTATATTATGAGGGTCACCCGGCGCTTTGGTATTTATATCTGAAGGCGTTTTCGTTATTTTCCAATGATCATAATGATATAATTTTACTTAATATAGCCCATATTATAACTGTTGCTGGTGGTTTGTACTTCCTATTTGTTCGATTTAGGTTTCCAATAATTGTTAAAATTCTATTTGCAATGTCCTATTTTTTACTTTTTGAGTATGGGATATTAAATAGAGGTTATTTTATGGTAATCGTGTTTGCTTTTTGGGCGTCATGGCTTCTGTCACAAAAGGATTACAATCCCAAAACCCTGGGTGTTGTTTTATTCTTACTATGTCAGACAGAGGTTTATGGTGTTTTTATAGCGGTATCACTTGGGTTTTACATTTGGTATGATAAATATATATCCGGTCAAAAGACAAACCCAAACATTTTAGGAGGTATTGGATTAGGGTTGTTTGTATTCATCATATCGGTTTTTCCAAGGGATTTTGACCATATAGCTAAAACATCTGGGCAGACCTGGCAAGGGGTGGAAAAGTTGTTGGCTTCCATACAGGGTAATTTATCAAATATCTATATGCCCGGATTGACCAATGATACATTTGCTTATGGAAGTACAGCATTAGGTTTATTTTTTTCATTGCTGATATTAATTGGGCTGTTTTTTATATTTAAAAGAGACAAAGCTGCATTGTTTAGTATGGTTTTGTTTTTAATGGCAGTTATATCCTTTAGTTTTTTATTTTTCTTAGGAGGTATTCGCCAATGGGGAATGGGGTTTGTATTCTTTATTTCTCTTATGCAGCTTCGCGGATTAAACTTAAAAGAAGAAAAATTTATCGGAGCGATTATAGGTGTTTTTTGTTTATTTAATGTCGTCTATGCATTTAAAGCTGTAAAACTTGACTATGAGATTCCATTTACAAATGCAAAAGAAGCAGGAACTTTTATAAAAGCTAAGGTGCCAGAAAAAGTACCAGTAGTAGCACTAAATAAATTTGATGCCACACCTGTAATCGGATATAGTGAAAGGAAGTTTTATGAATTACCTTTGGGTACACCGTTTAGTTATTTCAAATGGGTAGATAAGATATATGTACCTACAGAAAGTGAGCTCAAACTTTTTGCACAATATAAAGGTGTTGGAGGAATAATATTATTGTCATCCAAACCAATAGAAACAGACCGGTATCCATCAGCGCAGTTTTGGCAAAAATTCGACCAGATAAATTACAAGAATGAATCATATTTTATATATACGTTGCCAGTCAAATAGTATAGAATTAAAGCAATTTCTTCTTAAGTATCACTCGTTATAAAAAATTGTTATTTGTCTCTTTTGAAAAATAAAATTTAAAAAAAGGCTATTTTGTGGACGTTGCGTAAAATTTAATTTCGTTAAAAAAGCGTTAATTGCTTGTGTAGTGAAACAAAAGGACTTACCTTTGCGTTATGTTTCATAGTTGTTAGATTAGAAGTAAATATCGAAAAAGATTACTTCATTTTTAAAAGGTGATTTGTTAGTTAATAAAAAAAACGATTTCAAGTAATTGAGTCGTTTTTTTTTATTTTCAAATGAGTGCATCTTAAAATACAAATAAACCAGCAATGCCAATTAAAAATTGGTTTATAAAAATAAAACAAAATTCGACTTTTTATATTTATAGTATATTAAAGTGTTAACGAAATTTAATATTAAGAATTTAAGTAGATTGTCATAGTTTCAGATATGGATTACACGCCTTTTATTGGTGCTGATGTCGGCATCGCTGCCAAACTCTTAATTAGAGGCGAGGCGGTCGCAATACCTACAGAAACAGTATATGGTTTAGCTGCAAATGCATTGGACGTTAATGCTGTTACCAAGATCTTTGCAATCAAACAAAGGCCTACTTTTGACCCACTGATTATTCATTTGCCCAATTTTAACAGAGTCGATCAATACGTACAAGGTGTTCCATTGGTATTTCAGCAATTGGCAAGTAAATTTACACCGGGACCGTTGACCTTTTTATTAAAGAAAAAAGAAGTTATTCCTGACCTAGTTACTGCTGGTTCGCCTTATGTCGCTGTTCGCATTCCTGCTCATCCGGTAACGCAGCACTTATTGGAACTTGTGAATTTTCCTCTAGCAGCTCCAAGTGCTAATCCATTTGGCTATATAAGCCCGACAACAGCACAACACGTAGCGGACCAATTGGGAAATAAAATCTACTATATCCTTGATGGAGGTGCATGTCAGGTAGGTGTTGAAAGTACTATTGTTGGTATCAACGAAGCCGGCAAGGTTGAAGTACTGCGCAAAGGTGGCTTATCTGTAGAAAGTATAGAAGCCGAAATCGGACCGGTAGATGTAAGGGAAACTTCTTCTTCCAATCCTACAGCACCAGGTATGTTATCCAGTCACTATGCACCGAGGATTCCATTAATACTAAAAGATTTTAATGATTTACCACAAATTGCTGACCCTAATCGGATAGGAATCATTTCTTTCAATGAAATCTTACCAAATATACCTATTCAACATCAGGTTGTTTTGTCGCCCAAGTCTAATTTTGGTGAGGCGGCATTTCATCTGTTTGCCGGTATGCGGTATCTAGACAATTGTGACATTGATGTAATATATGCAGCATTAGTTCCGGAGCATGATTTAGGCATTGCAATTAATGACCGTTTACGTCGTGCCGCTTTCAAAAACGATGTAAAATAACGATACCTTACCGCTTATTTTTAAATTTTATTACTTTTTCTTATTCAAAAAACGAGTCAGAATCCGGAAATATTTTTACTTAAATAAGTAGGAAATTTGATATTATTATATAATATTTGCGTTTTTATATAAGATATAACAAATCATCAACCATTAATAAGAAGATAAAATGAAGAAGATAGGAATATTATTTGGAATGGAAAATACATTTCCTCAGGCATTTGTTGACCGTATCAATGCTAAGAATATAAATGGTATTGTGGCAGAACCAGTAATGGTAGATGTTGTGCAGCAAGCTGATCCGACTGAATATGCAGTGATTGTCGATCGTATATCACAGGATGTTCCATTTTATAGGGCATATTTAAAAAATGCGGCACTTATGGGTACAGCAGTTGTCAATAATCCATTTTGGTGGAGTGCAGATGAGAAATTTTTTAACAATTGTCTAGCCAAAACGATAGGTGTACCAGTTCCAAATACAGTGCTTCTACCTTCTTTTAAAAGACCGGATAATACACAAGAGACTTCATTTAGAAATTTAAAATTTCCAACCGATTGGGAGAGAATTTTCAATTATATAAAGTTTCCTGCCTATATGAAGCCTCATGACGGAGGGGGCTGGAGAGGTGTTTATAAAGTAACAAGTCCAGAAGATATGTGGCAAAAACACGCAGAAACAGATCAGGATGTGATGTTGTTACAAGAAGAAATTGAATTTGATCATTACTTTAGATGCTATTATCTGGCAGGTGACAGAGTACACATCATGCCATATGAACCGCGTAATCCGCATCACTTGAGATATGTAGTAGATAACCCTACAAAGGATAAAGCATTACTTAAAAAAGTTGAAGATTATACAAAAGCACTTTGTAATGGCTTGGGGTATGATTTCAATACAGTAGAGTTTGCGGTGCGCGATGGAATTCCGATAGCAATTGACTTTTGCAATCCTGCTCCGGATGCTGATGCAAATTCTGTCGGCGAGCAAAACTTTGAGTGGATAGTTGAAAATGCAGCCCAGATGGCTATTGAAAAGGCACAAAATCACAAACCAGGCCAGATGAATTTGACTTGGGGGAAGTTTATAAGCAATATTTTTGAAGCACCAAAAACAGGAGCAAAAAAAACAAAATAACAAATCTTGTTACAAAGATTTTTAGGTGATATATTTTAAAGATGGAAGGTAAGTTAAAAATGGCATTATTGGATATGAATGCGGGTAAACCCAATCAGGGTATGCGTGGTATCCGTGATATAGCCGCTATGTATAGCAGTACCTTTGACATTGAGGAATTTGATGTCAGAAGTAAGCACGAGATACCTGATGTCAACTATGATGTGTATATTTCAAGCGGTGGACCGGGCAATCCAATGGAAGGAGATGGTATCTGGGATAAAGCATGGTATGACCTTGTGGGTAATTTATGGCAACACAATAAGAACAATGAAAACGACAAAAAGTATATGTTTTTTATCTGTCATTCTTTCCAGATGGCATGTAATTATTTCGAACTAGGTACCCTGGCTCCACGTATATCTACATCCTTTGGAATCATGCCAGTGCATATGACTCGTTTTGGTGAAAATGATGAAATTTTCAAACATTTATACGATCCTTTTTATGCCGTAGATAGTCGCGATTATCAACTGATTCAGCCAGATCTTGAAATTTTTCGAATGAATGGCTCTAAGATATTGGCATTGGAAAAAATTCGCAACCATGTCGAATACGAACGTGCTATCATGGCAGTGCGATTTTCAGATGAGTTTATTGGTACACAGTTTCATCCTGAAGCCGATCCACTCGGAATGAAAATTCATTTTCAAAAAGAAGAAATCAGAAAAAACGTCATCAAAAACTTTGGACAAAAAAAGTATGATACCATGATGGAGCAAATAGACGATCCAGATAAAATCGCATTGACTCATGATACTGTTTTACCAAAATTTATTGAAAATGCAGTAGCAAAAATTCAGGAAAATAATACAGTTTTAGCATGATCCAAGAAGCAAGAATCGATTTTAATAATCACTTTACCATAGAAAAATACCATCAAGTTCTTCATGATTTAGAGCAAGTGTATGGTGTTAAACCAAATTTTAGAGTTGCCGAATCACCATTTTTTATTCCTGATTTGCTCAAGGAAAGACTTTTAGAGGCATGTTGTGAAATTAATAAAACGATTATGCGTCCTGATATTAAGGAAATCACTCAAGGCGCATTGTGTGAAGCTTCGCATATCGTACCAAATGAAGATGCACATACGACCTTTTTACAGATGGATTTTGGTATAACATTGGATGAAAATGGTGATCCAAAACCAATGCTGATCGAAGTGCAGGGCTTTCCTTCCGTTTATTTTTTTCAGTATATGATATCTCAGGTTTATCAGGATACCTATGGAATCTCTAATTCATATAGCTGCTTTTTTGGAGGAAGGACCCGCGAGACATACAAAACGTTGCTTCGTGACCTCATCATAGGAGAAGCTGATCCTAAAGGAGTCGTTTTATTGGAAATAGAACCTCAAAAACAAACAACTTATATAGATATGGCTGCAACAGCGCATGAAATCGGACTTCAAGTCGTTTGTTTGACCGCTGTATTTAAGAAAGGCAGAAAACTGTTTTATAAAAATGAAGCCGGAGAGGATCAAGAAATTACAAAAATTTACAATAGAGTTATTTTTGATGAATTAGAGCAGCGACCTGATCTTAAATTAAAATTTAGTTTTAATGATGACCTTGATGTAGAATGGATAGGTCATCCCAATTGGTTTTACAGAATCAGTAAATATATCTTGCCTTATATAAAAAGTCAGTATGTACCAGAAACATATTTTCTACATGAATTGAAAGAAATACCGTCAGATCTGGAAAATTACGTTTTAAAACCTTTGTTTTCATTTGCTGGAGCCGGTGTTATCATAGATGTTACTCATGAGGATATTAACAAGATTGAAAACAAATCCAATTATATTCTTCAACGCAAAGTGAACTATGAACCGGTACTGAAATCACCTGACGAACCGGTAAAAGTCGAAATTAGACTGATGATGGTATGGCCAAAAGATGAAGAAGCACCATTTCCCATAAATAATCTTGTACGCCTTTCAAAAGGTAAAATGATAGGAGTTAAATACAATCGCGATAAAGATTGGGTTGGAGGAAGCGTTGGACTGTTTAAGCTTTAAACGTATTCTCTTTTTAGGTTTTTTTATTATCCTAACGTGAAATTTCGTAACAAAGAAATTTTATTTAAAACAAACTTGATAAGTTGTACATTGTTTTGAAAATGGACATGCTATGCTAGAATCATTTCTTTTATAGGGTAATTTTAAAGAAATAAAAAGTCATATTTATACTTACTTGACTTTTTTTACCTTCTTAAAATGTCAATAATTTATGAAACCCATTTGAAGATAAAGAATTGTATAAAGAAACATCTTTCTTTTGTGAAATGACCTTTTAATACACCCCCTTTAGATTTAGATGTTATTACTTTATGAGATCATTACTATACATTGTAACACAACCACTTAACTCGCCATTTTTTTAAAATAAAGTACACAATAGGTAAAATATTCCAAAGCATTATACTTGGTGAATGATATTGCTGACTTTTCTGCGGAAGATAGTTTTTTAGTGACTATTTCTCTTTCAGATTCTTTAATGACCACATAAAATAAATTAAATATCAAGCATCAAAACCTGACTGCTCAAGTTTGTATAAGTATAAAAGATTATTATCGCTTACAACGATTCGTTCAAGAGCTATAAATCTTACGAATAATAAGAATGGGTAGCATGAAGCGCACCAGTTTATTTGCCTACTAAGAAAATGATTTGGTAACTTATCAACATATTATGTACTTTTGCAGATATTAAATTAACGATAGATTTACCAATTTAATCCCCCATTATAAAGTTCTTACAGATGAAAATTAAAATTTGGGTAGTCGTAATCCTTTCTGGATACTTCATCAATCTTCATGCGCAGCAACTCACGATGAAAGATGCTGTTTTGGGTTTGAGTACTAATTTAAGAGTGAATAATCTATCCCCTTTAGATTGGATTCCTTATCAGGAAGCATATACCGAAACGGTAAAAACCTCCTATGGAACGGCTTTAGTCGCAAGAATGGTCCCTTCTTTAAAAACGGACACTTTACTAAGATCAACCGATTTTGGTAAAAATGTACCATTTCTTATTTGGATTGATGAAAATACCGCTTATTACCGCAATGATACAACATACATGGTATGGAATAGGAAAACAGGTAAAACGGAAAAATGGGCAATATTCCCGAAGGCGGCAGAAGATATTTTGACAAATCCGGAATCTTCATCGATAGCATATGTAAAGAATAATGATGTGTACTATGTGGATAAAAACGGTAAAACACACCGGATTACAACAGACGGAAGTTATGAAATCGTAAATGGAAAGTCAGTACACAGAGAAGAATTTGGTATTCATAACGGACTTTTTTTTTCGCCTAAAGGCAATCTTTTAGCATTCTATCGCATGGACCAGTCCATGGTTGAGGATTATCCGATAATAGATTGGTCTAAAACACCAGCGGTCAATACGAATGTAAAATATCCATTTGTTGGAAGGACTTCACACCAAGTAACTTTAGGTGTATATAATCCGGTTTCTGGAAAAACAGTATTTCTAAATACGGGTGAGCCCAAAGATCAGTATCTTACGAATGTCACATGGTCACCGGATGAAAAATCGATATACATTCAGGTTTTAAACCGAGATCAAAACCACATGAAACTCAATCAGTATGATGCATTAAATGGCTCATTTATTAAAACGCTTTTTGAAGAACAAGATGATAAGTATGTAGAGCCGCTCCATGAATTGTATTTTCTTCCGGACAATAAAGAATTTGTATATTGGAGTCAGCGAGATGGCTGGATGCACTTGTATAGATATCGTTTAGATGGTACATTAATCAATCAAATAACGAAAGGTGACTGGATTGTCAATGAAATCGTAGGCAAAAATGCGCAGAAAAAGGAATTGCTCATTACCGCTACTAAAGACGGTGCAATGGAAAAACACCTTTATGCTGTAAAATGGACTGATGGTACTATTCGTCGTATAGATACGGATCTTGGTTACCATAATTTTAAAATCAGTACTTCTGGAAACTATGCGATTGATTATTGGACAAATGAGACTACACCTCGAAATATTGACGTTATTTCTACCGATAAAAAATTCAAGAAAAATCTTTTGATAGCTTCAAATCCGTTGTTAAATTATAATATGCCTATAGTTCAAAATGTCACACTTAAGGCTGACGACGGTACAGATTTATTTGGAAAACTCATCTATTCGGCAGATTTAGATACGACAAAAAAATATCCTGTCATCGTTTATCTATATAATGGGCCTCATGCGCAGATGAATCTAAATCGTTTTCCAGCCAGTGGCAATCTTTGGTACGATTATATGGCTCAGCAAGGTTATATTGTCTGGGTGATGGATGGACGAGGAAGTAGTAACAGAGGATTAAAATTCGAACAAGCCATATTCAGACAATTAGGAAAAGTTGAAATGGAAGATCAAATGAAAGGTGTCGAATACCTGAAGACTCTCCCATTTGTTGACAGTGATAGAATGGGTATTCATGGTTGGAGTTACGGAGGATTTATGACGACTTCATTTATGTTGCTCAAACCAGATGTGTTTAAAGTCGGTGTCGCAGGCGGTCCGGTATTAGACTGGAGTATGTACGAGATTATGTATGGCGAGCGATATATGGACACGCCACAAAGTAATCCAGAAGGTTATGCCGAAAACATACTTATGGATAAGGTAAAAAATCTGAAAGGTAAACTTTTGCTTATTCATGGTACACAGGATGCTACCGTTGTTTATCAACATAGTATAAATTTCCTTAGAGAGGCGGTATCCAATGGCGTGCAAGTAGACTTTTTTGTATATCCTGGATATGAACACAATGTCAGAGGTAAGGACCGCATCCACCTAATGCAAAAAATCAGTGATTATTTTGATTTGTATTTAAAATAAAAACGCGCAATCTGATTATAATATCATCAAAAGATGTCTATCATCTAAGGATAAGATTAGAATTTTGAATCTCGAATCTCGAATAATAGAAAAGTGTATATCGTACGATTTATAGATTATCGGATTTAATAATCACTTCTCCAGTCATATCGGGAGAGGGTTTTATGCCCATAAGTGCTAAAATACTCGGTGCTACATCTCCGAGTTTTCCATTCTGAATAGCGTAATTGTCCTTTGAAACATCTTTACCTACAAAGATGATGGGAACTGGATTGGTTGTATGTGCTGTATTAGGGCTCCCATCGGGATTTATCATGACATCCGAGTTGCCATGGTCAGCAATGATGATTGTTTTGTAATCATATTTTAGTAAGGTTTCTAATAATCTGCCGAGACAAGTATCGACGGTTTCTACCGCTTTTACTGCTGCAGCAAATACTCCTGTATGACCAACCATATCGGCATTTGCATAGTTTATACAGATAAAATCTGGTTTATTTTCATCGACAAATGCTATGAGCTTGTCTGTTATTTCCACAGCACTCATTTCAGGTTGTAGATCGTAGGTGGAAACTTTAGGTGATGCGACCAAAATACGTGCTTCCCCTGGAAATTCTTTTTCTACACCACCGTTAAAGAAGAAAGTAACATGGGGGTATTTTTCAGTTTCAGCAATTCTGACTTGTGTACCACCTGCTTCACTAATAACCTGTCCGAGTGTATTTTTAAGGTTTTCCTTTTCGAATACGATATGAATTCCTCTAAATTCCTGATCATAATTAGTAAAAGTCACAAAATACAGCGGCAGTTTGTGCATGTCGAATTCGTGATAATCATTTTGAGTAAGCACTTCTGTCAATTGACGCGGCCTGTCTGTTCTGAAATTAAAAAAAATAACGACATCGTCAGGACAAATTGATCTAATTTCCTGAGAAATATTGACGTTAAACATCGGTTTTATAAATTCGTCTGTCACACCAGATTCATACGATTTTTGAATATCCGTTATAAAATCAACAGAAGCCATTCCTTTACTATTGACGAGGACATCATAGGCTAATTTTATTCTTTCCCATCTTTTGTCTCTGTCCATTGCATAATATCTTCCAGTAACGGTTGCTAAACGTATATTGGTTTCCAGAATAACTTTATTTATTCGGCTTAGATAATTTACACCGGATTTTGGATCTGTATCACGACCATCCATAAAGGCATGGATATTAACATTGATATCTTCATAGTTCATTAGCATCTCGCATAGGCCAATCAGATGATTGATATGAGCATGTACTCCACCGTCAGAAACAAGACCCATGAGGTGTATTTTTTTTGTATGGGTTTGTGCATAGCGGACAGCATCAAGTAAAACCGGATTGGTAAGAAGCTCTTTTTCTCTGACAGCCTTATTAATTCTGGCTAATTCCTGATAGACGATTCGACCTGCACCTATATTCATATGGCCGACTTCCGAGTTACCCATCTGACCTTCAGGGAGACCGACTTCTTCACCAAAAGTAGTCAGCGTTGCAGACGGAAAGTCTTGAATTAAACGACCCATTACATTTGTATTGGCCGCTTCGATAGCGCTTACATTTTGATTGTGATTGATACCCCAACCATCTAATATAATTAAAGCAACGCGATTCATAATGCTATGTGATTTGAGAATTTAGAAGGTATAAATATAAGCATTTATTGTAAAAAACGCATTTGAATAGTTAAATATTCAATATTTTACATAATTTAGCATAAAAATTGAAACACATTACATAGAAGTAAACGTCTCAATCTTAAAACGAAATAATATTCTTGAGTATTATTCGTTATAGTAAATAATTTTAAAATATTAAAACGAAAAGTGATGCTTCAAAAATATATAATAGCTGCCTTCATGTTTTTTACTGTTCAAATGATGGGACAGGGAGATACTGCATTTTTTAATGCGATTAAAAATAATGATATGGCAAGTGTGAGCAATTATTTGCAAGACCAACTTGATTTTTGCATTTTTGATAATCAAGAATTTCTAAATAAAAAAGAGGCTACTGCCAAATTAAGCCAGTTTTTAAATAACTATAAGGTACAGTCTATTGAAATCTTACATCAGGGCGCATCCAAAGGCAAAAACTCACAGTATAAAGTGGCCAAATTATCCACAACAAAGGATACATTCCGCATTTTTGTTTATACTACGGGTGAATTAACCACGAAATCTGTAAAGGAAATAAGAATTGATAAGTTTTAATTTTTACGATTCGTAAAGAAATAAACCAATTTTTTTAGGCTTTCTCTTGCTTCACTTTCTGGAAAGAGTTTTAGTAAATCGAGTGCTTCATCCTGATATTTAATCATAACAGTTTCGGCATATTCGATACCTCCTGTATCTTTAACAAAGGCGATGACTTCCCGTACTTTATTATCGTTTTCGCTATCTTTTTTAATATAATTGATAATTTTGTTTTTAGTTTTTTTGTCGGTCTGATTGAGCGCATAAATCAAAGGTAAGGTCATCTTTTTTTCTTTAATATCGATACCTCTAGGTTTGCCAATAGCTTCGTCACCATAATCAAAAAGGTCATCTTTTATTTGAAAAGCGATGCCTAATTTTTCACCAAATAAGCGCATATTTTCAATCATCGTTTCGTCATCAGTAGTAGAAGATGCGCCAGCACTACAGGCAGCTGCTATTAATGAAGCCGTTTTTTGACGTATGATTTCAAAGTAAATAGCCTCGTCAATATCAAGTCTGCGTGCTTTTTCCATTTGTAATAATTCACCTTCTGCCATTTGCTGCACAGCCATAGAGACCGTATGTAAGTGTCTGTAATTATTGGTCTCAAGGGCTACCTGAAGCCCTTTAGTCAACAGAAAATCTCCAACCAATACAGCGATCTTGTTTTTCCAGAGTGCGTTGAGCGAAAAAAAACCGCGACGTTCATACGCATTATCTACGACATCATCGTGAATAAGAGAAGCCGTATGAGAAAGTTCGATCAGTGATGCGGCAACATCTGTAGAAGCGTTTAGATTACCACAAACTTTAGCACATAAAAAAACCAGAATAGGCCGTACTTGTTTGCCTTTCTGTTGTACCATATAGTACGTAATTTTATCTAGTATTGGAACAGAACTTTTCATCAATGCTTTAAAATGCACTTCAAATTCTCTGAGTTCCTTACTGACAGGTGCTTTTATAATGTCTAAATCGGATGCCATTGACTTCTAAAATCGAAATTCAGCACAAGATAAGGTATTCCATGTATTTTTAGATTTTTATAAGATGTTTTTTACCAAAACTCTTTTGCGAAGTCTATTATAAAACAAAGTATAAAGCAACTGATTGGGCATCATCATTTTCATTTAATGAATAACTATATTCTTAAGACTAGAATGCATATATCTGAGTAGTTTTCTAAAAAATAAAATTTTATAATTGATAATCTATACAAATAATATCATACATTTGCCAATATATTTTTTATTTCCTTAAATGAATAATCAGATAATATTAAAGTAGTAAATAGGTGTTTTGTTAGAAATATTTAGAAAGAATCTTTTTATTAATAGTTTGCTTTTGTTGCCTTATGTATTGGTCATAAGGATGGGTACGTTTTTTTCGACACAAAAATATATAGTTGACGAAGCGAGTAATACCTATTTTATATCCCATGTTTATTCATATGCAGATACCGGTTTGCTACAAAGCATCATTGCATCTTTGATCATTTTTATTCAAACGTTAATTGTCAATTATATATTTATTAATCAAAAATTATCAAAAGAAGCAACTCAATTTGCTGGGGTGTTTTATGTGCTTTTTGTGAGTCTTATTGAAGAAAGCTCTGGATTAACTCCCATATTAATGGCAAATACATTTATGCTATTGGCATTACTCAGCGCTTTGAAAACCTATAAAAATATAAACGCTACCGGTTCGATATTCAACTGTGGTTTTATGATAGCAATGGCTTCGTTGTTTTACGTTCCATATTTTATTTACACTGTTTTTGGCCTTATCACATTATTATTGTTGCGGTCCTTTAATTTTCAGGAAAAAGTACAATATATAATCGGTATTATCACACCGTATTTTCTTATATTTTCTATTAAATATTGGTACGATATTGCCTTTTTCGAAATCACATTTTTTAATACGATTTTCTTTAGATGGCCTGAAATATCCCGAGAACAACCGATTATTGAATATTTAGCCATCGGGATTATATTGATGATGGTTGTTGCTACAATCGTTTTTTATGGTACACTGGTAGCGAAAAAAGCAATCCAGGCTAAAAAGAAAATAGATATTCTTTATTGGTTTATTTTATTTTGTATCGTATCGTATTTGATTTTTAATACAAAAATTCAGGAACACATCCTTTCGCTTTCGATTCCTTTATCTTTACTCATAGCTATTCTTGCTAGTGAATCTAAAAATAAATTATTTTACGAACTTTTACACCTGATGTTGATTATCATAGTATTCATGAGCCAGTTTAATCTTTTAAATTTTTAACCTGATCTTTAGTTTTTAAATTTTACAGTTAAACTAATATTAAAGGTAACATTTGTAACACATTACGAAAATAAATCACGTAACTTTACGATTTTATTTACAATTATACTTATCGATTTATGAAGCATATTTTAGCAATAGTCCTATTTGTTCTTGCAGTTGGCTATAGTGCCTCAGGCCAAAAAACAATCACGCCAGTTTCTTGGGAATTCAAATTAGAACCAATCAATACAAAAGATTTTAAATTAATTGCTACGGCTTCTATTGCGCCATCGTGGGTGTTGTACTCTCAATTTATGGATCCAGATGGACCGATACCTACTTCTTTTATTGTAAATGGCAGTGAAATTCAATTTAAAGAAGAGAGTAAAGTCAAGAAAGAAATGGACAAAATATTTGAAATGGAAGTTATGAAATTTGAAAAAAAAGCAATCTTTAGCACAGTAATCCAAAAAGGGAACAGTAATGTTGTCACAGGAAGTGTCGTTTTTATGACTTGTGATGGTTTCAAATGCCTCCCACCAGCAACGGTTCCATTTGAATTGAAATTCTAAAAAAAACAGTTAAATCTCAAGTATAGTATATTATGAAGTACAAATTTATATTTGCATTTTTATTTCTTTGCACGTTTGCTTCTCAAGCACAAATTTTAGATCCCGTAAAGTGGAACTTCGATATTGAAAGTATTGGAAACCATGAGTACAAGATTACTTATAAAGCTAAAATTGATAAAGGTTGGAATGTGTATTCTCAATATACTTCTGATGATGGACCGGTACCGACAGAAATTGTATATGAGGAAAAAGACGGTATAGAATTAATTGGCAAAGCCAAGGAGTCAGGTGCTAAAAAAGAGGGTATGGATCCATTGTTTGACGTAAATGTGATTAAATTCTTGTCTGACAAACCTTTTGTCATTGAGCAAAAAATCCGAGTTAAAGATCGTTCAAAACCGATATCTGGATATGTCACATATATGGCGTGCGACAATGAGAAGTGTCTTCCTCCGACCGATGCAGAATTTAGCTTTAAAATTCCTTCAAATGCGGATACAGCAGTTGAAGAAACACAAAAATCAGATGATGCCACCGATGCTATAGAAATAACGCAAGACACAACACCACAGGATTCAATATTAATTACGGCAATAGACGGTGGATCAAAAATAGGTCCAAAAATTAATAACGGTAAGATTGACCAAAAGATCGAATCTTTGTTTAGCACTTACAAAAAACCACTTTCCAATTGTGGTGGAACTACAGAAAAAAAAGAAGGTCTTCTTTGGACATTTTTATTTGGGATTTTAGGTGGTTTTATTGCTTTGCTTACACCTTGTGTATTTCCGATGTTACCGATTACTGTAAGTTTTTTTACTAAAGATACCAAACGCAAAGGTTGGGCTAACGGATTGATTTATGGTGCTTCTATTATAGTGATTTATGTCCTTATAGGTTTGTTGATTACGATATTTGTTGGGCCGGAAGCCCTCAACAGACTTTCAACAAACTGGATAGCGAATACTTTGTTTTTTCTGATATTTATTGCATTTGCAATTTCGTTTTTTGGTTATTATGAGATTACCCTTCCGAGCAGCTGGAGTACCAAGAGTGACAGTATGGCTGATAAAGGTGGTCTGATAGGAATCTTCTTTATGGCATTTACGCTAGCATTGGTGTCCTTTTCATGTACAGGACCGATTATCGGAACAGCTATTGTACAAGCAGCTACTAAAGGTGAATTTTTAGGGCCATTTTTAGTGATGTTTGGATTTTCCTTTGGATTGGCATTGCCATTTGGGTTGTTTGCAGCTTTTCCGGCTTGGCTCAATTCACTACCTAAATCCGGTAGTTGGATGAATTCTGTAAAAGTCGTACTGGGATTTTTAGAACTTGCACTTGCGTTTAAATTTTTATCCATCGCTGATATGACAAACAGCTGGGGTATACTCAGATATGAATTATTCATGGCTATTTGGGTGATTATCTTTATTGCTATGGCTTTATATCTTTTTGGATTTATCAAATTTCCACACGACAGCCCAATCAAAAAACTATCTAAAACTCGATTAACATTGGCTTCTTTGGTCGTATTGTTGGTTATATATTTATTGAGCGGTTTTAGAGTTAATGAGAAAACCGGAGATTACAATGCGCTTGTTCTTATGAGTGGACTAGCACCACCGGCTCATTACAACTTCTTTATAAAACCCGGCGAAATTGATGCTAATATCAAAGAGAAGTATCCGTCATATTCTAAATGTGCTAATAATATTAATTGCTTCAAGGATTATTTTGAAGGTATGGCTTATGCTAGGGAAGTCAATAAACCGGTCATGCTTGATTTTACTGGATATGGATGTGTCAATTGTCGTAAAACAGAAGAACATATCTGGGTAGATGACCGTATCCGAGCAATTCTTAACGACTCTATCGTTTTGATCTCCTTGTATGTGGATGATGATACCAAACTTGACGAAGTTTATATATCAGAACATAGTAATAAAAAAGTGAGAAATGTAGGTAACAAATGGGCAGATTTCCAAATTGTAAATTTTGAACAAAATTCACAACCACTATATGTTATGACAACCAATAATCAGCAAGTTATTACTAAACCGCGTCCATTTGTTGAAGGTATTGAAAGCTATCTGAATTTCTTAAAATGTAGTATGGAAAAAAATCGCATTCTTTCATCTAAAGAAGAATAAACAATTTGTATTTTTAATAAAGGAAAAAGGATTCATTACCAGTAGTGAATCCTTTTTTTTAAATTAAATTGCTTTACAGGTGCTTGCTTTTAATCTGGTATTAATAACCCGATAAATCAAAAAAAATTAATATGAAGTTATTATATAATGTAACAATCAAAATAGATATTAATGTTCGCCATGAATGGATGGACTGGATATGCAATAAACATATTCCTGACATCATGGCTACTGGATGTTTTGAAACGTATAAACTTACGCGTATCCTTGATGAAGAAGATGAAAATGGCGTTGGATTTGCAATCCAATATGTATCGCCAAGTCAGGAAGCATTTCAACGATATCAGGAGCAATATGCTCAAGATTTGCAAAAAGAACATGCCGAAAGGTATAAAGGCAAATATGTCGCTTTTCGAACTTTGATGGTGATAGAAAACGAAGGATAATCATAACCTTTTGCGCTATCCAAATTTTATTGTCCTATATGCAATAGTTGTGTTCTTTTAAGACAACTTGAAGTGGTAGTTTATTGTTCAGTCTTTTTCTGCTTTTGTGATAAATTTCTTTGAAAAGCTTATATCATTTTGTACATTTATCAGATATTAAATAAAAATATGTAAAAAATTGCATTAGAAAGTATAGCACCTTCAAAAAAGAAAACTATCTTTGTAAGGTTATATATTTTTTTAAAACGGACAATACAGTACTAAGGCCTGTAAACAGAAAAATCCTATGTGGAAGAAAGCCCAGTGTTGAAAACATAGAAATTATGTAAGAGAAGTTAAAGGAAATTTCTAGAACAAAAAGTTATTAGCGAAAAAAGAAGTACTGTTTAACGATTCTTATAAAAAAATAAAAGAAATGAATCTTGAAAATTATATAAGGATTTGGGTATTGATTATTGTGTGTATATTGAATTGCGGAACAGTAATGTCACAAAAGGAGGATTATATATGGTTGTATGGACTTGAAAGATTCGTTATTGTACTTCCAGACCGTGCAGCAGATACGACATTAGGCGCGAGTAATATAGACTTTAACTACGATCCCCCAAAGATATACTACGACCCCAATCGATTTCTCGATTTTCTCGATTGTAATAGCAGTGTATGCGACGGTGATGGGAAGATACTTGCCTATATACCAATGGGATGGTGATTTATAATCAATATGACCGTCCGATAGCAGATACGATCAACTATGGCGAGAATTGGGAGTATTTTAAATTTGATTCGAATGGAACAATTATCCCCGGTGGGATAGGTGGAATTCAGGTTGCGCAGATCTTACCTGATCCCTTGGTAACAGACAGATATTATGCTTTTTACACGACCGTTGACAGATCAAATCCAAATCTGTTTTATAATAAATATCAGATATTATATGCCCAATTTGAAGTAGGAAAACGAAATAAGGAAGGGAATTTGATAAGTAAGGATGTAAAGATATTAGAGGATTCGCTGTCAGGAAGTATCACGACCGTACGACATGGCCATGGAAGGGATTGGTGGTTGATAGCACCGAGGCGGAATGGGATAGAGGCAAATATATTTCTGATAGATCCTGAAGGGATCCATTTTCAAATGAGATATCATACGGGGATGGCAAATACCCAACGGCGAGGTGGTGTTGGTCAGGTATATGCGTCTCCAGATGGCCATTGGGTCTCTTGGTTTTCAGCTGGGGAATTTACTAAAAATGGCGGAAGATTGATATTGAGTAGATTTGACAGGTGTACAGGACAGCTGTATGATAGTTCGATGAAGGTAGTGGAGTCGCATCATGGTATGGGTATGGGAGTGAGTTTTTCACCTAATAGCCGATACCTATATATGAGCAACCAGAAATATATCTATCAGTACAATCTAAGTCATGCAGCGCCGTTAAAATCAGAAAATCAGGTAGCGGTCTATGACGGCTATGGGTATATTTTTCCAGAGAATCCGACTGGATGGAGCTGGTCTGTGGATTTCTGTTTCTTAGGTTTAGCCCCGGATGGGAGGATATATGTATCACCATCATCAGGTGGTACGCGAATGATGAGCGTGATCGAGTACCCAAATGAGCGAGGAAGTGGATGTACGGTGCGGCAGCATTCAGTGGTGTTACCAACGGTGATATGCAGAGGTATTCCAAATTTTCCACCGTACCGGATGGTACCAGAAGATGGATCTACCTGTGATACACTGGGTATAGATAATCATCCGGTAGCAAAGTACCGCTATGAGGCGGATAGCACGGACTATCTACGGCTTCGTTTTACAGACGTGAGTTATTACAGACCTGAGGTATGGATCTGGGACTTTGGGGATGGAAGTCCACGAGTCAATACGCAAAGTCCATATCACATATTTCCGAAAAAAGGGACCTATCGGGTCTGCCTGACGGTCAGCAATGAAAACAGCAGTAATACGGTATACAGGGAAATCACGCTTGGTACAAGCGGAAACGAAGATTCAGGAAGATCCGCAGCAGAAGTGACCCTCTATCCCAACCCAGTAATCGACTACATGTTAGTAACGCTAGGAGATTACGTACCTGCAAGTGGCGAGATAACAATAGTGGATCTGCAAGGAAAGATAGTAGCCAGACAGCGCATCTACTATGGACAAAACACGGTAGATCTACGCCATTTAGCACAAGGGCTATACGCATGGATATTAAGGGATGGCGACAACATCGTAAAGGAAGGGAAGTTGGTGAAGCGGTAGCGAAATTAAAAACGTATATTGGTAAATATCAAAACCTTATTTTAAGTTGTAAATTTGTTTTGTTATTAAAACGCTGTATTGTAAATAAAGATATACAGCTGAATATACCTATTGTATTTAAACGAATATACTTAAAAAGATTTTCACTGACCAAAACTAAAAAAATAATTATTTTTGCATCGTGGATTCATATACGATAAAAACCACCCATTTTGAAGGGCCGTTTGATCTCCTACTATTTTTTATAGAGCGGGAAGAGTTAGATATTTATGACATTCCGATATCAAAAATTACGCAGGATTTCCTCGACTATGTACGACATCTTGAATCCATGAATCTTGACATTGCTAGTGAATTTATTTTGGTTGCGGCAACACTTATGCGTATTAAAGCAAAGATGCTTATTCCACGCAAAGAACTAGATGAAGCGGGCAATGAAATAGATCCAAGGGCAGAACTTGCTCAAAAACTTATAGAATACCGTAAGTATAAATCGATCATTGACGATATGAGTCGGCTTGAAGAAGATCGGCATTTGCGTTTCACACGTTTTAATGTCGTAGAAGAAGTACGCTCTATAGCCGAAAAAGCTTTAATTGATGTGGAGTTAGAATCGTTAAGTTTGTACAAATTATTACAGACATTTGAACAAATTATGAAAAAATACGAAACGGAAAAAACACGTGCTGTTCATGAAATTGTCAAATTTGATTACACCATTGAAGATCAACAGCATTATATTTTAGAACAATTGCCTAAGGGTAAGCAAGCAAATTTTACAGTACTCTTTAATAAGTTAGAAAACAGAATTCACGCGATTGTAACGTTTATAGCTTTATTGGAATTGCTTAATCTGCATACTGTTGTTTTAATTCAAGGCGAGGGAGTGAACAACTTCTGGCTTATGTTAGCAGAATAAACGCAATAGTTAATTTTCATTTGTAAAATGTAGTCATCCCTACAAAATTCAATTTTTTTTCTTTCAAAACAACCTAATTATGTACAAATCATCTTAAATTGCATTAATTATGGCAAGATGGACATATGTAATACTTTTTTTGATGCTAACCACAATACTCTGTGGACAAAGTATCAACACGCCTTTTGGAAAAAATCGCGTACAGTATCACGATGATTTTAAGGCATGGTGGCAATATGAATCTACTAATTTTGTAACTTATTGGTATGGAAAGGCAAGAAATGTAGCCATACCTACGATACTCACTGCTGAGATGGATCATGGTCAGATTCAACGTGCCTTAGAACATAGGATAAATGACAAAATCGAAATTATCGTTTATTTAGATATTTCAGATCTTAAGCAAAGCAATATAGGTACAGAAGAAACATTCGTAGGAAATACAGGTGAAACAAAAATCGTCGGTAATAAAATGTTTGTTTATTTTGATGGTAATCACCTCAATCTACGACAACAAATACGTGAAGGCATCGCTACAGTTTATTTCAATAATATGCTTTTTGGCTCTAACTTGCAGGAAATCATCCAAAATGCACTGCTACTCAATCTTCCAGAATGGTATAAATCTGGTATCGTGGCGTATGCCGCATCCAACTGGAACGCCGAATCAGAAGAAGCGATGCGAGATTTGTGGTTTCAGTATTCGGACAAAAACAAATTTGAATCACTCGCTGCTGATTATCCAAAAATTACAGGGCAGTCCTTCTGGTTTTTTATTGAACAGCAATATGGCAAGGCAACTTTTACAAATTTGCTTTACCTGATGAAAATAAGTCGAAGCATGGAAAATAGCTTCCAATATATATTAAATGCTGATTCAGAAACACTTGAACAAGAATGGAAGGATTTTTATACATCGTATTTTGATTCAGAAAAAGAGGCATTTTCTAAAAATTTGAATTTAAAACAATTGGCATTAGCCGATAAATCTATAAAAAAAGGTGTTCCTATTTCACAAATCAGCTTAAATCCGCAGGGCTCACAATTAGCATATGTCGTCAATGAGCTCGGTAAATTTAAAATAATCATCAAAGATCTTAAATCAGATAAAGAACAGACTATTTTTAAATATGGGTTTAAAAATATTTTTCAGGAGACGGATTACAATTATCCATTGCTGGCATGGCATCCGACTAAGCTTGAGTTGAGTTTCATTTACGAGCACAAGGATGTGATTTATTTAGTGCGTTACAATCTGATAACAAAGGAAAAACAAGAACAGATCTTACCTCCTGATTTACACCGCATATATAGTATAAGTTATATTGACGATACGGATTATTTGTTTTCAGCTTCGACAGATGGCTGGTCAGACTTGTATCGATATCAGTCAAAACGCCGTAACAATGTCCGGCTGACGGAAGATTTTTATGATGATCTAGATGCGCGTTACGTTACATATCGAGGGGAAAAAGGTGTGCTCTTTAGCTCTAATAGGCAAAGAGATAGCATTTTTCCTATGCGGTTTGACACAATTTTACCACTAAATACTTTCGATATATATTTTTTAGCTGATAATGCGAAGACAGCAGTGAAACTCACGAATACACCTTATTCGAATGAGCGTCAACCCGGATTATACAACGGCGATAATATACTTTGTCTTGGGGACCAATCGGGCATTATCAATACCTATAAAATTTTACCGGATAATCAGATACCAGTAGCTCTTAGTAATCACGATAGGAATATTAGAAGCCATAGCTTCGATGTTGATAATGACCTATACATCATGACCTTGGTAAAAGCCGGTAAATATCAAATGTTTTCCGGTCAAATAAACCTTGATCAATCTGTTATTCCAACGGTTACCTTGATTAATAAGCCTTTAAATACTGGGGTCATTTCTACTAAAATTTCCGAAGCACCCAAACCACAAACAACGGTTCAGGAAATCAAGGATACATTTAAATTTCAATCCAAGTACGACGATCCTATTGTGCTTGAACCGCTAAATATCCGACCGCAAGATAAAACAATCACTTCGGATTTTAATTTGCAATTGTCTAGACGCGCAGAACCATCTATTTCAATCGAAAAATATGAAAATGTGCGTTCAATTGCAGCAAATAAAAAATTTGCATTAGCAGATATTACTACAAAATTGGATAATGAACTTCTTTTTGAAGGTTTGGAGTCTTATACCGGTGATATGCAGCAATTGCTTACAACACCAATGGGTTTTTTGTTTAAAGCAAATATAAAGGACATCTTTGAGGATTATGAAGTGGAAGCAGGAATGCGTATTCCTACCACATTTAATGGAACAGAGTTTTTTATAGTTTATGACAATAAAAAAGGAAGAATAGATAAAAAATATGCGCTGTACAGAAAATCAGTTACGTATAATAATGATATTCCGATTCCGGGAAATTTGTTATCTAGATCAAGAAAAAAATCTCTTTTAGGTTTATATCAATTGAAATATCCGTTTGATATTTACCGTTCTGTGCGTGCTACAGGAACCTTGCGGCTAGATGACTATTTAAGATTAAGTACAGAGCGGAATTCGTTTAATGCGCCAGTATCTCATGAAAAGCGATTGGGATTAAAACTCGAATACGTCTATGATAATACTTATGACAAGGCTTTAAATATTAAAGATGGCACCCGATATAAGTTCTTTGCAGAGTTTATAAACAGCTTTGACTTGCAGGTAGTTGACGGTTTTAAACTTACGCCTTCAAATGGGTTTACTACGATCATCGGATTTGATGCCCGTCATTATATTCCGTTATTATCTAAATCCGTTCTAGCTTTGAGAATGGCGGGAGCGACCTCTTTGGGTTCACAAAAAATGTTGTACATGCTAGGTGGAATGGAAAACTGGATTTTCCCAACATTTAATGATAATATCCGGATTCCTGACCATACTGATTTTGCTTATAAAGCAAATATTTTCCAGATGCGAGGATTTAATAATAACATCCGAAATGGTGCAACATTTATGGTGGCTAATGCCGAGTTACGCATTCCGTTTATGCAATATCTATTAGGGAAAAATAAAGGCAATACATTTTTTAGAAATTTACAACTTACGGGCTTTGTTGATGCAGGTCTTGCTTGGCATGGATTAAGTCCATATAGTAAGAAAAATGTGTTAAATGTCATCAATCTATCCAGTTATCCACTTATCGAAATGGAAATAGAATATTCGCGCGACCCTTTAGCCTTTGGTTTTGGAACCGGACTACGAACACAGATTTTAGGGTACTTTGTTAAAGCGGATTACGGATGGGGAATAGAATCAAGAGTCATTCAAAAGCCTAAATTTTACTTGAGTTTTGGAATGGATTTTTAATAGATGTTTTCCAATCTCATTGCATGCGCATATTAAGTTTTCGAAGAATGGCATTGTATCTATATAGAATAATAATACTTGTCAACGCTTATCGAAATCATCTTAATCGCTCAAAAAAATATTAGATATATTAAAAAAGCAAGACTTAGTTTATCTAATTCTTGCTTTTTATTGATTTTGCTAAGTAAGCATTTAATTTATAGTGCTTTGCATTACAGCACATTTATTATTCAATTCAATATAAATAAGGTTAATATTCGAATATAAATCCAATCGATGGAACAATGGTTGCGGATCGCTCATTTAATATCAAAGGAATAGCGTTACTACCATCTGATTTTATAGCCTGACCATCCGTTGTTTTAAATCCTGTATTGTCATCTGTCCTCTCAAAAGTGAATTTAGGTAAAAAAGGAGTTTTGTAATATAATACATTCTGAAAATCTACAAATAAATTCAAACTCACTTTCTTAAAATTGAATTTCTTGTCAACCCTCAAATCTAATTGATTAAAAAATGGCAGTTTTTGACTATTAAGTTGAGTATAATCATAAGTACCCACTCCAGTAGTTAAATAATATTCAGTTGAAGCAGTCATATCAAATGGTGTATATGGTTGTCCACCGGCGATTCGGTATTTCAATCCTATATCCCAGTTGTTTTTGAAATTATAACCCAACGTTGCAGAAACAACATATCCAAAATCCCACGTTGAAGGTCTGTATTGATTATTAATCCCTGAAAATTCAGATTTGTAAACCGTAGCACTCGTTACGTAAAACAAGTTTTTGACAAGTTTTTGTTGAATATATGTTTCAAAACCATAAACTCGACCTTTTCCATTAGATGTAAAGTCATCACTTCCAACAGCTGAATAGTCTGTACCTATATTGGCATAAGATATACCGTTGGTCAAAGAAACAGGGTAGTTGCTATAATCTTTGTAAAATGCTTCAAATGTAAACCTTAAATCATTTCTAGGAACAAATTCTGTTCCGATCGTATAATGTATGGAATTGATATATTTCAAATTTTTGTTTGTAAGTGCATCATTTCCATCTTTATATCCAAGCATTGTATAAGGAGGTAATTTATAATAACTACCTACCGATGTGGAAACATTCCATTTGCTGTTTAAAGCATAAGAAAATGAAATCCGAGGCGAAATTGTTTTCAACAAATCCATACCAGTATCAGTAAATGTATTCACATCTGTTCTGACGCCACCGGAAACCAAAAACGTTTCATTAAAGAAATACTTAGCAACTTGACCATAAGCGCCGAATTTTAAAAAATCAATTGCAGAATTACTTGAAAACCGAATCGCAGGGATAATTACATTTCCTTGTGAATCTAAGACTGCTTCTTTTACTGTGTTAAAAATGTCAGCATTGTACTTAACGTATTGAGCATCAGCTCCATAGCTATATTTCCAGCCATTATAGAATTTGTTCATGTCAAAACGAAGTTTATTTTCTATTTCATGACTACCCAAAGAAAAAAGTTTATCACCAGATTTTAGCGTATTATTTTGATACCTATCCGCTCCGTTAAAAAACATATTTCTACTGAGAGCTACCGTATAATAACCATTGTTTACTAATCTTTTTAAAGTGGAACCTACGGTGTAATTCCACTGTTTTATTAGAGGATTAGCCCTAGTGATATATTCAGTATTCGCATCACTATTTTTAGGTGCAGCCAATGAAAAATTATCAATTGCGCCGATTCCAATAAAATTCAATTCAGTTTTATTATTGATTTTATGATTTACTTTATATTGGAAATCATAATAATCCGGTCGAATTGGCAGGTCTAATAATTTGAATAGAAATTGCAAATAAGATCTTCTGGCAGAAGCCATAAATGTCGTGTTTTTACCAAGTGGACCTTCTAGCATTGCTGCAAATTCAGTTCCTGACAAACGGAAGTTTCCACTCAATTTATCTGGGTTACCATTTCGTTGTTTAATAACAATGGTTGAAGCTAGAGCGTTGTCGTATTTGCTGTTAAAAGCAGAAGAAGTCAACTGAACATCTTGAATAAACGACACATTTAATATTCCTGTAGCTCCACCGCTCGCTCCCTGTGTTTGAAAATGGTTTAAAACAGGAATTTCAATACCGTCTAGATAATAAACGTTCTCACTTGGACCACCACCTCTTACGATGATGTCGTTTCTATTAGGGGTAGTGCCTCCCGCAACTCCCGGTAATACTTGAATTACTTTTGAAACATCAAAATTTCCTCCTGGATTGACTTTGATTTCTTCAGCTGTTAGCTTTTGTGTAGCAATTGGAGTTACCATATCCGTTGCCTTTACAGTTTTTGCGATGGTAATTACGACTTCTTGTAATTCTTGGTTTTCTTGGTCCATTTCAAATTGTAGAATTTGTGCATTTCCCGAGCTAACATTGATATTATACGTTTTAAGCACAGAATAACCAATGTATGAAGCTTCTAAATTGTATTTACCTACTGGAATTTGAATCGTAAAATTGCCGTTTACATCACTTTCTGTATAAAAGGTATCTTTTCCCATAAATTTAATAATGACACCGATTAATGTTTCTTGTGTGTTTTTATCTTTCACGGCACCATTAACAACACCGGTAGTTTGGGCATCAGCTATGTTTACACAAAATAATAATACCAGTAAAAAAAGTACGTTTTTCATCTCTATAATATTATTGTTTAATTCAAAATAAATCCAATAAATTAAATAAAGTTCATTTCTATACTTTAATAAAAATTAAATATTACATTTGTATCTTAAATTCATTCTTAGGAAGTTTTTTTTATTTAAAATGTTAAATTAAAATCTTTTAGCAATTAGCTAAAAATGAATTTTTTTCAAAAAATGTAAAAACTATCGGAATGTTCATTGTCAATTGGTATATTACATTATGTCTTGAGATATCAAAAACATGCTGAAAATGACAAAAGGATTTATATTACAAGAATTGAGCAAGTTTTGTTTTAATAATCAAATTAAAAATAAGCAGACATCCATTTGAAAATGTACATATGATATTTTACAAAAAAATCGATCGATTCCAATTAATTAAATCAACTCATTGATTACCACAAAACATGCTATATGAAAACATAAATAAACGCTGAATTTATTGAAAACACATACTAAAAAAAAGTAGATATGAAAAAGAAAATAGCGATAATTGGATCAGGTTTTTCTGGATTGTCTGCTGCAGCTTATGCATCAAAAGCTGGTAATGAGGTTCACGTATTTGAGAAGCACAGCCAACCCGGAGGCAGAGCAAGGCAATTTTCTACCGGGCAAGGTTATATCTTTGATATGGGACCGAGTTGGTACTGGATGCCCGACATCATGGAAAGTTTTTTTGCCGATTTTGGTTTCAAATCTTCTGATTTCTTTAAATTGGTTTCCTTAAATCCACAGTTTGAAATCATTTTTTCAGATCATAAAATGCATGTTCCCGAAAATTTCGGGGAGTTAAAAAACTTGTTTGAACAAATTGAAAAAGGAGCCGGCAATCAATTGGAAAAGTTTATGCAATCCGCCAAGTTTAAATACGAAGTAGGCATGCAGGATTTTGTAAATAAGCCATGTCATAATTGGTCGGAATTTATTTCCCCAAAAATTGCAATAAGTGCTTTAAAACTCGATTTGCTCACGAATTTCAGAAGTTATGTTTCAAGATATTTTAAAAGTGAAACATTGCGAACTTTAATGGAGTTTCCGGTCATTTTTCTGGGTGCATCACCCAAAAATATACCTGCAATGTATAGTTTGATGAATTATGGAGGATACGCTTTAGGGACTCATTATCCAATGGGTGGTTTTTATCAATTGGTTTTAGCCATGAAAAATGTGGCAGAAAAGCAAGGAGCTATTTTCTATTTTAATAGCAATGTGGAAAAAATAAATAGTAAAAATGGAGAAGTAAAATCCTTGTCCATTAATGGAGAAATCATTGATTTTGATATCGTCATTGCATCGTCTGATTATCATCATACGGAAACACTACTAGAGGAATCGCTAAGAAATTATACCGCACAATATTGGGAAACGAGAACGTTTGCACCTTCCTGTTTGATTTATTATTTGGGTGTCGATCAAATTATACCCAATTTACAACATCACACTTTGTTTTTTGAAAATGATTTGGACAAACACATAGCATGTATTTATGAAGATAAAAAATGGCCTAAAAATCCCTTGTTTTATGTCTGTTGTCCGTCAAAAACAGATGACAAAGTAGCCCCTGCTGGCAAAGAAAACCTGTTTTTACTTATGCCTTTGGCAATAGGAATCGATGACGATGATACTAAACGCGAACAGTATTTATCAGAAATGCTTTCAAGGATTGAAAAACATACCGGCACAAGTGATTTGCTTTCAAAAATTGAATACAAAAAAAGTTATTGTGTTCGAGATTTTATATCAGATTATAATGCATATGGTGGAAATGCTTATGGATTAGCCAATACGTGCGCTCAAACAGCGGTTTTAAAGCCTAAAATTCGAAATAAAAAATTGAAAAATTTATTCTACACCGGTCAATTAACCGTTCCAGGACCCGGCGTTCCGCCTTCAATTATCTCTGGGAAAATAGTGGCCAACGAAGTAGAAATCCTTAAAACACAAAAATTATGAAGCAGCTATTTGATGAATTGTCTTACTCGGTAAGCAAAATCACGACACAAAAATATAGTACGAGTTTTTCGCTTGGAATTTTAGCATTAGAGCCTTCGATGCGTACTGCAATATATGCAATTTATGGTTATGTGCGATTAGCCGATGAAATCGTAGATAGCTTTCATGATTATGATAAAGAGAAATTATTAAACCGCTTAAAGATTGAAACTAATATTGCATTAAATGAAGGCATTTCGCTCAATCCGATCTTACAGTCATTTCAGGCAACCATTCATAGATATCAAATCGACAGAAATTTAATCGACAGATTTTTGAACAGTATGGAGATGGATTTACAAAAAATCGATTACAATTCTGATTTATACAATGAATATATATATGGATCAGCAGAAGTAGTTGGATTGATGTGTTTACATGTTTTTACTGAAGGTGATAAAGAAAAGTATGCAGCACTGAAACCATACGCAATGAAACTAGGCTCTGCTTTTCAAAAAATCAATTTCTTAAGAGATTTAAAAGATGACTATCAAGTTTTAGGAAGAAGTTATTTTCCTAATGTCGATATGTGTGTATTTGATAATAACGTAAAAAGTCAAATCGAACACGAAATTGAACAGGAATTTAAAGAAGCATTAATCGGAATTAAAAAACTATCCAATTCATCTAGATTTGGTGTGTACTTAGCTTATAAATATTACTTGGCATTATTTTACAAAATAAAAAGCAAGTCTTCTAAAGACATATTAAATTCAAGAGTTAGGATACCCAATGCACAAAAAATAGCCGTTGCATTTAAAAGTTATTTGCGATATAAAACCGCTTTTTTATAATGAAAATTTCCGTATTTATCGCCATCCTTTTGTCATTTATGGTCTTCACGAATCAAATATTAATAGATGAAGCAAGAATGAATTACAATAAAGTAATCAAAGATGAAGTACTGTGTAAAAAAATGATCGTCGAATTTGAAAAAGCTAAAAATAAATCCGCTTTAAATCTCGCCTATTTAGGAGGTTTTCAAACGATTTGGGCAAATCACGTATTTAGCCCGTTAAAGAAACTAAACACTTTTAATACAGGAAAAAAACATATCGAAATGGCAATTAAAAATGAACCGGATAATGCTGAAATAAAGTTTATAAGGCTTTCCGTTCAAAAAAATGCTCCTTCTTTTTTGGGATATAGATCAAATATTAAAGAAGATACCGAATTTATAAAGAGAAATCTTCATCAAATCCAATCGGAAATTTTACAAGAAAATATAAAATTACTTTTAGAATATTAGATATGAATATATTGATAACCATAGGGGTTTTTATATTAATGGAAGGTGCAACCTGGATTATTCACAAGTTTGTGATGCATGGATTTCTATGGGTTTTGCACAGAGACCATCATGACCATAGTAATGAAGGTGTATTTGAAAAAAACGATTATTTCTTTGTAATTTTTGCTATACCTACGATTGCACTTATGTATTTCGGCTCGTTGGAAAACTTCAATTATCTGTTTTTTATAGGCTTGGGAATTATGATATATGGCATGGCATATTTTTTTGTTCACGATATATTTATCCATCAACGTTTAAAAATATTTAAAAACACAGAGAATTTTTATTTTTTAGCACTTAGAAGAGCACACAAACAACATCACAAACACATAGGCAAAGAAGACGGTGAGTGTTTTGGCTTTTTGTATGTACCATTCAAGTATTTTAAAATGTATTATAATCAACAAAAAAAATGAAGCTAACCTATTTACTCATATTGTTTTTTACAGTTATCATTTGTTTTATAGCTTCATTTGACAAAAGAATTCAATTCAATCAACATTTTGGAGCATTTTTAAAGGCTGCAACTGTAGTTGCCATTCCTTTTATTGCTTGGGATGTTTATTTTACAGCTATTGGAGTTTGGTGGTTTAATACGGATTATACGATTGGGTTTACTTTAGCGGGTCTGCCAATTGAAGAAATACTCTTTTTCTTTTTCATTCCCTTTTCATGCATTTTTACATATTTTACGATCGACAAGTACTATAAGTGGGAGTATTTATCAGCATTCAATAATTTGATAGTATTTGTAAGTGTAATTGTACTTTCCATAGTGGCATTATTAAATGTAGATAAAATTTATACATTGACTACTGCTATTGTAACTGTAATAACGATGATTTATCTTCATTTTATAGCTCGGGTGGATTGGATTACAAAAGCATCGGTAATTTTTTTAATATTAATGTTGGGATTTTTTCCAGTAAACGGAGTATTAACTGGTAGTTTTATAGCGCAGCCGATTGTAAATTATAATCCAAACGAATTCTTAGGAATAAGAATGTTTACTATCCCGATTGAAGATGCTGTTTATGGATATGCGCAGTTTATTTTGGTAATCTTTTTTTTCAAACGTTTTCAATAGAAAAGTTATGAAATTTCAAAGTATATTTTTATTCGCATTTTGTTCTTTTGTAGTTCTAATTTTTCTTAATTCCTGTGCATCTATCCCTAAAAATGCAAAACCTGTAAATAACTTTGATGTCAATCGCTATTTAGGAACATGGTATGAAATTGCCCGTATTGATTTTCGTTTTGAAAAGGATTTGGACAATACCGTAGCACATTATAGTTTAGACAAAAAGGGAAATGTAATTGTACTAAACAGTGGTTTTAATGTCGTTAAAAAAAAATGGACAAAAGCAGATGGTTTAGCAAAATTTAAAGGCGATAAGTATGAAGCCGCATTAAAAGTAAGTTTTTTTGGACCTTTTTATTCAGGCTATAATGTTGTTGCTTTGGATGAAAATTATCAATATGCCTTGATTGCGGGTAAAAATCTAGATTATTTATGGATTTTGTCAAGGACAACAACAATACCTGACAATGTTAAAATTGACTACCTGAATATTGCCAATGAAATTGGTTACGATACCACTAAATTAATTTGGGTAAAACACGACAAAAAAGATAATCCGCATCTACATGAAAAATAAAATTTCTATATTTTGGTTTAGACGAGATTTGCGTTTAGAGGATAATATAGGATTATTTCATGCACTTGAAAGTGGAATACCTACCTTTCCAATTTTTATTTTTGATAAAGAAATTTTAGATACGCTTGAAGATAAATCCGACCGCAGAGTGGATTATATTCATCAGGCTCTTGAAAAAATAAACACGGAATTAAAAACATTTGACGCTTCATTAAACACATTCTATGGAAAACCAATGGAAGTATTTAAAAGCTTGAGTGAAGGATATGATATTCAGGGTGTTTATTGCAATCGTGATTACGAGCCTCAAGCAATAAAACGAGATTTAGAAATTCACCAATTTTTTAGTGAACGAAGTATTCCCTTTTTGGCGTTCAAAGACCAAGTAATTTTTGATCAAAACGAAATTATAAAAGATAACGGAACGCCATACACCGTTTATACACCATATTCTAAAAAATGGAAAGCATTGTTAAAGGAAGAAAATTATAAATCGTATAAAGCTGACTTTACTAAATTTTTCAAAAGTGAAATAAAAGACATCCACACATTATATGATTTAGGATTTTTAAAAACAGATCTCATTTTTAATAAACCGATATTAGATGCTTCTATCATAGATGATTACGATAAATATAGAGATTATCCAGCGCTTCAACACACTACACAATTGGGAATTGCTTTGCGATTTGGTACCATAAGTATTCGAAAATGTGTAGCATTTGCATTACATCACAATCTAACTTGGCTGAATGAGCTAATCTGGAGGGAGTTTTTTAAGCAGATATTGTACCATTTTCCAAAAGTGATCAATCATGCTTTTAAGGCAAAATACGATAATATTGAATGGCGAAATAACGAGCAGGATTTTCAAATGTGGTGTAAAGGGCTTACCGGATATCCGATAGTAGATGCCGGAATGCGACAGTTAAATGAAACGGGTTATATGCACAATCGCGTGAGAATGATCGTAGCTAGTTTTTTGTGTAAACATTTACTTATTGATTGGCGTTGGGGTGAAATTTATTTCGCTAACAAGTTAAACGATTATGATTTATCAGCGAATAATGGAAATTGGCAATGGGCTGCTGGTTGTGGTTGCGATGCTGCACCGTATTTTAGGGTGTTTAATCCAACAGTCCAGATGGAAAAATTTGATAAAAATCTAGAATTTATAAAAAAATGGTTACCAAATTTCGGAACCATAACTTATCCAAAACCCTTAGTAGATCATAATTTTGCAAGAGAACGCGCGTTAAAAGTATATGGTGAAGCATTAAAATAGTATTGAATGAAAAAAATATTAGTAGCAGGAGGAACAGGATTTGTAGGTAAACATCTTATTTCATTTTTGTCAGAAAAAGGATATTTTTTGAATGTATTAACGCGCAAACCATTTTCAAATACTAATGGAAATATTCATTATTATCAATGGGATATTGAAAATCAAATGATAGACCAAAATGCTTTTGATGGAGTTGATACTATTATCAATCTTACCGGAGCAAATATCGGAGAAAAGCGCTGGACAAGCAAACGCAAAAAAGTACTATTAGAAAGTCGTATCCAATCGATAAATTTGCTTTATAAGTATGTTGCAACGCACAATTATAATATCAACACGTTTATTTCGTCTTCAGCTGTAGGCTATTATGGAGCCATTACTACTGATAATATTTTTAATGAAACTTCCGAAAATGCAAATGATTTTTTGGGTTTTATTTGTAAAAAATGGGAAGATGCAGCAATGCAATTTCAAGCAAGTGGAATCCGAACTGTTATTTTAAGAAAAGGTGTAATCTTAGGAAATGATGGTGGAATGTACAAAAAATTGGTTCCTTTAGCTAAGTTAGGTATCAATGTTTCTCTAGGAAGTGGTAAGCAGTATCTTCCTTGGATTGATATGCATGATTTAGTGCGTATTTATGATTTTGTGCTAAGTAATTTGCAAGTAAACGGCATTTACAATACCGTGTCCAGCAACCATATAACTATGAATGACTTTTCAAAAACAATGTTACAAGCTCTTGGCAAGCAAAGTTTCTTACCCAATGTGCCAAGTTTCTTAATTCGTTTTGTTTTTGGCGAAATGGCTGTAATGCTTTTGGAAGGCTCTAAAGTAAGTAATGAAAAATTGAAAAACACTGGTTTTACATTCGATTTTGATTCGTTAAAAATGGCGTTGAATCGCTTTTTATAGCATTGATACATATTAAGTATTTTTTCTTTTTTTTAAAAAATTATGAATAAAGATTACAAATTTTGAATAAGTTATAAGATTTTTACCGATTTTATAGAACAATTCATATCGACAAATGGATACCTATGCTCAGTAAATAATTACTTTTGTACTTATTAAAGGAATTTTGATTATCTGGTTATCGCATTTATTTAAATATCATCACATGAAAAAGTTTTTAATCGCATGCTTTAGTTTCTTTTGGGTTTTTGCCAATGCGCAGGAAAATAGAAACCATGCCATAAAATTAGAGCAGTTAGGCACGATGCTTCGTTCTCCAAATGAATACCGAGGTGCTGACGGTGCACCTGGACCAAAATACTGGCAACAAAGAGCAGATTATAAAATAAAATGTACACTAGATACAAAAGCGCAACGAATAGACGGGACAGAGACGATAACGTATTACAATAATTCACCTGTTTCAATGAATTACATATGGATGCAATTAGATGAAAACGAACATACACCTTCTTCACTTAAGCATCATATACATGGTTCACAAATATTTGAAATCATGGATGAATCCAGTGTGAATCGTTTAGAAGCTACAAAACAATTAGACAAATACGGTGTAAAAATTAAGCAAATCACCAATGACAAAGGTCAGCCGTTAAAATATACCATCAACCAAACGATGATGCGTATCGATTTACCTAAGCCATTAAAATCAAATGAAAAGCTCGTATTTAATGTATCATGGTACTACAATATGATCGATAGGATGGCTACTCCAAGCTGGGGAAGAGGAGGATACGAATATTTTAAGGATAATGGCAATTATCTATATACGGTTGTTCAGTGGTTTCCACGAATGTGTGTGTATAGCGACTTTGAAGGATGGCAAAACAAACAATTTGTAGGTAGAGGAGAATTTGCATTAACATTTGGAGATTATGAAGTAGAAATTACTTTACCTGACGACCATATCGTCGCAGCAACCGGAGAATGTCAAAATCTGAAAACGATGTTGACTCCAGCACAATATAAACGTTGGCAAAAGGCACAATCCGTAACATCACCTTTGGAAATCGTTACCTACGAAGAAGCACTTGCAAATGAATTGACACCAGTATCCGGTAAAACAAAAACTTGGAAATATAAGGCAAATAACGTTAGAGATTTTGCGTGGACAGCAAGTAAAAAATTTGTTTGGGACGCCATGCCGCACTATAATGATTTAGGCCAAAAGGTCATGTGTATGAGTCTCTATGGTAAAGAAGCCTATCCGATTTATAGTAAGTATTCGACAAAAGTTATCGATCATACCTTGCGAATTTATTCTAATTACAGTATTCCGTACCCATATCCGGCTGCGATCTCTGTTGAAGCAGCCAATGGAATGGAATACCCGATGATTTCTTTCAATCCAGGCCGTGCTGAACCAGACGGTACGTATTCTGAGCAAGCAAAAAGAGCGTGTATTTCTGTTGTTATTCACGAAGTAGGGCATAATTATTTTCCTATGATTATCAATAGCGACGAGCGTCAATGGGCATGGCTCGATGAAGGTCTCAATACTTTTGTTCAGTTTTTAGCTGAGCAGGAATGGGATAATAACTATCCGTCTGATGGTGGTGTCCCAAGTAAAATTGCCCAATATATGAAGCGGCCGAAAGATATGCTAGAACCGATCATGACCAATTCCGAAAATATAGCAGATTATGGACAGAATGCTTACCGCAAACCTGCCGCTGCGTTCAATATCTTGCGCGAAACCATCATGGGCAGAGCATTATTTGATTATGCCTTTAAAGAATATTGTAGGCGATGGGCGTTTAAACACCCTACGCCTGAAGACTTTTTCAGAACGATGGAAGATGCCAGTGGTGTGGATTTGGACTGGTTTTGGAGAGGTTGGTTTTATAGTACAGATGCTGTAGATATCGCCCTGGATTCCGTCATTTGGTATAAGGTTGATCTTGAAAAAGATCCGATTCAAAAGTCAGATACCATTTTCCGAAAGGTAAAAAAACCAATGGATTTCCTAAGTAAAACGCGCAATAGAGCAATGATTAAAACATTTCCTGTCGAGCGTGATAGTAGTCTTACGGATTTTTATGATACCTATAAACCTTGGGAAACGGCCGATTCATTAAATGTTTCTGTAATGTATAGGTACGACGAATTGACACCAAAAGAAGAGAAAATCAATAAATACAGTGACAAAAACTACTACGAGTTAAGGTTTAGTAACAAGGGTGGCTTAGTAATGCCGATTATAATCGAATGGACCTATGAAGACGGGACAAAAGAAGTGGAACGAATCCCAGTGGAAATTTGGAGTAAAAATGAAAAAAAGGTAACCAAGGTATTCGAAAAGGATAAAGTGGTGACATCAATCATACTAGACCCATATCAAGAAACGGCAGATATTGATGAGACGAACAACAGTTTTCCGATTCGAGAAATTCCGTCTCGATTCCAGATATTTAAAAAACATAAATTTGACTCGAAGCCAAATCCAATGCAAAAAGCTCAAATGGAAGGAAAAGATGTCAGACCGTAAATCGGTATAGGTTTTGAAAGCATTAGAATTTGAATTTGCGCTTTACTTTTTACAAAAACTGTATCTTTGCAAGACTTAAATTTTAATAATATCAATTGAACGTCGTAGCATTACATATCGAAAGCCTGATTTTTACAGGAAATCCATCTATCAGCTTTGATGAATTGAAAGGTGCAATAGAAGAGAGTTTTGAAATAAAACTGGCAGATGATGAACTGAATGCGCATATAAAACAACTGATGGACAAATACGCCTCAGCAGATTACGCAATGGAAATCGTAGAAGTATCTGGAGGCTTCAGATTTATGACTAAAGGTGCTTATCATCATACGATTGGTATTTATCTCAGACAGAATACACATAAAAAATTGAGTAAATCTGCATTAGAAACACTTGCAATTGTTGCCTATAAACAACCCGTTACCAAATCAGAAATTGAATCTATTCGAGGTGTTAATTCGGATTATACCATTCAGAAGTTGTTAGAAAAAGATCTTGTCGAGATATCCGGAAGAAGCATGGGTCCAGGGAAGCCACTCCTCTACATTACAACACAAAAATTTATGGATTATTTTGGTTTAAAATCCTTAGATGATATGCCAAAGCTCAAGGATTTTGAACAAACTGATAACCAAATAGGCAATCCTGAATCCATTGAAGCAGAACAAAATGCCTCTTAAATCGATTGTATATTTTACAATGTAGAATTTTTGAAAGATGGAAGATAGCACATTAGTCAATAGAGTCGCAGCGAGTGGCCTGATTACAATAAATCTTGAAGATTACTTTCCTCAAAAGGCAATTGTTAATTTTGATATTAAGGAATACCTTTTTCATGGATTAATTCTAAAAGAAAAAGATTTTAGAGCAGCAATGAAGCAATTAGACTGGTCGATTTATAAAGATAAGATCGTATTAGTTAATTGTAGTACGGATGCGATTATTCCACTTTGGGCGTATATGTTGATAGAAAATTACCTTATAGGAGTAGTATGGGATACTTATCAGGGAACAGAAGAAGAATATCTTCGAATGCATTATCGTGAAGCCATCGATCGAATCGGAGTCGAACAATATATTGATAAACGTATCGTTATTAAGGGTTGTGGTGATAAACCGGTACCGTCGTATGCTTATGCAAAAATTACTAATCGACTGATGCCATATGTTCAAAGTTTAATGTTTGGTGAACCCTGCAGTACGGTGCCAATTTATAAAAAACCCAAAGCTGCTTCAAATGAATAATTATCAAAAGTACAAAAAATTTTTTCCGGTTTTCGGCTTTGTTTCCGGAATGATATTTTCGGGATTGATATTCGTGTCTTCACAATCGAAATCTATTGGCGAAGTTTTTACTGAATTGAATCAGCGCATTATTACAGTTAGGCCAAATAAGCAAATTAATTTTGCCGGCGAACCCATGCCAATAAATGAGGATACTAGAGAACGATTAGATCGCGAGTTGAGTGTCAATGCGTATTGGCAATCAGCCACATTACTCAATCTGAAGATGGCTCAAAAGCATTTTCCGGTTATAGAGCGTATCTTAAAGGAAAATGGCATACCCGATGATTTTAAATATGCAGCTATAGCTGAAAGTGGCTTGCGCAATGTTTCTTCCTCTGCTTCTGCAAAAGGTTATTGGCAGTTTATGAAGACAGCTGCCGGTGAAATGGGCCTTGAAATCAGTGAGGATGTTGACGAAAGAATGCATCTTGAAAAATCAACAAAGGCAGCATGTGATTATATCAAACAACTATACAAAAGATTTGGCACATGGACAGATGCCGCAGGTGCTTATAATGTTGGTCCGACGATGTATGCTAAATCGCTTACAGAACAAAATGAAAAAGGTTACTATGATTTGAATATAAACGATGAAACTTCACGTTATGTATTTAGAATCATGGCCATCAAGGAAATTTTATCACATCCAGAAACCTACGGATATTTTGTTGAAGATGATGACAAGTACTTTCCACATCCCGAGTACAAAGAAATCAACATCACTTCATCAATTTCAAGTCTATCAGATTTTGCGCATGAACACGCAATTACTTATCGCATGCTTAAGTATTATAATCCTTGGCTTATTACAGGTAAATTAAATGTGCCTGCCGGCAAAACCTATACGATAAAAATACCAAAATCGTAAGCATAACATTAAAGGCCAAGAATGTCCTTTAATTGATTGGAATGGTCATCGGTTTTAACATCGTAGATAATATGGGTGATAATGCCTTTTTCGTCAAAAACAACGGTTGTGCGATATGTGCCCATGAATGCTCTACCCATAAATTTTTTTGGACCATAAAATCCAAATGCGCTTAGTAAATTCAGCTCAGGATCTGCAATTAGTGGAAATGGCAAATTGAATTTTTTAATAAATTTTTGATGTAACGCCGTAGTATCTTTACTCACACCTATGATTTTATAGCCTTTTGACATGAAATATTGATAATTATCTCTAAGGTTGCAGGCTTCTTTGATACATCCGGGAGTATTGTCCTTAGGATAAAAATACAATATGGTCTTTTGACCTAAAAGCGCTTCAGCAGTAATTACTTCACCAGCTTCAGTGTAAGCCGAAAAATCAGGGATTCGATCGCCGACTTTTACCTTTCCAAGTATTTTGGCATTCATGATGCAATAGATTTGTGATAAAATGAGACAACAAATTTACATGTCAAACGGTTGAATATAACTTTTTTACTTTTTATTATCGTATCAGATAGGTATCAATTATGCTTTAGATAATAAAAGTCGAATATTTCTAAATTAAAAAGTTAAAATCTACAAAAAATTAACTCAAAGTTAAATTTTAAATGTTATTTTTAAAAAAGTCTAAGAAAAGTCATTAATTTTATGCTTCATTTACAATTTTGAATCGATAAATATATATTTGTTATGATTAAGAGAATAAAAAAAGTTGCTGTTTTAGGTTCTGGTGTGATGGGCGCTGGTATAGCCTGTCATTTAGCCAATGCAGGGTTAGAAGTACTTATGCTAGATATCATTCCTAATAATTTAGATGAAAAACAAAAATCTATTCAGGCTTTTAGAAATTCAGTAGCCGAGAAAGCATTGGCTAATGCGCTTAAAACAAAACCGGCACCTCTTTATGATACTAATTTTGCATCAAGAATTACAATAGGAAATTTTGATGATGATTTACATAAAATTGTTGAAGTAGACTGGATAATTGAAGTTGTAGTAGAGCGATTAGATATTAAGAAGCAAGTATTTGAAAAAGTAGATACATTGCGAAAAAAGGACTCATTAGTAACATCAAACACATCTGGTATTCCAATCCATTTACTAGCTGAAGGCAGGTCAGACAATTTCAAGCAAAATTTTTGTGGTACTCACTTTTTTAATCCAGCACGATATTTACCTCTTTTAGAAATTATTCCACATAGCGAAACAGCACCTGAAACGGTTGAATTTTGGATGCACTATGGAGCAGTATATTTAGGTAAAAAAACCGTGTTGTGTAAGGATACACCCGCATTTATCGCGAACAGAATAGGTTTTTACAGCGGTAATAAAATTGGTGAATTAACCGAAAAGTACAACTTTTCAATTGAAGAGGTTGACAAAATCACCGGCGATCCTATTGGCTGGCCAAGTACAGGTAGTTACAGACTTTTAGATCTAGTTGGTATTGACACATCTGACAAAGTTACTAAAGGTGTACTTCAAAGTTGTCCCAATGACGAATATGTTAAAATATTAAAAACACGGGAAACACCCAAAGCAACGCGATTTCTTTTAGAAAATAATTTTTTAGGGAATAAAACAGGACAAGGGTTTTATAAAAAAACTGACGAACGAGATGAAAAAGGTAACCGTATAATTTTGGCACTTGACCTAAATACGCTCGAATATAAGCCAACACAAAAATCTGTGATTCCGGTAGTAGGTATTGCAAAAAAGATTGAAATCATGGATAAGCGTATCAAGGAAATGATCGCTTCAGATGAAAATTCAGGATACTTCGTTCGTGATTATATGTGTGGTCTGATTGCTTATGCGGCAAACAGAATTTTCGAAATTACGGACGATATACATAGTATAGATGACGCTATGAAAGCCGGATATGCATGGGCATACGGACCTTTTGAGTATTGGGATATGATAGGCCTTGCTCACGGAGCAGATTTAGCACGCTCATTAGGCGAAAGCCTACCTGCATGGGTAGATGAAATGATTGCTGATGGTGTTACTTCATTTTATAAAACAGAGGATAATAAAAGAAAATACTATGATTTAAGTTCTAAATCCTATAAAGTTATTCCAGGTACAGAGTTAAATATCCATTTGGACAATTATAGAAGCAGCACTCCTCTATATAAAAATTCAGAATGCATTCTTCATGATATAGGTGATGGAGTACTTTGCTTTGAGTTTACTTCAAAATCCAACGCAATCGGTGAAGGCATTGGTGAAGGAATATTGGAAGCGATGAATATGGCCGTTCAGGGAGATTGGAAAGGAATCGTTATAGGTAATAATGCAAAAAACTTTACTGTAGGTGCCAATCTCATGACTGTGGGCATGCTTGCTATGCAAAAGGATTTTAAAAAATTGGAGGAGATGACTAAAGCCTTCCAAAATATTAATATGGCAATGCGTTATGCACCTGTTCCGATTGTCACTGCAACGCAGGGATATGTGTTTGGTGGTGGTTGTGAGATACTCATGCACACCGACGCAGCGGTTTGTCATGCAGAGTCTTATATCGGATTAGTGGAAGTAGGTGTCGGTCTCATTCCAGGTGGTGGTGGTACTAAAGAATTTGCATTAAGAGCTTCAGAATTATTTTTTGAAGGCGATGTTCAGATACCTACTTTGATAGATAAATTTAGAACGATAGCAACAGCAACTGTATCTACATCAGCATATGAAGGTTTCAAATATGGATATCTTAAACATGACCGCGATTTGATAGAGATTAATTTAAGTAAGGTGTTGAGCCGCGCTAAAGACACGGTTTTAGAATTGGCGACGAATTATACTGCTCCGGTTCCAAAGAAAGCAACTGTATTAGGACGAGCAGGTATAGCCGCATTGTACACAGCAATTAATGAGTTTTACTTAGGTAAATATATGACAGAATACGATAAGGAAATCGCAAGAAAACTGGCCTATGCCATTTGTGGAGGTGATCTTACCGGGCAGCAAGTTGTGTCTGAGCAATATTTGCTGGATGTAGAACGGGAAGCATTTTTACAATTATTAGGTAACCAAAAGACGTTGGATAGAATTCAATATCTTTTAATGAATAACAAGCCATTGAGAAATTAAGAATCATTTTAATTCTATTAGCCAATTTTTAAAAATATAAAAATAATGAACGCATATATAGTAACAGGATTCAGATCAGCAGTAGGAAAAGCAAAAAAAGGAATGTTTAGACATTATAGATCTGACGATCTTGCTGTAGATGTACTGACATATTTAGCAGAACAGGTACCTCAGTTGGATCCCATGGAAATAGATGATATTATCGTAGGATGTGCCAATCCTGAAGGCGAACAAGGACTTCAAGTAGGTCGCCTAATAGCTGCCCGTAGTTTTGGAAAGACGGTACCCGGTATGACTATCAACAGGTATTGTGCTTCTGGTCTTGAGGCAATTGCGATTGCAACTGCAAAAATTAAAGCCGGTATGGGCCATTGTTATATTGCCGGTGGTGTTGAGTCCATGTCTCTTATTCCAATGACCGGATATAAGTTATCTCCAAGTTATCAAGCAACGATGCAAAACATCAACTACCACGTCAGTATGGGACATACCGCTGAGGCTGTTGCTGAAAAATATAATATCTCAAGAGAAGATGCAGATGCTTTTTCAGTGCGTTCTCATAGTCTGGCAGCAGCAGCCATCAAAGAAGGCAAGTTTAAAGATGAAATCGTTCCGGTAAAAGTAACCGAAGTATATGTAGAAAATGACAAAAGAGTAGAGAAATCATTTATAGCAGATACTGACGAAGGTGTAAGAGCAGATACGACGATGGAAGCTTTAGCACGTTTGAAACCAGCATTTAAACTTGGTGGTGTTGTCACGGCCGGTAACGCTTCGCAAACTTCAGATGGTGCAGCATTTACTTTAGTTATGAGTGAAGAAATGGTCAATCGTTTGGGTTTAAAACCTGTGGCGCGCTTAGCTTCATGTTCTGTTGCCGGAGTGGATCCATTATATATGGGTATTGGCCCGATAGAAGCCATTCCGAGGGCGCTTAAACAAGCCGGTTTAGAATTAGACGATATAAATCTGATAGAATTGAATGAAGCCTTTGCAACACAATCATTAGCTGTAATTAGGGAGACACATCTAAATCCCGATATCGTCAATGTAAATGGTGGTGCTATTGCATTGGGTCATCCACTCGGATGTACCGGAGCTAAATTGAGCATTCAAATTATTAACGAGCTAAGAAGAAGAAACCAAAGATATGGTATGGTCACTGCTTGTGTGGGAGGTGGTCAGGGAATTGCAGGTATAATTGAACGTTTGGATTAAGAGTGATAATTAAAATTATCTATTGAATTTGGTTTGTAGAACCAAATGCTGGTTTTAATGTTGTTATGAATGTTTTATAGGTCTTAGATTGGGATTCTATACACGAGAATTTATAATCCTTAAAAAAAGGATAAATTTTTTATATAGAGAAAACTAATATTAACGTTTTAAAAGTCAATTATAGCGCATTATAAAATTTATGAATAAAATTAAAACCAAACAAGGTAATATCTTTTTTAATGACTGGTCAGCCTTAGATAAGGAAATACAAAGAATAAATCCATCCAAAATATTTATTTTAGTAGACCAAAATACTGAAAAATATTGCCTATTTCACTTATTAGAACATATTAATAAGCCGGTAAGCATTATACGTATAAGTAGCGGTGAGATTAATAAATCTTTGGATTCCTGTCAGCATGTATGGAAGTCACTCCTTGAGAAAGGCGCTGATAGAAATGCGCTTTTAATCAATTTAGGTGGTGGTATTATCAGTGACTTAGGTGGTTTTTGTGCAGGAACTTATATGCGCGGTATAAAATTTATACATATTCCTACGACATTATTAAGCCAGGTTGATGCATCGATAGGTGGTAAAACAGGTATTGATTTTTTAGGTATAAAAAACATAGTTGGCCTATTTGCAAACCCGGAATCAGTTTTTATTTTCACACCGTTTTTAAGCACATTACCTTCTAACGAATTAAAAAGTGGCTATGCCGAATTACTTAAACATGGTTTGATAGGAGATAAAAATCTTTGGAACAATTTAATTACCCGAGATTGCACTCAAATAGATAATATTGACGCGTTGATTTATCAGTCTATTCTTATTAAGAAGCAAATTACAGACAAAGATCCTAACGAATCCGGTTTGCGAAAAATATTAAATTTTGGTCATACCATAGGTCATGCGATTGAAGCACATTGGTTAAATTCTAATACTCCACTTCTACATGGTGAAGCTGTTGCCATAGGTATGGTGTCAGAAGCGTTTATAGCATATCGAATGGATTTAATCGATGAATCTACCCTATTTGAAATACGTCGTGCAATACTTCGAATTTACGGACATTATCCACGTTATGTAAAATCTGTCAACAATCTGCTGGCACTAATGCGTTCTGACAAGAAAAATCTAAACGAAGAGATAAGATTTGCACTTTTAAATGACATTGGTAGTTGCCAATATGATATTTATGTACCTGACAGCATTATTGAAGAAGGCCTTATATTTTATAGCACAGTATTAAAACAAAGCGATTTACCTAGCTTTAGTGCTACATAGATAACGAGTGTTAATCTTTAGCTATTTAAATAAATAGTAAGTGTTTAGCAATTGCGATTTCTAATTACAAAAGTCCGTATTACATTTCACCGATTAAAGTCAAAAACGCTTCTTCATTTAATATCTGAACAGTGCCCAATTCTTTAGCCTTTTTTAACTTTGAACCGGCTTTTTCACCGACGACTAAGATGTTGAGTTTAGAGCTGACTCCTGTAATATTTTGTGCACCTGCTTTAGCTGCCTTTTCTTCTGCTTCTTTTCTGCCCATATGTTGCAGTGTACCAGTAAAAAGTATGGTTTTTCCGGCTAAAACCCCATCTTCAGCTACTTTTAGAGGTTTGTCTTCTTCTGTTTGATTCAAATTTACACCATACGATTGCATTTTATACAGTTTCGCAAGATTTGATTCGTCAGCAAACCAATTAATTACATTTTGCGCCACGACAGGTCCAATATCCTTAATTTCCAAAAATCTATCCATCGTCCAGTTGGTTAAATCCATTACATTAGTAATTTGTTCGGCGATGAGCTTACTGGCTTTTTTACCTAGATGATGGATACTAAGTGCGTGTAGTAATTTGTGAATCGGATTTTGTTTCACTTTTTCAATAGCAGCTTTCAGGTTTTCAATGGATTTTAAACCAAAGCCTTCTAATTCAGCTATTTTATTATAATCCAAATTATAGATGTCGCCAAAATCACGGATCCATTTTAATTCGTAAAAGCGTTCAACGATAGATTTTCCAAAACCATCAATATCCATAGCGTCTTTGGAAACATGGAAGACTATTTTTTGTAAATCTACTGCACCACAAACACAATTTGGGCATCTCCACGCGGATTCACCTTCTTCTTGTTCTAAATTAACCGGTATATCCGTGTTGTTAATTGGACACAACTTTGGAAAATTGATTTTGGTCTCACTACCCGAGCGCAGTTCGGGAAAGGATTTGACGATGTATGGTATCACATCACCGGCTCTTTCTACAAGCACCGTATCCCCCAATTGAAGGTCTTTATTCTGAATAAAATCCTCATTGTGCAATGAAATGGAAGATACAGTCACTCCTGCAAGAGATATCGGTTCAATTTTAGCTACGGGTGTTATAGTACCGAATCTACCAACCTGAAACTCCACAGCTTTAAGTTTACTAGTTGCTTGTTTTGCTTTAAATTTGAAAGCAATCGCCCAACGAGGATGGTGCAAAGTATAACCACACTTTTCCTGTAGTTCAATGTCATTTACTTTGATGACCATTCCGTCAATTTCGTATGGAAATAAGTCGCGTTTATTTTCCCAATATTGTACAAATTTGTGTACCTCATCAATGTTTTTACACAAGGCTTTTTCTTCGTCAGGTGTTTTAAATCCAAGACTGGCTAAAATTTCGATCCCTGCAAAGTGAGTTTTAAATGATTCTAAAACGGATTTTTCATTTTTATCTACAGCATAACCCAATTGATAAACAAATGCTTCTAAGGCGCGTTTACGGGTTTCCATAGGATCTTTTGTACGTAAACCACCGGTTGCTGCATTTCTCGGATTAGCAAAAAGTGGTAGCCCATTCAGGGCTCTTTCTTGGTTGATTTTATCAAAATTTTCTTTTCTGATTAATGCTTCACCTCTCAATTCTACTTTATAAATACCATGTTTTGAAAAAGCTGCTTTAAGTGGAATACTAGGCATTGTTCGGGCATTAGGAGTTATTTCCTCGCCGATAGTTCCATTACCTCTTGTGGCCACACGAATCAATAGATCATTTTCATAAACTAATGCTATGCTTCCTCCGTCAAATTTGGGTTCAACAACATATTCCACATCGGCATTTGCAGGTAAGTTACAAATTTTCTTTATCGAATTGTCAAAATTATTCAAATCATCTTCATTGTATGAATTGGCCAATGACAACATAGGAACAATGTGTTTGACCGGTGGAAAACTTCCTGTAAGATCACTGCTTACACGTTGTGTTGGTGAATCCGGTGTAATCAGCCCTGGATTCGCTTCTTCTAATGCTTCCAATTGTTTGTATAAAACATCATACTCGTGATCTGATACTATAGGGCTGTCTTCTACGTAATATTTATATTCGTGATAAACAAGGATTTCTTTAAGCGAATCCAGATCGGATATAGTAGCTGGGAAATTTAAATATCGACGAGTGATTTCCTCATATCTGCGCTGATTTTCAATTGTATACATACAAAATCATGGTTTAGATTGCAAAAATACAGATTATATAGGAATGAAGCATTTTTGTTTGTATGATTTTGTTTTCTATCTGTATAATACATAAATCAATAATTGCATTTTAAACGTGAAATGATATTATTAGGCTTTATAATCAAGCAAGAATAAGGTGTTTGATAAAGAAATAATAGCATTAAGCTAATTTCACAGGTCCGTTTCCGGTCTGATCAAAGATAATTTGACCATTTTGGCAATATTGGATTAAATCATTTGAGATAAATAGCTTGACTTCATCAGCATGGCTATGTGGATATAAAACGTGAACATTAGGACCTGCATCCAGTGTAAAATATACATGGATCCCGGTTTTTTGACGAAAAGAACGGATTTTATTGATTACTTCCAATGTCCTTGGTTCCATAAGTATAAAGGAAGGATCTGAACACATCATCAGCGCGTGTAAGGTTAAAGCTTCATCTTCCGTGATTTTTCCAAACGTGGCAATATCCCCGGTTTTAAGTGCGGTCAATAACATTGTGAAATTGCTATTCGCTTGTTTATATCTGACAGTTGCGTATGGGTTATTATCCATTAGCTGGTGTCCTACTGTAGAAGATACATGTTTCTTAGCGTCTGAAATGATCAGAATGTCGTCGTGAAAATCTTTAAAAACTGAATGGATTTTGTCATTGACTGAAATAGCGTATAAATCTGAACTTCCATTTACATCATTATGATTTCCCCAGACAGCAACATAAGGATATACTGAGCGTGCCGCACTACCACTACCAAGCCTTGCAATAAGCGAAGCTTTTTGATAAAAATCATGGTCATATACTGACTTTTCGGAAATTTGTAGCTCTAAATCGCAAAGACATAAAGCAAGTGCCGACATGGCTGATGCAGAGGATGCAATACCACTACTATGAGGAAACGTATTACTACTTTCAATTTTGAGATGTTTACATTTCAAAAACGGAAAATACGCTTCTGTAATTGATGCTATAAAATTGGATATACGCTGTGCAAATTCCGGATTTGATTGGCCTTCAAAAAGGAACTCGATATCCGTTTTGCGGTCTTCAGTCAAATCTGTCATGGTTATTCGGGTAATGGACTTCGCATTATCGAGTGTAAAACTTATCGAGGCATTGCGTGGGAGTTGACGGCCGTGTTTGCCCCAGTATTTAATGAGGGCAATGTTTGACGGACTTGACCAACTTACGCTTATATTATTTTTTGGATCGGTTGATTTTGACATATTTAAACTGGGTTTCATTTTCTATCTGATAAGACAAATCAAAATCTTGCAATACGGCATCCAATAACGGATATTGTCCAATATTGTATCCTTCTTTCAAATCATAACTGTACAATTTTGAGAAAGTATTCCAGTAAAACGCTTTGAAGGATCCTTTTAGATCTTTAATCAGATTATAGATTGGTTGATTGGTTTCTTTTTCGATCATCTTAACCATTATCTTTCCTTGCAATTTGGAAAGATTGGTCAATGGCTCCTCAAACTCTTTAGTGAGTTCTTTTTCCAATTCGGCAATTTTATTCTTTTTATCTTTTTTTGACATATATTTGGACGCATACTCTAATTCTCTAAAGATGCGAATTGCCTCTTTTGCATATGGATATACCTTAGCTGCATAGTTGCGCATTCTGAGATATTTTCGATACTCATCGTCATTACTAAATGAACGTGATGAGAAAATATTTACTTCATGTAAATTCATTAACATTAACGTATCGCCTTCTGGAGTAACGATTGCATTATATTTTTTCCCATCAAATGTTACCTCAACATCCTTGAAGTTATCAGGTTTTGGAATAATTGGTTGCTGGCCATATATTAATTCTGCCAAAAGTAAAACGAAAATGATTTGAAGGTATTTGAACATATTGTTTCGCATTATACCCTATCAAACGAGATAAGATAATTATATGTTGCTGCATTTACAGATATTTAACAAAACGTCAAATTTTAATTTTGAAAATTTTATATTTGACATAATAATGTCAAGATGCTGTATGTTGTTGCTGATTTATAATGTTTCTTTTTTTTGACATTTTAATATTTGCATACGAATTTTTAAGTAACTAACGAATTTTATTCTATTTTAGACGACAAAGCATTTGGTAAATTAATATCTGAAAGAAGATGTAAAGCCAAATCCAAGTTTGAAGTTTGACTGCCATTTGTAAACAAACGTGTTAGCGTATTAATCATTATTTTTTTGAGTTTTTAGTAAATAGAAATAGTAATTTAAAATTTATAAAATAAAAAGGCACTAAACGTTTCATTCAGTGCCTTTTTTTATTATTTGACTATAGATTATTTAAATTCTCGGTCAACTTTAATTCTATCTGGTCTATTGGCTAATTCCCATGCAAGATGAAAAATCAATTTAGTTCTTTTTTCCATTGTGTCAAAATCGATTTTTTCAATTGTATCGGTAGATCTGTGATAATCGTTATGTACTCCATTGAAGAAAAATACCGATGGGATACCATGTTTTGCAAAGTTGTAATGGTCCGATCTGTAATAAAATTTATTAGGATCATCTTCTCCATTGTAGGTATAATCCAATGTCAAACGTGTATATTTTTGATTTACATCTTCTGCGATTTGATGTAATTCTGTACTTAATCTGTCCGAACCAATGATATAAATATAATCTTTGATGTTTTTATCTGTGTATTTTCCGTCTATACGGCCGATCATATCAATATTAATGTTAGCCACCGTTTGTTCAAGAGGGAATAATGGATGTTCTGTATAAAAATTTGAACCTAAAAGGCCTTTTTCTTCTCCGGTAAACCATAAGAATACAACACTTCTTTCTGGTCTGTTGCCTTGGTAAGTTGCTTCTTGAAATACTCTTGCTAATTCCATAATAGCACTGGTTCCTGAACCATTGTCATCTGCTCCGTTGAATATTTCTTCACCTCTAAAACCAATGTGGTCATAGTGTGCAGAAATAACAACGTATTCATCCGGTTTAGATTTACCACGAACATACCCAAGAATGTTGTCATCTTTGAGGACGGTTTCATTTTTAGACATATTGATTGCAAAATCTGTAGGCAATGCGGCATTTGCGGGTTTACCTTTTACGATTTTATCTTTAGCTTTATTAAAAAGTTTTTCATTTTTGCCGATGATGGCTTTTAATAAATCAGCTGAGATATAGACATTATTGGCAATATCTAGTTTTTGATTTGTAAAGTCACCCATTTGTGGGCTAGGCATCATGATATTACGTCTGTTTTTATCTAGCGTTTCTTTGAAATTATCATCAATAATTAAAACTAATTTAGCACCTTTTTCCTTTGCTGTTCTTAGTTTTTTATTAATATCCTTACTCCATTCAGACACCTCAGTTGTTCCAGTTATAAATGAAATACCTTTTTTCGAATTCCATGGCTCACCAATATTAATCATGATGACTTTATCTTTAACATCCACTTTTTTATAATCACTGTATTTAGGATCATCAATACCATATCCCAAATAAAGAATTTGACTACTTCTGATGATTGCTTGATTTTCATTTTCTTTGGGATCTGCCAAATAGTCTAAAAGTAACCTAAATCGTTCTCCATGAATATAAATATCAGTATCAGACCATTTCGAAAAAGTAAATGATGCAGGTTGGAGATATGATCTATTTTCTCTTTTACTTTCTACCCCAAGATTTTTAAGAAAATTGGATATATAATTAGCTGCTAATTTAGAACCTTCTTTACCGGTTTCTCTACCTTGAAGGGAATCTGCAGCTATAACCTTTAGATAACTTCTAAGGTTAGAAGCCGTAATACCAGATGCCAATTTATAGGCTACGTCCGTACTGTTTTCAATTTTTGGTGTGCTGTTATCCGGTGTTGTAACCCCACTTACATACTGAGCATGTCCAAAATATACCATGGACGACAGTACCGCCGAAAATACAATTTTTCTAATATTCATAATTTATAAAATGTTATTTATGGTCAATTAACTTAAAGTATTAGCAAACAGTTGATTTTTAACTGCTAAATAAAATTAATTTAACATTTATTAATCTTATCTACCCTTATTTGATGGCGTCCACCTTCAAAGTCACTAGATAAAAATGCATCTATGATTTTTCCCGCTTTGATTTTACTAATAAATCTGGCTGGAATACAAATGATGTTTGCATCATTATGATTTCGTGCCAACGTTGCTAATTCTGGTGTCCAACAAAGTGCTGCCCTGATCCCTTGATGTTTATTGGCAGTAATACAGACTCCATTTCCACTTCCACAAAGGATAATACCTAAATCAGCTTTTCCCTGTTCAACGATATCAGCTGTCGGGTGCGCAAAATCCGGGTAATCGACAGAAGCGTCACTTTTAGGACCCATGTCCAATACTTCGTGACCTTCTTTTTTTAACTTTTTTATCAAGAAGGCTTTGTAGTCAAAACCTGCGTGGTCAGAACCAATGACTATTTTCATTTACGTTATTGATTTTGTTTAAAATCTAATCCATTTACTAATGGCTCAATCTGATCTTTGATTTCTTTAACAAAGGTTTCGTCTTCAATTGATTTAATTAGATCCAATATATTTTGTGCTGCTGCCAATCTGTATTCGTAATCACTTCTAAAACTTTCGAAAACTTTTGTTGAAGTTTGAGAATCATAAAAATCAATGTATTGTTGCGTTTGATTAGCCAATATTTTAATATGCTTTTTAGCAGATTCTATATCATTACCTGAAATTAATATCCTTATAAAAGAAATAACTCCTGCATCATAAGGGAAGTTCATATTTGGAAATGCTTCAAAATACTTATTAGCCATTGTAACAGCCTTTTCATTATTGCCAACTCTGATGTATTCCTCAGCAACTCTCAACATGACTAACTTCATTGCTTGAACTTCAGGAAGATAACTCTTGTCAATAAAAGTTTTGATTTTGTCAAAGTTACCCCATTGCCATTTTGTCATGATATTATCATAACACATTTCTGCATTAACGTCACCAAAACCATAAATACTTGGTAAACTTGAACGTACTTTTACGGATGTTGGTGTTATTCTAAGCGCCAAGCCTTCTAATTCTGTAAAATTATTTAATCCCAATAATTTTGAAGGTTGACAAGTAATCGCAAAATAAATAGGCCTTGTATAGAAGTTAGAAACGATAACGTCCATTATTGCTAATTCGTCTTTTAATATGTAATTTGACGATGGTGAAAAATTGAAAGGAATTGCTTCAACCCATTCAGAACTATCGATTTGACCAGAAAATGGCAATTCACTATATCTTTTTCTATCTATAGGCAAGTAAAAATTTCTACTTTGGATATAGCTTTGACCTTGGATGGTATTTGAAGGGTCACCGATACGTCTAAGCGCTTCAAATACGTTCATAGGTGTAGATAAATCTTCGCCTCGAGGACTTGCAAAAAATACTTGATTATTTTTTTTGCCCCTATACTGACTCTCTGTTAATGAGAGTTTTAATGGTGGGGAGTCATTAACTTTATTTCTCAATTTGTTGATATACCAATCTACGGCTATTAAGCTAAGATTTACAACTCTAACATCTCTACGGATTCCTTCTACTTCCTGCGCATACCATAATGGATACGTGTCATTGTCACCGTATGTAAAGATTATGGCATCTTTTTGTAAACTGTTAAGAAAGTTAGCCGCATAGTCTCTTGCTGCATAGTGACCTTTCCTGCTGTGATCATCAAAGTTTTGGAATCCCATAATTATAGGTGCAGATAAGACCAAAAGTCCGGCAACTACAGCCGATGGCATACTTGAAATTTTCTTTGCCAACATATCATATATGGCCAGTACACCTAGTCCCATCCAGATACAGAATGTCATAAACGAACCCACTAATACATAATCTCGCTCTCGAGGTTCATTTGGAGGTTGATTGGAATAAATGATAATCCCAAGTCCGGTAATTATAAATAGGACTAGTAAAGTATTGAAATCTTTGCGACGGCGCATATAATGGAATACTAAACCTATTAGGCCAAAAATCAATGGTAGAAAATAATAACGGTTTGTAGACAAATCATTTTTCATATTATCAGGCAATTTGTCCATTTTGTATAATCTAGCCTCGTCAATGGGTGTGATTCCGGACAACCAGTTACCTTTGCTGACATCCCACGGATAGTAACCTTGATCAGCATTTTGTCGACCTACAAAATTCCACATAAAGTATCTGAAGTACATCCAGTTGATTTGATAGTGGAACAGAAATTGAAGGTTATAACCCATGGTTGGTTTACCCTTACTATTGCCATTTAATGCTTCACGCCACATTCTGTGTAATTCAGGTCTTCCAGAATCTGTATGCCCAATTCTTGGAAATAGTATTTTATCTTTAGATTCATAAATATATTCATATTTCTCATCTACGATCTCATATTTCTCATCTACGAGGCCATATCTTTCTGATTTATTGACATCATTTGGTTCAGCGTCATAATGTGGTCCATAGACTAATGGTCGCTCGCCGTATTGTTCTCTGTTTAAGTAAGGAAGTAATCGCAATGGATCACTTGGAACGTTCATATTGATTGGTGTGTCTGTATTGGCACGGATGACTACTACTCCTACTATTGAAAATGCAATAGTGACTAAAATAGCAGCCATAGCTGCAAGTTGAATAATTTGATTTTGTTTCTTGTGTGCAAATTGAATCAAAAAATATCCTATTGCTGACAAAATGATTAGTGTAGGTACGATACCCGATTGAACTGGTAATCCAAGTGTATTAACACTAAAAAGTTCCATTGATGACCAAAGTGTTGGAATACCAACTATGATAAATTTCATAATAAATATAATAACAGCAACGCCCAGCATCATTGCTATTAATGCACCTTTTAGTGTATGATCTTTATATTTTTTATAATAAACCAATAAGGCAATAGCCGGTAGTGTCAAAATACTCAACAAGTGAACACCTACAGACATTCCTGTAGTAAAGAGACTTAACAACAACCATCTATCCGCGATTTCATCATCTTCTATAAAATAATATTTCGTAGCTGCCCAAAGCGTTAAGGCAGTAAACATCGTTGACATGGCATAAACTTCACCTTCAACTGCTGAAAACCATACAGAAGTGCTAAATGCAGTTGCTAAACCTGCAACAAGTCCAGCTAAGGATATAGCAATGTTTTCGCTTGTATTTGGTTCTGTTGTTCTTCCTGTTAATACAAGTTTACCAAACATCATAGTGACCCATGTAATAAACATGGCCGCTAATGAAGTGGAAAGTGCTGACATAAGATTGACAGCAAAGGCTATGTCTGCAGGATTGTCAGAAATTATAGTGGCTAACCATGCAAATATTCTTCCGATTATCAAAAATAATCCTGCACCAGGCGGGTGTACTACCTGAAGTTTATACGCCCCAAGTATAAACTCACCACAATCCCAAAGGCTACCCGTAGGTTCTACTGAATTAATAAAGACAATAAATGTACTTATTAACACTAATAAGCCAGTTATTTTAGAAAAACGATTAAATGACTGCATATAGCTGTTGTTTCTTTGTTTAAAAGATAAAGTTTAATTACTTTGAATTGCAAAAGTAGTAAAAATACTTAATAATCATAATATATAAATGTAAGACGCAAATAATTAGTATGATATTATTGAATTATTAGAAGGTGTTGTTTCTAACTATAATTTGAAGTTTAATTTCTTAGTACAGCTATATGAATTTTTTTATTGATTAACTTTATTCTATTTCAATGATTTTAATTTTAAAACAATAAAAATATTGATTGTCAAACGGTATTGGTCGTCTAAACTATAGTGTATTTCTATTTTCTATTTATACTGTGGATAAATATTCATTATCTTTATGTGACAAAAATCGGCTTATTTTTTAATTTTGTTTTATGAAATATATCGAAAGCATATTGCTGGCACTCGAATCTATTCGCGCTAACCTATTGAGATCATTACTAACCTTGATGATTATAGCTGTAGGTATAACTTGTTTAGTCGGAATTTTGACGGCGATTGACAGTATATTGTTTTCGATGAGCGAAAATTTTAATAAATTAGGTGCCAATTCTTTTACAATCAAACCACTTTCTGAATCTCTTGCAATTACAGATAAAGGTAAAAAGCAAAAAAAACCTGAAGTCATTGATTTTAATCAAGCTACTGATTTTAAAAATGCGTATAGTTATGGAACAGCACGAGTTTCTGTTGATGTATCCGGAACGAGTAATGCAACGATAAAATTTGGCACTAAACAGACAAATCCTAATGTTCGAATTATAGGTATAGATGAAAACTACTTGAATACTTCTTCTTATGATATAGAGTCCGGAAGAAATTTTACAGTTAGTGAAGTGATGTCAACAGGTAATAAAGCGGTTATCGGATCAGATATTGTTGATTTGCTTTTTGATAAAAATTCGGAAAAAGCAATCGGACAGATTATTTATATCAACAGTCATCGCTTTTTAGTAATCGGAACACTTAAATCCAAAGGTTCGTCAACCGGGGGCTCTAATGACCGTCGGGTTTTTATCAGCTTGTATAATGCTAAATTGATGTATGGTTATAATGATAAACCTTATAATATAACGGTTGCCATATCAAATTCAACTGATATGGAAAATGCAATCAGCCAATCTATCGGTGTCATGCGAAATATCCGTAAACTTAAAGTGACTGATCCCAATGATTTTGAAATTCAAAAAAGTGACGGCATTCTCAATCAGTTAAAATCCATGACAACGTCTCTTAGGTGGGGAACAATTATCATCGCTATGCTGACATTACTTGGTGCTTCGATTGGTTTGATGAATATCATGTTAGTTTCTGTAACCGAACGCACACGTGAAATCGGTATTCGAAAGGCACTAGGGGCAACTAAAAACAACATCCGGTTTCAATTTTTAGTCGAAGCTGTTGTTATTTGCTTGTTAGGTGGGATTGCTGGAATTTTTTTGGGTATATTAATGGGTTTTGGTGTAACTTTATTGGTTGGTGGCAACTTTTTTATTCCGTGGAACTGGATCGCGCTTGGATTTACTGTTTGTATCGTCGTAGGTCTTGGATCTGGGCTATATCCGGCAATTAAAGCAGCTAGGTTAGATCCTATAGAGGCACTTAGATATGAATAAGTTGACAAAGAATCTCAAAGACAATCACTCGGGTTTTTATCCTGAAGCTGGATGTGACGAAGCTGGACGCGGTTGTCTAGCAGGTCCTGTTTTTGCTGCGGCTGTTATACTTCCGGAAAACTTTTTTCATGAAGATCTTAATGATTCTAAACAATTAAATGCACTTCAGAGAAATCATATTCGAACTGTTATTGAAAAGGAAGCATTAGCATTTGCAGTAGCTCAATTGTCTCCTGAAGAAGTAGATACCTACAATATTTTATGGGCATCCATTCGGTCTATGCATAAAGCTTTGGATCTATTATCCGTTAAGCCAGCACATATTATTGTCGATGGTAATAAATTTATGCCATATAATCAAATTCCGTTTGATTGTATTGTGAAAGGCGACAGTAAATATAAAAGTATTGCAGCTGCTTCTATCCTTGCTAAAACCTACCGCGATGCCTATATGGAAAACATTAGTTTAGAATTTCCGATGTATCATTGGCAAAAAAACAAAGGTTATCCGACGAAAGCTCATCGCAATGCGATAGCAATACATGGTGCTACTATTCATCATCGTAAAAGTTTTAGGCTTTTACCTGAAGATAAACAATTAGCTATTTTTAAATAAAAGGTATATTAAAAAACATACTTCAATCTTGTTGCTATATCGCTTAAATGAAGTTGCCGATGTTATATTAATTTTGAAATGTAAGCAATATTACAACATGTACTTTAATCTACCTTAAGTGCTTATTTAGAGCTGGTCTGGTTTGAATTTGTAATATAAAAACACCTAAGTTTCTAGTTGACCTATGTCCAAAAAAATGATAATTTCAATTTTTTAATATAAAAATTTAATTCTGTTAAATCGAAATTTTAATTATTATAATATAGATAAATATT
>JBEBYC010000009.1:0-117409 GCA_040391315.1 Portibacter sp. | reverse complement strand
TATAATGAAAAAACGAGATGATGATAAAACATTCAGGAAAGGAATAGATGATTTGCCAACCGTTCCGATTATAATAAGCGAATGGACAAATCTTAATCCAGATAATATCAACCGTATGTTGCATAATGCCAACGATTGGTCGGCAATAAAAAAGAATGCCACACAATCCTATGCAGAAGCGATTAGAGCAGGACATTTCAAAACCAAACTTGTCAACGAATGGAAACGAATGTTGGCAATGGACGTGAGCGATGTGTATTATGATAAAATTTTAATCAACGGAAATCATACATCCGATTTAAAAACAATTGAAGGCAAAATACTAAAAGCAGGTGACAAAGTACGCTTACGGATTTCAAATGGTGGAGCTTCGTCCTATTTTTGGTTGCGATATGCTGGCGGAAAAATTACCGTAGTAGCCAATGATGGCAATGATGTAGAGCCTGTTGAAGTAGATAGATTAATCATTGCCGTTTCCGAAACTTACGATATTGTAGTAACCATTCCCGAAGAAGGAGTCTCTTATGAATTTTTAGCCACAACCGAAGACCGTACACAATCAGCAAGCTATTTTATAGGCAATGGCATCAAACAATTAATATCCCCACTTCCCAAATTAAAATATTTTGAGGGAATGAAAATGATGAACGATATGATGAAAATGAATGGCGATTTGGACGATATGGGAATGAAAATGAGCCTCAACCAAATGGATATGAATGTGGTAATGTATCCCGAAATTACAGGTGATGCAAAACAAAAGCAAGACCATAGCCAACACGATATGAATATGGACAGCGACCCCAACCGTTACAATGCTAATGCCTTAGGAGAAATCAAAACCCTGAACTATGCAATGTTGCAATCGCCCCACAACACTACACTTCCAAAAGATGCACCGGTAAAAGAATTAAAGTTTACCCTTACCGGAAATATGAACCGTTATGTGTGGAGTATGGACAATAGAGTTTTTTCAGAAACGGATAAAATCCCTGTAAAAAAAGGAGAAGTATTACGCATCACCATTTACAACAACTCAATGATGCGTCACCCGATGCACTTGCACGGTTTTGATTTTAGAGTAATCAACGGAAAGGGCGAATATTCACCACTCAAAAATGTGTTGGATATAATGCCTATGGAAACCGACACCATAGAATTTTTAGCAAATGAAGAAGGAGATTGGTTTTTTCACTGTCATATCTTATATCACATGATGGGCGGAATGAACAGAGTTTTTGCCGTAGATGATTACCAAAACCCCTATTTACCTAACAAAAAACAAGCCTACAATAAATTGCAAAGAGAAAGCAATATGCCACACATTATGGCTCAAAATGATTTTGCCACCAATGGAAATGATGGCGAAGCAATGGTTCAAAATGCAAGATGGTCTTTAGGGACAGAATGGCGATTAGGTTACAACGATATGCACGGCTATGAAGTAGAAACACATTTGGGAAGATACATCGGAAAAATGCAGTGGTTTATGCCTTTTGTTGGTTTTGATTGGCGGTACAGAATAATGGGAATGGATGAACACGAAACGAACTTATTCGGACAGAAAAATGAAAAAGACACCCGAAGAGCCATTAGTGTAGGTTTTATGTACACCTTGCCGATGTTGATTAATTTTCAGGCAGAAGTTTATCACGATGGTATTGTACGATTGTCTTTGATGCGTGAGGACATTCCAATTTCTAAAAGAATAAGAGCAGGTTTTATGGTAAACACAGACTTCGAATATATGGCAGAATTGAGTTATGTATTGAACAAGAATATGGGAATTAGAACGCATTACGACAGCGATATGGGTTTTGGTGCAGGACTGACATTGAATTATTAAAACGGTGAATAAGAACGCCAGCAGATAACAAGGGTTTTGCGTCAGTCGGGCTGACGTGCAAAATTCAACGGTAATTTTTCAATTGAAATTTAGTAATAATATCAACTTTTGTGCTTCGATTTCCGCCACTTCGCAAAGCCGAGAAACGTTAGCATCGATTAGAAAGGAAAAGTCCTTCGAAAGTCAGAAGTTCCGGGCAAAATCTCAGGGATGAGTATAATTTAATCGGACTAAGAATTTTAATAGTTTTTTCACAATTTAAAAATGTAAAAACATGAGACATTTTAAAATTCTTTTAGCGATGAGCATTTTTTTTTGCTCCATTTTATTGATTTCTTCTTGTAACAAAGAAGACTCAAACACATCAAATGTCAAGACTGAGATACGTAACATAGATTTCAGCATAGGGAGAAACATCAAGAAATATGTTTCAACAGATTACAGACATGCATTAGTTGCTAAGACAATTTCAGTATGGTTTAAGTCTTCAGCAGTAAGAACAGCTTTTGATGCACATACTAGAGCAAAAGGCAACAATGTTATACTACTTTCAGACTTTTTGTATAATAAGATTTTAGATGACGTAAATCTTCGCAATACCTATCCAACTTCCATTGGAACAGCAGTTTCAATTAGCTTATGTGATTTAATCAATGAATACTTGAAGGATTACCCTGGATTAGAAATTTCATTTGTTAAGGAATCTAACAATGAATATCCTGACATTATTAATGATGGAAATTTTGAAACCGTATCTGTTTATTCGGATGTTGATACTTATCCTGTATACAAAGATGGCAATTTGATTACCTCATATTTGGCTTCTGATGAACCTACATCTAAAACGATTTTAAAGTTACAAACATCTGATATTTACGATGTGATTAATACCAATAATTTAGCTACTTCGACTTCTAATCCTAAATACGCCGATTTAATAAACTGTGAAGTACTTAGAAATATTATTAACAACATGCCTTTTGTAGCAAGTAGTACTAAATCAATTAACGGGTGTATTTATACAAATCCTTTGGGAGAAACTAAAGTATTGACACTAGATGATTTATATACAATATTCAATACAAACTGCGGTTTTCCTGATGGCTTTTCTAACATCTCTGACCCATCTACGGAAGTTCGATCCACATGTGATAGAGACGCCTTAAGAAATGAAGATGAAACAATAAGAGATGTCAGGGGAATTAATGGAAAAACCATATTTAGAAGTTGTGATACTTGGTGTTCATATTGGAATAAAAACTGTACATTTCAGGTTGACATATTTATACCTACAAAAGCAGCAACCGCAGGTGAATATGCTGTCTTAGGTTCAATTATGAAAGTGTTTTCATTAAATGAAAAGAGACTTCGTAATGGTTGGAATACAGAGCGAGAAATCCCTGTTACAGAGTGGCTATATTTGGAAGGAAAACATGGTGATGAATGGCAATATACTTGGACTGGTAGACATAGAAAACGTGGAACAACTTCGGAAACTACAATATCTTTAGGTCTTTCTTCTAAGATAGGATTTAAAATTGATTCGGTAACTGAAGAATTAGGTAGGTCTGCAAGCGTTTCGAACAAAATCACAAGAGCTAATGAAGATTGCCCTTTGGGAAATGATATTGCAAGATATTGTAGCCCATTGGAAGAGCAAATGCACTTAGGTGATATAGATTTTAAGTTGGACGAAAAATAATTGTAATTTTAGACGTTGGAGACAAGTCTCCAACGTCTCTTTTAATCCATTTAAAAAATTAATAATGAAATTTATCAAAATTATCAATATAGGCTTTTTGACATTATTGTGTCATAATAATTATTGCCAGAGTTTTACATTTCATGGCGGGATTAAGCCAAATAACTTGTTGGGAAGTCATTTTTCATTAAAAGCAGACATAATTAAAAATAAGAAGTCTTTGTTTTCGGCTAATTATTCCTTTGTAAAATACGTGGATTCTTATGCAAAGCCTAACATAACTCAACCAAATTTTCATATTGAAAATAAAAGAGATAAAACACTTCTTGATTTTCCACAGTTGAATAGGGGATTTCCAGTGCAAAAAAACGATCGTGATTTCAGACCAAGCAGTTTAAACCATCGATTTAGTTTATATTATGGATATGAATTGCTTTCTAACAAATCCCTTTTAATTTGTGGATCTTTAGGGCCTCATGTTTCATTTAGTAGAACAATTCAATATTATATAGCATATGACTTTGCAAATGTAATAATAAATGAAGGCGATGTCGTAAAAGTAGTACCATATCATGATTACCAGATTTACAGATTTTGGGATATAGGTATAGGTGCAAGAATTGATATTTCTTACAAAGTATTTGAAAATGTCGATTTAGGGATAAGCGGTCAAATTTATAATGATATGATTGGCGGTGCTATTGACCTAATTATAGGTGGTGGACTAACATATCATTTTACTAATTCATTAAATTAGAATAAGATGAGAATTAATATCTTTACATTAATGATTTTTCTTCTAAGTTCTACATTGTATAGTCAATCATATATAAATGTTCAAGGGCATTATAATTATTGGCAGCATACGGCAATCTTTGGGCCAGGAGTTGGATTTGGTTATAGTTATAAATTTTCTAATCTTAATATATCTTTAAACTATGACTATGGATATGGGGCTATCAACAGATTCAAAAATATTGAAAATATTGACTATAACAATTGGACTACTATATTCATAAAGGAGCAAAAAGGGAAATGGAATGAATATTTAGGATTTACTACTAATCTTTCAAATGAGATAAAAGGAAGTTCAGATTATGGTAAACAACATCAAATTTCTATGCAAGTTGGTTATTCGTTTTTGAGTAATAAAGGCATGGAGTTGGAGTTATCAACAGGGCTTTATGCAGCAATAGTTGAACATTTTTATACTTTTACTAATATTCCAATACATTACATTGAAGTACCCGCAACATATTCTGGACCATTAAACTACATTCCCGCAACATCACAAAAAATAGCCACATATGGTGTGAATTTTGAATTATCATTAAGTAAAATAAAGAGCTGTAATATTTACACACCTTTTATTATAGTTGGATTAGGTCCAAAATATAGTTCATATTGTTCAGTAGGAATGCGATTAAGTACACAATTACAAAAAAGAAAAAAAGAGTAAACCCGTACTAACAAAGGCTTTGTGACATGCCGCCCTATCGGGACGGCACGTCACAAAGCCAAACCGTTATAGGACATATTATGGAACGACGTCCACCAATCAAGAAGATTTTTAAATTATAGCATACGGAATTTCATCTTTAATCGGATTAATTTTTCTCTTACTTTTAATTGTGGGTTTCAATGTAGAACATAAAGATGGAACTCGTGATAAATGGTCGGGACTACGAGCATTATTTGAAAAAGATAGAGATTTTGGAATTTTCCTAAATTATCAGGAAAAATATAATCTTAATGGAATTGACGGACCTTATATAATTGACAATCAACTTTACGAAGTAACAAAAGAAAATAAATTACTAAACAAAAATATCGACAGAAAGGAAAAACTTATTGTAAAAATAAACAATTCAGACAATGACCAATTTGAATTTCAACTCAAAGACAGCATAACTTCCGAACCTGATTTTTATGAGTTACCTGAAAAACTGGTTGTCATTTCTGACATTGAAGGAAATTTTGACGGCTTCTCAAGTTTCCTTATCAACAATGGAGTAATTGATAAAAACTTTAATTGGACTTTTGGAAACGGACATTTACTCTTAAACGGGGATTTTGTGGACAGAGGAGAAAATGTAACACAAGTTTTGTGGTTTATTTATAAACTTGAGCAAGAAGCTCTTAATCAAAATGGAAAAGTACATTATATTTTGGGAAATCACGAAATAATGAACTTTCAGGGCAGCGCCCATTATGCCAACAAAAAATATAAACGTGTAGCACAACTAATCAGTAAAAATGACAGCTTGAAAATTGCAACTCAATTTTTATATTCAGACAAAACAGAATTAGGAAAATGGTTGCGTTCAAAAAATATAATCGAAAAAATAGGAAACTATATATTTGTTCACGCAGGCATAAGTCCAGAGATTATAAAATACAACGTTTCACTTTCTCACATTAATCAAATCGCAAGAAATAATTGGGACAAAAATCTTTACAATGAAGATGAAAACAACAAAGTGGAGAATTTTATAACAGGAAGAAAAGGAATTTATTGGTATCGAGGTCTTGCACAAGACTACAAATATTACGACAAAATCAAAGAAAACGAACTCAAAGAAGTTTTGAATTTTTATGACGCGGAGAAGATTGTTTTCGGACATTCAGTTGTGGAGGACATAACGAAAGAATTTAACGGAATGACAATAAACACAGATGTAAAGCACGGAAAAGAAAAAAATTCTGAAAAAACGAAAGGATTATTAATTGAAAACGGAGTTGAATACAAACTCGATGGAAAGGGAACAAAAACAAAACTTTAAAAAAATACGTCAGCTAACAGCCGTTTTGCAAAAGCGGGAGTTTCGTGTTTCTTTGACAGTGAAGTGCTAAATTCAAGCTTTGTGCATCTAATGAAGTTTAGTGCTAGAAAACCCCGCCTTCACAAAGCGGCAAAACGTTATAGGACATTTTAGAACGACACAAAAACAGACAATAATTTCAACGAGGCATAACTAAAATGACAGACACCAAACTTGACATAATATTAAGACCAACAGAAATCGCAGACTTGGACACTTTATTTGAAATTCAACTTGACAAAGAAGGTGGATACTTAGCTGCTTTTATGCCTAATGACCACACCAACAAACTTTCTTATTTAGACAAGTTTACAAAACTCTTAAACGACCCAACAGTCAATAACCAAACAATTATAATTGACAACAAAATCGTAGGAAGCATTGCCAAATTTGTAATGTTTGGAGATAATGAGTTAACATATTGGATTGACAAACAATATTGGGGCAAAGGTATTGCGACAAAAGCACTAAAACACTTCCTTTACATTGAAACAACCAGACCAATTTTTGGACGAGTTGCGTTTGACAATTTTGGTTCGCAAAAAGTTTTAGAAAAATGCGGATTTTTAAAAATTGGTTCAGACAAAGGTTTTGCAAGTGCACGGCAGACAGAAATAGAAGAATTTATTTACAAACTAAATTAGCAACAAAATGCACGATAAAAATAAAGAAAGAGTTTACAAAATGGCTTTTGCAGGAGTTTACACAACACATTGAAATACAATGCAATACAGTGCTAACGCACAGTAAACGGTAAAATGCAAAGGGCAGAACTGCAATCGGTATGGTAGAACGGACGAAAAATTGACAGGAAACCAAATAAAAAAAGCAAGGATTTTTATAATGAAAATCCTTGCTTTGAATGGTGTAAAATATATACCTCTAAAAGTTGTACTTATGTTGTACCTACGATTTGAAAAAGTATGTAAATATACTGAATATCAATGTACTATAATAAGTCTTTTATTAATATAATGTTATTAATAACCACTATTTAGTTGTTTCAAAATTGTACATTTCACATCCTATACTACAATAATTTCGCTTCTATATTTTAATGATTATCCTGAGGATAGTAAAGAGTAGATGATTTGTATTTTATACTGAAAAAATCTTCAATGAGGAAAAATAATTTTATGTTTTCTAACTTAACATTTTTTCATTCAAAATATTAATTGATACATATATAAATTCGTTTAATTTATCTTAATGAGTATTAGAATACTGATTATAGTATTAATTTAAGTTTCAGTATTGTGTTAAATTTTATATTATTGGGTTAATTGTCTTCAATTCGTCGATTTACTGTACATTTTATTACAGGATTTTTATTTGCATTAATATTTTCAAAATTTGTATTTACCTTCGTCATGTTTCTACAAGATGGTGGAAGGGTTATCGCAGGAGCTTTTAATTATTTCAAAAGTATCTTGTTTAGAGATGATACACATGAAATAAGGCACACCTTTTTACCAGAAAGAAGACAATTTATCACTACAGCGGGTACTTTTCTTTCCGGTAGCTTGTTTTTAAGTATGCTTTACGGCATTACTAAAGGAAAATATAAATATGTCGTGGAAAATGTACAGCTGGAATTTGATGATTTGCCTGAAGCCTTTGACGGAATTAAATGTCAGATTTTTATAAGTCCATCGTGGCTTTGGATTTTTAAGTTTTCCGGGTAGGCTTGGTATGTGGCCTGAAATAACCCCAGATAACTTTACGCAAAAAGAAAGCAGCATTTATTTAATTGATAAATATTTCTTTCCTTACCTTTGCCTGAAGTTTGTGTTAATACGATGATCAATCCAAATATTCGTTCCGTTGTTAATAAAAATATCAAGCAAATGCGAGATCTAAACTATTATTTGAATGGAATAAGGGATGGAAATCGCTTTATATTTAGCGAAAGTATCACGCTTTGTAAATCAGCTGGTGATGATATTCAAGGCATCAAAAGAGGGATCATGGAAAATGCCGACATATTTGTCATCAATAAATCAGATGGTCCTCAATTGCCCTTAGCCAAGCAAACCAAATTGTTGTATCGAAATGCTGTACAACTACTTCAGCATCAAGTTGAAGGCTGGAAATGCCCCATATTTTTAGCTTCTTCAACCACAAATACCGGATTGGATGAAATTTATAAAAGTATTCTAAAATATAAACAAACATTGACTTCGCTCAATCTCTTTTTAAAAAACAGATCGGATCAAAACATCCGTTGGTTTCATCAAAAAACTAAAGAAAGTATTGAGCGTATCGTAATAAATAATTCAAAAATTAGTAATACATACGCTAAACTCATCAACAAAATTGAAGCTAATTCATTGAGTGCACCAGGAGCACTGGCAGCGATAGAAGTTCATATCAAATCTTTATTTCATTAATTTTTTTAACCCCAAATTCTAAAAATACACTTCTTTGCTTAAAAATATTTTCTTCCAGATTTTTTTGATTTTTACAGCTTATTCTCATGTGCAGGCACAGTCTAAACAAAATTTTCTTGATCATTTTTCATTTGTAAGCCCTGTAAAACACAACTACAAACTAACAGGTAATTTTTGTGAATTACGAAATGCACACTTTCATGGAGGTATAGACATTCGTCAATCTTGGACAGGTAAAGACACCATTTTTAGTATTGGCGATGGATTTATTTCTCGTATTCAGGTTTCTGCCAGTGGGTACGGTTTAGCAGTATTTGTCGAACATCCAAAACATGGATTGACATCTGTTTATGCACATTTGGATAAGTTTAATAACGAGGTGAGTGCATATGTAAAAAACCAACAGATTTTAAAAGAGTCAAACGAAGTTGATATCCTGCTTAGCCCGGAAATATTTCAGGTTCAAAAAGGTCAATATCTCGGTTTGATGGGGAATACAGGTTTTTCCTTTGGAAAACATTTACATTTTGAAATTAGAGAAACGGAATCGAATAAAGTAGTGAATCCATTTTTAGTCGGTTTTGGTGTGGAAGATAATATCCCACCTTCATTACTTAGACTTAAAATACACGGCTTGGACGACGATTTGCACAAAATATCTGAAAAAACAATTCAGCTTACGTCTTATCGCGCTAACGATATCAAGTTAACAAATGTCATAGATATCCCTGCAAATCAGGTAGGAATTGCTGTTGATGCATTTGATCGGACCAATGGCAGCCAAAACAAACAAGGTATCTATGCCTACTACGTCTATGTTAATAACGAGTTGGAATTTAGTTCTATGATGAATAATCTGCCTTCTGCACAATCTAGGTATATAAAAGGCTTTGTAGATTACAGTGCTCGACAACAAAATAATGGAACATTTGCATTGTGTTACCGATATCCAGGAAATAATCTCACGCTTTCAAAATATGGGAGTGATGGGGTCATCTGTTTATCACCCGACTCAGTCCAAACAGTCACGTTGAAAATAGAAGATTTTGCAGGTAATGCCAGAACTGTAATGTTTAAACTTCGCATGGGAAGTAATCTTATAGACAAAAAGCCCATCCCAAATGATGCACATTTAATCAAAGTTCATGAATTTGCTGATATTCAAATCGGTAATGCAACTATCTTTTTTGAACCAAATTCACTTTTTAGAAATATTTATTGTAAAGTTGATACAATTGTTCAGCTAGGTAAGCAAACAAAATACAAAATTCATGACAAAAAAGAACCATTAAAGACTCCGTTAAAAATTGCTTTCTTTCCAAACGTGGTAATTCCAGAAGAAAAATTAACAAAAGCCATCATCGTCAAAGATGATGCCGGAAAATTAAATTGTGGTGGCTATTGGAATGAAAATGGTCTTGAAACAAAAATTACTGATTTTGGTGTATATACAATCGGTTTTGATACAATTGCACCAACAATAAAACCGACCAGTTTCCTTCCTAAAGCAAGTAAATTCAAACAGTTTAAATTTACAATAACAGACAATTTTCGATTAATGAGCAATGGATTGACAAAAGCTTTACAAATAAAAGCATGGATTGACGGAAAATTTCATATCAGTTCATTTGATGCAAAAACGCACACACTTACTGTTCCACTTAACGATATTGACAAAGGTAAACATGAAATAAAAATTGAGGCTGTCGACCATTGTAATAACACCGCATATTTCTATTCTTATTTTTATAGGTAGAGGTTGATTCTGGATAGCAACCCATGCTGTTTTATTGTTTCAATGATGAATAACTTAAATTTCCAAAATGATATATCCATATTTTTGCATATCTTTGCACATTCTTAATTGAACATTGCCAATACATGAGCAATTTTGTAGTATCAGCTCGCAAATACAGACCACAATCCTTTGACGATGTCATTGGTCAGGATCATATTGCTAGAACCCTGAAAAATGCTTTACAATCAGGCCAGTTAGCACATGCTTTCCTATTTACGGGTCCACGTGGTGTCGGTAAAACGACCTGTGCGCGTATTCTAGCAAAGGTCATCAATTGTGAAAATCCAATAGATAAAGTTACCGCATGTAACAGTTGTTCCTCTTGTACATCATTTAATGATAATGCATCGTTCAATATTTTTGAATTGGATGCAGCGTCGAATACAAGTGTTGAAAATATTCGCTCATTGATTGATCAAGTGCGATTTCAACCACAATCCGGCAAGTACAAAGTGTATATCATAGACGAGGTGCACATGTTGTCATCTTCGGCTTTCAATGCTTTTTTGAAAACATTGGAAGAGCCACCTGCACATGCCATTTTCATATTGGCTACAACAGAAAAACATAAAATCATACCGACGATACTTTCCAGATGTCAGGTTTTTGACTTTAAGCGAATTCAGGCAAATGATGTTGTGTTACAGTTAGAGAAGATTTGTGCCAATGAAAAAATAACAGCCGAAAAAGAGGCACTCAATGTAATAGCTACAAAAGCAGACGGGGCTATGCGGGATGCGCTGACGATTTTTGATAAAATTCACAGTTCGTCACCAGATGGATTGATTACATATAAAGAGGTAATAGCTAATCTCAATATCCTTGATTACGATTATTATTTTAAAATCACGGATGCTTGTCTTAGAGAAGACATGACAGAAGTACTCCTGACGTTACACGATATTGTAAAATTAGGTTTTGATCCTGAGATTTTCGTTTTAGGCCTTGCTGATCACTTCCGCGACTTATTAATGGCCAAGGTACCTTCGACCTTACAGATACTGGAATTGAGTGATGAGCTAAAAACCCGATATGCCAATCAGGCTGCTTTGGCGACTTCATCATTTTTACTTTCTGGACTAAATATACTCAATCAGTGTGATATAGACTTAGTACGGGCTAAAAATAAACGGTTACAAGTCGAATTGGCACTTACAAAGCTGACCTATCTCAATAGGACGATCCACGCAAATGTCTTTGGCAGTAATGAAGACAACCTAAAAAAAAAATTGACAGCTTAAAGGATGTTCAAACGACTGAACCTATACTTCCAATATTAGAAAATCAGCAAAAGCAAATTGTCCCACCTATAAATCAGGAAGCTGCTCCAGATTCTAAATCGACACTTGAATCCAATATACATCCCACAAGTCAACCAAAGTCAAATATATTTATTCATTCGGGTATTGATGCCATTCGGGATAAAATCAAACAAGAGGAAAAAAACAAAAAAAATAGTCGTAAGGAATTAAACTTAAACGACATCCAACAGATTTGGGATGAATATGTCCACAACATTACCTATAAAGGTCTGCAATCGGCACTCAGACTTACCCAGTTTAGCATTAGTGAGCAGATTGTAAAGATTTTCGTTCCAAATCAAGTAACTAAAGACATGGTATTACAGGAAACTAATTTACATAATAAGATACGCGATGAGTTTGTAATTCCAGACTTAATCTTTGATGTACAAATAGACGTAGATAAGTTTCCCGATTATTTTGAAAACAAATTTACACCATCACTAACCTCAAAGGAAAAATACTTAGCCATGATTGAAAAAAATCCAAATTTGGAAAAATTTACCCATAAGTTTGGACTTAAGTTAGATAATTAACTTTCAATTACATAAGTGTTCTTAAACAATTGGAGTTCCTTTTTTATTTATTTCTAGTAAATTAAAAACACTAGATACTTATCTATGTCTGACTGGAATAAAGACCAAAAAGATTTTTTGACCGTAATGCAGGAAAATGGTGAATTGAACAAAGTAATTGATTCAAATAAGATACATTTTGATAAAGGTGCTTACATCTATATGCATGATGATGAATCCAACGATATTTATATTATTTTAAAAGGCAAGGTAAAAATCGGCAGTTATTTAGGTGATGACAAAGACATAGTTCAGGATATCTTGACGGAAGGGGACATTTTTAATGAGGCCGTATTGATGAACCAACCTAATAAAAATGAATACGCCATTACCATGGAAAATGTCGAACTCGCTGCTATTTCTAAGGATAAAATGAAATTACTTTTTGTTAAATTTCCTGCATTAAATTTATTGTTGATGAAATTATTTAGCGAAAAGATTGAAGAAAAACAAAGTCGGTTAGAGGCACTAATATTTAAAAATTCCAGATCACGCATTATAGATTTTTTAATCAATAATGTACGTAAAAAAGGCCAAAGAGTCGGTTATGAATGGGTATTGAGAAATTTTTATACACATCAAGATATTGCCAGCCTGACTGCGACGTCCAGGCAATCTGTTACCACTTTGTTTAATGATCTCAGAAATAGAAATATCATACAATTTGACAGAAAACGGATTTTGATTCGGGATTTAGATTTACTCAAAGCTGAGAATATTCAATAAACCAAATTACCATTATGCTTATCATTCAGGATACACTTATAAGTGAAGATATCATCGAAGAAATGTTTGCCTGTGATTTACACGCTTGCAAAGGTGCATGTTGTGTTGAAGGAGATTACGGTGCACCATTAGAAGCCGAAGAAATGAAATATCTTGAGCAATACAAAGATTTAATTATTGAAGCCCTTCCCGAAGTTTCAAAGCAGTATCTAAAAGATCATTTGGGATTTGAGTTTTATAAGGAATATAATACGTGGGGAACATCCTGTCATGATGACGGCGCATGCGTATTTATGACGCGCAATGAATTAGGAATGGCTTTGTGTGGAATCGAAAAAGTGTGGCGTGAAGGTAAAATTCCATTTCAAAAACCGATTTCATGCCACTTATACCCTATCCGGATCTCATCCAATGAAATTAGCGGTTTTGAAGCATGGAATTACGACCGTTGGGATATCTGTTCTGCTGCATGTTCTCATGGCAAAAAAGAAAGTATTCCGCTTCATCATTTTGTAAAAGACGCGATTATACGTAAAAAAGGGGAAACTTTTTTTGAAGAATTGGATGCCGCTGCACAAGCTTTAAAATCTGGCGAACTTTCCTAAGTCAACCTATCCGAGTAAGCATTAGATTATAGCTTAATCTTTTTTAAGCGATCCAAATCTCGTTTACTATCTCTTTCTTTGATACTCTCTCTTTTGTCGAAGGCTTTTTTACCTTGTGCCAAAGCAATTTCTAATTTAGCAAATCCGCGATCTGTAAAGTATAATCGATATGGTACGATCGTATAGCCCTTTTCAGTAACTCGTCTTTCCAATTTTTTAAGCTCAGTTTTATGCAATAACATTCTTCTATCGCGTCTAGCTACATGGTTATAAATTGTACCGTGGTCATATTCAGAGATAAACATATTTTTGACGATGAGATTCCCACCATCAAACAAACAATAAGCATCATTAAGATTGGCCATACCGAGTCTTAAAGCTTTAACCTCAGTTCCGGTCAATACCAAACCAGCCTCATACATTTGAATAAAATGATATTCAAATTTGGCTTTTCTATTGATGATTTCTTTTGTAACTAATTTAACGCCCATGATTGTTTTTTCGAAAGAAAGCGCAAAGATACATCAATTTAAAGCTAATTTGCAGAAAATCATTAATTTTGAACCGTCAAATTAAAACCAATGCGTATGCTCCTGCGGTATGTATTCCTTCTATGCTGTATAATAGTCCTAGTCCAATCGTGTGTACCGGGAAGTAAATCCTTCGATGACAAGGTAGAAATTTCGTTTTCAGATCCTGAAGTTCAGAATATTTTAAATCTACAGGACGCTCAGGATATTCCTGCGCTGTATAAATATTTTAATCATACCAACCCAACTTACCGCTATCTTGCCGTCAATGCTTTTAGCTCTATTAAAAACATGGAAAGTGCTGATACGCTGCTAAAAATGTTGCAGGATCCTGTTTTACAAGTTCGAGCAGCAGCAGCCTATGCACTCGGTCAAACGGGCAATGGTAAAATCGTGGATAGATTGATTTTGTCATTTAGGGGAAAAGACTCTTTTGATGTCAATAATATTTTTAATGCCAATGTATTAGAAGCTGTAGGGAAATTAGGCGTTTTATCTGATTTAAAAAATATTGCTACCGTAAAAACATACAGAAGTACCGATACCTTGTTGTTACTAGGTCAAGCTAGAGCCATCTACAGAATGGCATTGAGAAATATCGTTTGCGACGAAGGTACCTCGCGCATGGTTGATTTACTCAATCAAAATCAGATCCCTAATGAAGTCCAGATCATCGCAGCGCATTATCTTAGTAGAGCTAAGAATATAAATTTGCAACCTTATACGATACGATTGACAGATATTTACAATCGTGAAAAAGAAAAGGAAATCAAATTACCTCTGGCTTTAGCATTAGGAAATTCTAAAGATTCATTAATGCTCCCTCAGATTAAGCGTGCGCTTCGCGATGAAAGTGACTTTATGGTTAAAATTAATCTAATAAAAGCTTTAAAAAACTTTCCTTATTTGAAAGTTAAGGAGGCACTTTTACCTGAATTGAAAAACCAAAACATTTATGTCGCTATGGAAGCGGCGAATGTTATTCAACATAATGGTATTGTTGAGGACGTTCCTTTGTATGCTTCTTATGATACAATAACAGTGCCATGGCAAGTACGGTCTGTAATGAATGGTGCCGTTTTGACTCATTCTGCCTTGTATTTTACAAAGTATAAAGCTGCATTTTCTGAACGTATTTTAAAAAATATTAAAGAGGCAACTTCGCCTTATACTAAATCAGCTTATATCTCAGCACTAAGTAAAGATCCATTTAATTATCAATTATTGGGTAATCTTTGTAAAAATGAAAAAGATCCTATCGTACAAACTGCCTGTTTAGAAGGTATGGGAGACATCCTTAAAAATCCTCAATTTTTTAGGGCGTTTGGCAATAATTATGGCAAAGTAAAAGCAGAAATACTAGGATATCTTGTCAATGCAATTAATAGTGGCGATGTCGCTAAAATCGCTACAGCTGCTAATTTACTCCAGGACCCAAAATTGGTATGGAAAGAATGGATAAAAGATCTAGATTTTATGAAAACCGGATTAGCCAAACTAACTTTACCTCAAGATATTGAGACGTATAATGCATTAGCATCATGCATTGCCTACTTTGAAGGCAAACCTTATATACTCAAAGTTCCCGACTTTAACACACCTATAGACTGGTCGGTTGTTGGCTCGGTATCTGATTCTAGCAGTGTTGCTATAAAAACGACAAAAGGATTGATTAGAATTCAATTGCTTAAAAATGTTGCACCAGGTTCTGTAGCGAATTTTGTAGATCTCATAAATAAAAAATATTTTAACAATAAAAACTTTCACAGAGTCGTACCAAATTTTGTAGTCCAGACCGGATGTTCGCGCGGTGATGGTTACGGTGCAGAACCTTATACAATACGATCGGAATTACCACAATTTTATTATAATAAACCCGGCTATGTTGGTATGGCATCTGCAGGCAATCATACTGAAAGTACGCAATGGTTTATCACTATGACTGCCACACCGCATCTAGATGGTAATTATACGATATTTGGCAAGGTAACGGAAGGTTTGGATGTCGTCGCAAATATTACACAAGAAGACAAAATCAATGACATTATTTTTATTAAATAATGTCTAATGCAAATATATAACGCATTATTATTGTATCATTTGTAATCATTATACACAAGCTCATTGCACTTAAACTAAACGTAGAATCCAAAAATAAAATTTAGCTATAAACACCCAAAATATTGAAATGTAAATCTATTTAATACAATCATTTTCATATAAAAAACGGTAAAAAATATTTTAATAGTATTATATTTGCGCAATAAGTAAATAAAAGCCAATGCCTACAATTCTAATATTGACTTTTGTAATAGCGTTTCTCATACTGTTTTCAGGTGGTTTTCTACGTTCAAAATTTTATAAATATATTGGAATTATTCCATTAGCGCTTTTTATTATTTTTTGCGCAGAGTTGACTACAATACATTGGGGTAGTGATATTTATATCCCATTTAAGTGGATTCCATTTTTAGGAATTGACCTAAATCTTAAATTAGATGGTCTGTCACTTTTATTTGCATTGCTGATTACAGGAATCGGAACTTTAGTTTTTATATATGCTTCGAATTACCTAAAAAAACATCCGTATCTCAATCGCTTTTATGGGTATATGACCTTGTTTATGGGGGCGATGCTAGGAGTTGTATTGTCTGACAATTTAATATCATTATTTGTATTTTGGGAACTTACAAGTATCTCCTCATTTTTTCTTATTGGATTCAACAATGAAGAAGAAGCTTCTAGAAAAAGTGCATTAAATGCTTTAGGAATAACCGCATTAGGTGGGTTTTTTATGCTGGGAGGATTTATCCTAATTTATAATATAACAGGAACTTTTTCGATTCGTGAATTAATTAAGTTGTCAGATGTTATTCAACAAAATGCGCTATTTCCGTTAGTATTAGTATTAATTTTCTTAGGTGCATTTACAAAATCGGCTCAATTCCCGTTCCACTCATGGCTTCCGGGAGCCATGAAAGCACCGACTCCTGTTTCTGCTTATTTGCATTCTGCTACAATGGTAAAAGCAGGGATCTATTTATTGGCACGTATGACTCCTGTTTTAAGTGATGGCTTATGGTGGAATTATACATTGATGATCGTCGGAGGCATTACAATGTTTTATGCAGCGTTTCATAGTGTTTTCCGAACAGATATGAAGTCAATTCTAGCGTATTCTACGATTTCTGCTTTGGGTATTATCGTATTTTTATTAGGCATAGGCAATGAATATGCTTATTATGCAGCAGTAACTTTTATTTTGGTACATGCACTTTATAAAGCGGCACTTTTCTTGACTGCTGGTATTGTGGATCACGCTGTGCATACCCGCGATATAACACAAATTTCAGGGCTTAAAAATGTAATGCCTTTGGTATTTTATGCGGCACTTGTGGCTGCTTTGTCTAGTGCAGGCGTGCCTTTAATGTTTGGATTTATTAGTAAAGATTTAATCTATGAGGCGACCTTACATCTGCCACAATGGGCAATGTGGATCACAGGCATTGCCGTATTGACAAATATATTTTTGGCATGTGCCGGATTTATGGTTGGGATTAAACCATTTATGGGTAAATTTCCTGAAAAATTTCAGAATATTCATAAGCCTGATATCAAATTATGGCTACCCGTTGTTATTTTAAGTAGTTTGACTTTACTCTTTGGATTATTTCCTGTGTTGGCCGACAAGGGTGTGCTGGAATTTGCTTTTAATAAGATAAACCAAGCGTCTTCCAATATTCATCTAAAAATCTGGCATGGATTTAATGAAGTTTTATTATTGAGTACTATAACCATACTATTGGGATTTGCTCTGTTTTTTATTAAAAGATACGAGGGTAAATCGCTTTATTTTATTGAAAAATTTAATAAAATCGCACCACAAAAGATTATAGATAATTTAGCAGAAGCAACTAGAAAATTTGCTTTCTACTATACGCGTCTTTTTCATAACGGGTATTTGAGAAATTACCTAATTACAATCATTTTATTCTTAACTTTACTTGTCGGTTATCGGCTGTTTACGACAACACCTATTGAAGTAAACACAAAAGACTTATCGGGATTCCGTTTTTATGAATTGACAATATTTGTATTGATTTTGATTGCCATTTTCTTTACAATTATGACTAAATCCAGGTTGACAGCTATTGTTAGTATGGGCATTGTCGGATATTGTATTTGTCTGATTTATGTTTTCTATGGAGCTCCGGACTTAGCAATGACACAGTTTGCAATCGATACGCTGACAGTGGTATTGTTTGTATTGGTATTATACAAATTGCCACCATTCTTGGGATACAAAAGTGTAACCGTTAAAATAAGAGATACCATTGTGTCCGCTGCATTTGGTGGATTGATGATGCTTATTGCATTACAGGCATTAGTAAGCCCTTATACCAAAGAAACGAGTAAGTTTTACGCTGATAATGTTTATTCTTTAGCAAAAGGTAAAAACGTCGTCAATGTAATCCTCGTGGATTTCAGAGGATTTGATACGATGATTGAAGGTATCGTTCTCTCAATTGCCGCATTAGGTGTTTATAGTTTATTAAAATATAAATCAACGAATGCAGAAACAGAATAAACCAAAAGAACCAAATCCGAAAACGGATATGATTATCCTAAAAACGGCAACAAATTATCTGATTCCGTTGCTGCTGATGTTTTCGGTTTTCATACTTTTAAGGGGACATTACCTTTCAGGTGGAGGATTTGTTGGTGGGTTGATAGCATCAATTGCATTTATCTTGCATTCATTGGCACATTCAACGGAAGAAACTTTAAAATTTTTTAAATTTCCTCCAAAAACATTGATTCCAACAGGCATTTCAATCTCAGTTTTAAGTGGTTTTTTGCCAGTACTTTTCGGTAAACCATTTCTTACAGTATTATGGATTAAAACACCAATAGCGATTATTGGTTCTGTCGGAACGGCATTGTTTTTTGATTTAGGTGTTTTTCTGATTGTTATTGGAGTCACCTTAACGATTATTTTTACGATTCAAGAGCATGTATAAACTATATTAAATTGTATATATGGAATTACTCTTAGTACTATTGGTTGGTATATTTTATTCTGCTGGTATTTTCCTGATGCTTCGTAGAAGTATGGTTAAATTACTATTGGGTTTGTTATTGCTCGGAAACGGTGCAAATATTCTGATTTTTTTAATGGGCGGTCTTACGAAAGGTAAACCTCCGATTATAGGTGAACATGACAAACAATTTACCGATGTGTACGCAGATCCTGTGCCACAGGCATTGATACTGACAGCTATTGTGATTAGCTTCGCCCTTACGGCTTTTGCAATCATATTGCTTAAAAAAGTATATGCAACTACCGGATCGGAAGATTTGGATTCGTTAAACATTCAGGATTTGGATATATGATTACAAATTTTATTCTAGCACCGATACTGGTTCACCTAATAACAGCCGTACTTTTACTGTTTTTTTGGCAAAAAGTACAAGCCCAAAAAGTTATTAGTACTATAGGAAATAGCATCGCTTTCCTTCTTTGTGTTCGTTTATTTTTCACAACCCAAGAAGAAGGATTTTTGATACTTCAGACAGGAGGATGGAAGGCTCCTTTTGGTATTACATTTGTATCGGATTCTTTTAGTTCGATCATGGTTTTATTGACGGCCATAGTCAGTCTGGCGGTCGGTGTTTACTCTTCCGCCGCACTTAATGTTAGTCGGATTAAATACGGATACTTCTTTATCTTCCACTTTCTTATAATGGGGCTTTTAGGGGCTTTTTTGGCAGGTGATATATTTAATTTATACGTTTGGTTTGAGGTCGTTATTATATCCTCTTTTGTTTTAATGACACTAGGGGGAGGTAAAATGCAAATGGAAGCCGGTATTAAGTATGTAACGATGAATATGCTTGCCTCTACCGTATTTTTGACCGCTATAGGAATATTGTACGGTATAACGGGAACGTTAAATATGGCTGATTTATCACTAAAAATTGCGGAAAACACACATACGGGTTTAGTTTCTGTAACAGCACTTTTATTTTTTGTGGGATTTGGAATAAAATCAGCAGTGTTCCCTTTATATTTTTGGTTGCCTTCTTCATATCATACCCCACCCTCTGCTATCGCTGCCATTTTTAGTGGTTTGCTAACTAAAATGGGTATCTATGCAATGATCCGAGTCTTTACGTTAATCTTCCAGCCGGACGATTTCATTAGGAATACTTTTATCGTTATTGCTATCATGACCATGATTACAGGTGCTTTGGGTGCAATCAATAAACGAAGCCTCAGAAGACTTATTTCTTACTTGATTGTTTGCCATATTGGATATTTGATAGCTGGTATCGGAATTTATACCGAGTTGGCTATGGTCGGTGTAATCTTCTATTTGATACACGATGTCATCGTAAAAAGTAACCTTTTGATGATTACTGGTGTCATTCAAAAAATTCGCGAAACAATTGATATAACCCGATTAGGTGGTTTAGGTAAAGAATATCCTAAACTTTCCTTTATAATTTCAATCGCCCTTTTTTCCTTGGTTGGAATTCCACCACTTTCCGGATTTTGGCCTAAAATACAGTTTTTGGGTGAATCTATTAAAGCAGGCCAATATATACTATTTGGAGCTTTTATTTTTGCCAGTTTTATTACACTTTTTGTTGTTGCGAAAGCTTGGACAGAAGTCTTTTGGAAGCCGTCACCAAAACCAATTACAGAAGAGATTGACCATTTTGCCAGTTTAAATTTTTGGAGAAAATTTAAATTAGTTGCTCCCATTACTGCTTTGTCTCTCGTATCTTTGTACATCGGTTTAAATGCTGATGGTGTTTATGAATTAACTCAAAAGACAGCTCACGAACTTATGAATCCGTCTGCTTACATTGACGCAGTACTCAATCATAAAATAAACAGATAATGATAAAGAACTTATTGCTAAACCTGTTTTTGTCTTTAGTTTGGGTAGCATTAACCGGGTACCTTAACTATAGTAATTTTGTATTTGGTTTTGCTTTGGGATTTTTTATCCTATGGCTGCTTTCAAGAACATTAGAACCCGAAGAACGAAATTATTTCTTTAGAGTTCCTAAAATTATCATGTTTATTTTTTCATTCTTTTACGATATGTTAAAAGCAAATATTGAAGTTACAAGAGAAATCATGACTCCCAGACTTAATATGACTCCGGGCATCATCGCTTACGAACATTGTTTAGTAACTGATTTCGAAATCATGATGTTGACAAATCTTATTGCTTTAACTCCTGGTACTATGGTTTTAAAAATAAGTGATGATAAAAAGATTCTTTATATACACGGCTTATACGTAAAAGATAAAGAGAAATTTATCGAAAAGGTAAGATCCGGATTAGAAAAGAAACTTACCGAAATTTTAAGATCATGACAATAGAAACCTATATAATGTGGGTCGTAATGCCTATAATCTGCCTGTCACTGCTTATTATTGTCTTTAGATTTGTAAAAGGACCGTATGTAGTGGACAGAGTAATTGCTTTGGACTTGATTATCACATCAGGTGTGGGTCTTATCGGTGCGTTTAGTATCCTTTCCAACGACTCTACCTTTTTAGATACTTCTATGATATTAGCCTTGATTGGCTTTTTAAGTACTGTAGCTTTTGCTAATTATTTAGAAAAAGGAAACAAAAATGACTGATTTTTTAATTATAACTTTAAGTACCTTAGGTGCAGTTTTTATCTTAGTCGCTTCTTTAGGAATATACAGAATGCCTGACTTTTACACGCGTTCGTCCGTCACGGTTAAGGCATCCACTCTTGGTGTTGGCTGTGTACTGGCTGCTGTTGCAATCCATTTTTCCGAATTTTCGATTACGACAAAAATTTTTGCAGTTATTCTATTTTTATTCATTACCTCTCCGGTCGGTGCTTTTATGATCACCCGGACAGCTTATATTACCAATACTCCGCTTTGGGATAAATCTGTACGTGACGAACTTAAAGATGAAATAACTGATGAAGAAACCCCAGAAAATTAATTTAATTTATGTCAGAGACCGCGTTATTTCAATTAACAAACCCTGAAAATTGTTTAAATACCAAGAAATAAAAAACGAAAAGTTTTAGTTTATAAAAAAACAATTTCCTAAAACCGTTTTCAATTCCCTTATTTCATCTAAACACCATACCTATTCATTTTTGAGTAAATTTATTTTACGTCAAATCATACATAATATAGTTTTAAGACCATGGTTATTGTCCTTTCCTAATATAAATAAGTACAGGATTTGAACCCCAAAATCCCTATTGGCAAAAAAAACCTATTAACTACATCATCCTACAACCAACTATTTACTATCTTCGCACTAGCTTAAATTGAATTCAATATATGAAATTGCAGAATTATGCCATGGGCTCATGGATTGAAGGACAGGGTCAAGGTCAAACTTTATACGATGCTAGTAATGGTGAAATCGTAGCATATGCAGGAAGCGAAGGACTTGATTTTGAAGGAATGCTTCAGTACGGTCGCAAAGTTGGAAATAAAAATCTTAGAAAAATGACCTTCCATGAGCGAGGTCGAATGCTCAAAGCATTAGCGCTTTACCTCAAAGAAAAAAAAGAAAAATACTATGAGGTTAGTTATAAAACTGGTGCTACAAGAGTAGATTCATGGATAGACATAGAAGGTGGAATTGGTAATCTTTTTGCAAATGCAAGTTTGCGACGTAAACTTCCGGATCTGCCGTATTTTACCGATGGCGAACCCGTAGGGCTTAGCAAAGGAGGAACATTTTCTGGACATCACATTATGGTGCCAAAAGAAGGTGTGGCTGTACATATCAATGCTTTTAACTTTCCTATCTGGGGAATGCTCGAAAAATGTGCTGTAAACTGGCTTGCTGGTATGCCAGCCATCGTCAAACCTGCGACCCTTACCTCATATCTTACTGAAGTAATGGTCAAAGATATTATCGATTCAGGTATTTTACCGGAAGGTGCGCTTCAATTAATCTGTGGTAGTGCCTATACTTTACTGGATCATGTTAATTATCAAGATGTCGTCACTTTTACAGGTTCTGCTGATACTGGAATCAAATTAAAATCCAATCCCAATATCATCCGGGAAGCAGTCCCATTCAATATGGAGGCTGACTCACTTAATTGTATCATTTTAGCTGAAGATGCCGCTCCAGGTACACCTGAATTTGACTTATTTATTAAAGAGGTTAGGAAAGAAATGACTATCAAATGCGGTCAAAAATGTACCGCTATTCGTCGGATTATCGTTCCAGAATCCTATATCGATGATGTGCAAATCCAGATTGGAAAAGCTTTAGCATCAACGATTATAGGCGATCCGCGCATTGAAGGTGTACGCATGGGTGCGCTCGCAGGGAAGACACAACTTGCAGAAGTAAAAGAAAAAGTAGGTCAATTACTTGAACAATCCACTTTGGTTTATGGTAATTTAGATCAGTACGAAATTGCACATGGCGACAAGGATAAAGGTGCATATATTGCTCCAATCCTACTGAGAAATGATCAGCCTTTCGCTCAAACTGCTAGCCACGAAATAGAAGCTTTTGGCCCTGTTTCTACTATCATGCCTTATAAAACAATAGACGAAGCTATCGAATTGTCAAAAATGGGCAAAGGTTCTCTTTGCAGCAGTATCGTTACATTTGATGATAATATTGCTACTGATTACACCATACAGGCAGCCTCAAATCACGGACGTATTCTCGTCCTAAACAGAGAAGCAGCCAAAGAAAGTACCGGTCACGGATCACCTATGCCTTTGTTGGTTCATGGCGGCCCAGGAAGAGCAGGTGGTGGTGAAGAAATGGGTGGTCTACGTGGTATAAATCACTATATGCAGCGCTGTGCTATTCAGGGTACACCTACTACATTGTCCGCTATAACCAAACAATATCAATACGGTGGAAAATACATTGATGGCAATAAACACCCATTTAGAAAATACTTTGATGAATTGGAAATTGGGGAAACATTGATTACGCATAAACGAACAGTAACTGAAGCCGATATTGTCAACTTTGCCAATGTTTCATGGGATCATTTTTATGCCCATACTGATGCAACTTCCTTAGAAGGCACACCATTTACACAACGCGTAGCCCATGGATATTTCGTGCTTTCAGCAGCAGCAGGATTATTTGTTGATGCAGCAAAAAGCCCTGTGATGCTAAACTATGGTCTCGACGAATGCCGTTTTACCAAACCAGTTTATCCCGGCATGACAATTGGTGTTCGCCTTACAGTAAAAGAAAAAATAAAGCAAGAAAAAAGAGAAGAGGAAGATTTTGAAAAAGGAGTTGTAAAATGGCTTGTGGATATTTATGACGAAACAGGGGATACTGTAGCGATTGCTACCATTTTGACTATGGTTAGGCTCAGGGGCGATACACCATGAAGGCATCCATCATCATCATCGGTGACGAAATCCTGATTGGGCAGGTTATCGACACAAACTCCGGTTGGCTCGCTCAACAACTGACTTTGATTGGTGTTTCTGTGGTCAGGATTATAACAGTTACCGACCAACAATTAGATATACTCAATGCAATAAGATTTTCGATTCAGGACTCTGATTTGATTTTGATGACAGGTGGTCTTGGCTCGACTAAAGACGATGTAACAAAGTACGCAATTGCCAAATATATGGGCGTTGAGATGTACTTTGATCAAGTTGTTTACGATAGGATTGAGGCTATGTATAAAAAATTAAATAGGTTTTTTTCGCCTCACTTGCGCAATCAATGTTTTATGCCTCAAGGTGTAGAATTGATACCAAATAGTATGGGTACAGCACCCGGTATGCGCTTTAGAAAAGATAAAAAACAAATCATTTCTATGCCGGGAGTTCCTTATGAGATGAAAGCAATCATGGAAGAATATGTTTTACCAGAACTCAAGGAAGCATCAGATCAAACGCTATTTCATTATACCATACATACAGCCTGTACCGGTGAAACAATCATCGAAAATAAAATAACACATATTGTCAATACCTTTCCAGATCATATCAATATTTCCTATCTACCTTCCATAGGATCCGTAAAAATACGCTTGTCAGCTATAGGTACAAATGAAAAGCTATTGGAAGCAGAAGTCATGTCATTTGCTAACAAAATTATTGACATATTGGGTGATATTGTATTTGGCTTCAACGACACATCTTTACAAGCAGAATTGAAAAAAATCTGCATTCAAAAAAATATAACGATAGCTACTGCCGAAAGTTGTACCGGTGGTGCCATAGCTTCTAGGATTGTAACCGTACCGGGATCTTCGGCCTATTTTAAAAGTGGAATTGTAGCCTACAGTAACGAAATCAAACAGCAAATTCTTCAAATAGATGCTTCAATCCTTGAAAATTTTGGTGCTGTAAGCGAACAAACCGTCAAAGCTATGGTCGATGGTGTAATTGATTTATTCGGGGTAGATGTAGCTGTAGCCATTTCAGGAATCGCTGGCCCGGATGGTGGCAGCCAGGACAAACCAGTAGGAACCATCTGGATTTGTGTCGGCAACAAATCAAATAAAGTAACTTTTCACTTACTAAATGGTAAAAATCGAGACAAAAACATAGAGGCAGGAACCATGTATGCTTTGGATATTCTTAGGAAATATGTGATGAATCTATAGTTTAATCGTTTTAAATAGCCGTCTTATCTTCCTATTTTCATAAAAATTCGTACTTTTGCAGCATTCTTTAAAACTGAAATCAGCAAATATGGCAAGAGTAGAATTGGTAATGCCAAAAATGGGTGAAAGTATCATTGAAGCGACGATACTTAAATGGGTGAAACAAGTAGGCGATCAAATTGAAGTGGATGATACCATTTTAGAAGTAGCTACGGACAAAGTAGATTCTGAAATCCCATCACCGATTGCAGGCGTACTTACAGAAATTCTTTTTCCAGAAGAAAGTATCGTAGAAATCGGCAAAGTTATTGCGATTATCTCTACCGATGGTGAAGGTGTTGGCACCGCTGAAACCAATGAAAAGACAACAGAAACCATTGTCGCAGCTGAACAAATTAATAATGACATCGTAAAAATATCTGAAGACTTCAGTACACCACAAGTAGTAAGTGATACAGACAACAGATTTTACTCGCCTTTAGTAAAAAATATCGCAAAAGAAGAAGGTATCAGTCCTCAAGAACTTAGTAATATTCAGGGTACAGGATCGGACAATCGCGTAACTAAACACGATATCCTAAATTATCTAAAAACAAGAGGTGCAACACCTACTCAGAATAGCCAGACTGTTCAGCCTTCCACTGCAAAACCAGCAGCCCAGGCACCAGCACAAACATCAACCCCTGCACACGTTTTTGCAGGAAGTGGCAATGTCGAAATCATAGAAATGGACAGAATGCGAAAACTCATTTCTGAGCATATGGTTATGTCCAAACAAACTTCACCACATGTTACTTCATTTATTGAAGCAGATGTTACGAATCTCGTTAAATGGAGAGAAGCCAATAAGAAAAAATTTATCGAAAAACATGGATTCAATATTACCTATACTCCGGTATTTATTGAAATGGTTGCCAAGGCTATCAGTGACTTCCCTCTGATCAATATATCCGTGGACGGTACCAATATCATCGTAAAAAAAGACATCAACGTAGGTATGGCCGCTGCACTACCCTCTAAAAACCTTATCGTACCGGTAATCAAAAATGCGAATTTACTAAATCTGGTAGGTATAGCCAGAGTCGTGAATGACCTTACTACCAGAGCACGTGCAAACAAACTCAAACCAGAAGAAATTAAAGAAGGTACATTTACCATTACGAATGTCGGTACATTTGGTAGTTTAATGGGTACACCGATAATCAACCAACCTCAGGTCGCTATCTTGGCTACCGGAGCTATCGTTAAAAAACCGGCTGTAGTAGAAACAGAAATAGGTGATGTTATCGCTATCAGACATAAAATGTTCCTGTCATTATCCTATGACCATAGAGTTGTTGATGGTGAATTGGGAGGTTCATTCTTGAAGCGTGTTGCCGACTATCTTGAAAATTTTGATACCAATACCACTTATTAACCAGCAGGACGGCTGAAAAGAAAGGTATAATAAATGTTATTATTAATATGAAACAATCTTTATCTATCCATGATTTTTTGAAAGTTGACATATTAAAATATAACAATTACGCATCATTACAATCAGGACTTATCTTCCGTTTATTAGTCGTATCAGGTTTATTTTTATTACAAAACGTATTCCTGATTAGCCCTGTTTTTGGGCAAAAATCCGAATTACGGAAAGCTGAATTACTTTTTAAAGCCAATAGATTTGATTTGGCTTTAGCCGCATATAATGAGTACAAAAAAACGGATAAAAGACCAGAACTTTTAATAAAAAGAGGTATCTGCTACCTTAAAACCAACCAACCGGATAAGTGCATCAAAGATATGCTAAATGCTGGAAAACTAAAATCACAGGATAATAGCAGATACAAATATATTGGTCACGCACTCATGAGCAAGGGCAATTATGTAGATGCTGCTAAATATTTTAAAATATATATTGCTAAAATACCACGCAATTCGCAGGAATGGCTGTTTATGATCGACCAAATTAAAAAATGTGGCTATGCCAGAAATGGTAAATATTATCCTCAAATTGCTTTTGTAGAAAATCTAGGCAACAAGGTTAATACAAAATATGATGAATTTAACCCTAAGCAAAGTCCTAATACCTTGTCACGATACTATTTTTCAGCATCTAGATCAAGTTCCGTAGGGGGCCTATTAAATGAAAAAGGATTGGTGGACCCTTTTAAAGGCAATTATACAGCAGACATTTATTATACAGATCTGATTAATGGCAACTGGAATATTACACAATCTCTCGGTGAAAATATTAACACACCTGCACATGAAATCATCCAAGGATTTAGTAATGAAGGGCAAATAATGTATTATATTAAAAAATCAGCAAAAGGGGAATCTTACCTTGCATCTGATACCTTTGCAATAAGTACTGCATTGCAAAATAACACAACCCCAATAAATACTTTACCTTTTAAACCAGAATTTGGAGATAAAGACCTCTATTTTTTTAACGATAGTACGATGTTGTTTTCTGCAATTAGAGCGGGAGGATATGGTGGGTACGATCTATATTTTGCTACTAGAAATAATGGTTTTTGGGCACTTCCTGTAAATTTAGGTCATGAAATCAACAGTGCCCATGATGATGTTTCACCCTATCTTACAAAAGATGGTAAAACGTTATTTTTCTCTTCAAACAGAAATGAAAGTTACGGCGGTTTTGATGTGTTTAAATCTGAATACCATAACTATCATTGGACAAATCCCGAAAATGTAGGTATGCCGATTAATTCACCAGGTGATGATCTTGGCTTTCAGGTTTCAACTGACGGAACAATGGCCTTGATGGCTTCTGATAGAATTACTTCAATAGGTGGTTTTGACTTATATGTTTGTTATTTCAAAGATCAGATATATAGCCAGTTTAATATCGTGGAAAATCCCGATTTTATTGAAGCCGCATCACTGTCAGATGAAGATCTCGCTCATATTCGCCAAAATGTAGAAAGTACACAAAAGGCAAAGTTACCTAAAAAAGAAATCATTGTTCGCCCGATTTTATTTAATGAAGATGAAGAATTGCTTAGTACGATTAATTTAACTTATCTAAAAAATTTGGCAAACGAAATTGTCATATATCCAAATGCTAAATTAATCATTCAATGTCATTTACCATCCGCAGGAAAACCAGAATCCGAACTGTTTTTTTCAATGAAAAGAGCTGAATTAGTTGCTGAACAATTGATGAAATTTGGCATCAAGAAGGAAAATATTTTGCCACAAGGTATGGGTTCAAACTATCCAATGGTGCAATATTACTCCCAAAATATGCCTAATAGAATTGCACAATCTGTAAACAAGCGAATCGACATTAGGGTTTTCTTAGAGGCGGATGCACCTTTACAAATTCGGTACGATTGGCCAGCTATTCCAAATGGACAAATTGACCCTAAATGGAATACTTTTCAATTGACTTACAATGATACGCCTGAATTTAGAATCGTATTTGCTGAAACAACACAGATGTTAAAAAATGAATTGACTTCCGCTGACAACAATGTCTATATTGAAAAATATCCATCAACTGACAAATATGAATACAGCACAGGTTCTTTCAAAACTATGAATGATGCCCTAAAAGCCAAAAATAGATTAATTAGCCATAATATATTCAATACGACCATCATACCATATCTTAATGGCATAAAAATGACCGAAGCACAAATCAAAGCCGGAAAAAATTATTATGAGGAATTAATAAATTACTTGAATAGTAATAAATAGTGCTTTTTCAATTTTCTCTTTAGATATTTTCTAAGTAATCAACGCGTAACTAAATACCTAAATCGATTATTTTCCTCATCGTGAAATATGTGTTTTCCTGTTAGCTAAACGTATTTAGCAAAGCATTTCTAAATTGATATCCGGAAAAATTATAGTTAGGATCAAAGAATATATTTAAAATTACATGATAGATATCCTTAATGTCCAAATGAATTTATCTAAGCTCATTCTTCAAATTTATAAATATCTAACAAATCATTGTTATTGCCAAAGTTGACCCCTAAATCCTTTACAAGTCCATTCTCTAAAGCATATACCCATCCATGCAACCAAAGTGGCTGGTTATTTTTCCATGCATTCTGTACGATACTCGTTTTAGCCAAATTCATTACCTGCTCGATAACATTTAACTCTATCAATCGCTTACATTTTGCTTCTTCGTCATGATATTTACTTAACTCAAAATTGTGCAACCTATACACATCTTTAATGTGGCAAATCCAGTTGTCGATAATTCCGGTTTGAGTATGTCCCATAGCAGCTTTTACACCACCACATCCATAGTGCCCACAAACGATAATATGTTTAATCGCAAGTACATTGACAGCATAGTCAAGTACACTCAGCATATTCATATCAGTATGAATGACCATATTGGCGATATTCCTATGAACAAAAATCTCCCCGGGTTGATTACCGGTGATAACATTTGCTGGAACGCGACTATCCGCACATCCAATCCATAATACAGGCGGTTTTTGACCTCTACTCAAATTGATAAAAAAATCAGGATCTTCTTTCGTAACTTCGGCTACCCATTTCTTATTATTCTCAATGAGTTTATCGTATAAATCAGGCATAATTAAGTATTTTACACATTATCAAAAACAGTCATTTACTAATATTAACGCCATAAAACATCGTTTAGACAAATCATATATTAGTATTCGGCCGTAAAGCTACCATATAAATACCGATAATCTTATAATTTTATTTCAATTAATATGTGTTAAACCTTAAATTCCAATAAAAAAGATTTAATTATTTCCTCAAACTCAAGGCCATCATTATTGTGAAATTTAACCTTTACAGGAAGGATAAATACAGGGATATTATTTGCTCTTAGCGATTCTTTATGTAATTCCAAACGCATTGCGTCCTTTTCAGTAGTCAATATTATTTTTCTTTCGCCACCGGTATTTTGATATACCTTTATTAACCGTTCGATATCCATATGGTCAAAAACATGGTGGTCTGTAAACTCAATTTCAAAAATATCATTTACTTGCTTTTCCAAATATTGCAACAGATAGCCAGTATTGGCTATAGCGCTCAGTAAAACCACATTGAGTTCTTTATCTAAAGAAATTCTTTGCTCAGGTCGATACATATAATATGGGTAGCCGTATTCAAAATATGAAAAAAATAATTTTTGATGTGGAAATGGTTTTATTTTATTGAGGATTGATGCTCTTTCTTCCTGACTTAGTTGAGGAGGGCATTTACTTACAATGATAATATCAGCACGTTTATAACCAGAACGCCATTCCCTAAGTCGCCCCGCTGGTAAGAGATAATCATCGGTAAATAATGCATCATATGCTGTCAGCATGATATTTAATCCAGGATTTACCGCTCTATGTTGGAACGAATCATCCAATAAAATCACCTGAGTTTCTGGGTAATTTTTGACAATTTCAGGAATGGCATAAGCTCTACTCTCACCCACAGCAACTAAGATATCATTATACTTTCTACGGTATTGCAGCGGCTCATCACCTACCGTTAATGCCGTATCATTTTCCTGCACAAACCTAAAGCCTGTGGTTTTTCTTTTATAGCCACGACTCAGTGTCGCAACATTTACATAGTCTTTAAGCATGTCAATAAGATACTCTATATGGGGTGTTTTACCAGCACCACCAATACTTAAATTTCCCATACCTACTACAGGCAGGTTAAATTTTGATGCTTTCAAAAAATCTATTTCGTAAAACCAATTTACAATTGCTACGACGATTCCATAAATCAGCGCAAATGGTGATAACAAAATGCGTATGATAATATTTCTAAACATAAAGAAAGATGATTATAGATTTTTCTCAAACAATCAGCTGGTTAAAGGCAATATATTTGAAAAATTGGTCAAAGCTAAGGAATAATCAGATATTTACACACACCTACTGCTATCACCTATTCTATTTTCTCAAAAATATGTACATTTGCGTTCTTTTTGATTAAGACTTTTTTATAAAAGTAACATTAATCTTATTATTGCTTAAATTAATTGGTATTATGTCTAAATATAATGTTGATCTTAAACAACTTGATCTGCCACATATCGACGCACTCATTCTTAAATTTTGGGAAGAGCAGAAAATATTTAAAAAAAGTGTAGATCAACGACCGGATGATAATGTTTTCGTATTTTACGAAGGTCCGCCTTCTGCTAATGGAATGCCCGGTATTCACCACGTAATGGGTCGTACAGTTAAGGATGTTTTCTGTCGTTTCCAAACGATGAAAGGTAAACGTGTAGAACGTAAAGGTGGATGGGATACGCACGGTCTTCCGATCGAACTTTCTGTAGAAAAAGAATTGGGGATTACCAAAGAAGATATCGGAAAAAAAATCTCTGTCGATGAATATAACGCGATGTGTCGTAAAACCGTCATGCGCTATAAAGACGTTTGGGATGATATCACCCGAAAAATGGGTTACTGGGTAGATCTCGACAATCCATATATTACTTTCAACAATGAATATATCGAATCTGTATGGTGGTTGCTAAACCAGCTTTACACAAAAGGTTTATTGTACAAAGGGTATACCATTCAGCCTTATTCACCTGCAGCCGGTACCGGTTTGAGTTCACACGAACTCAATCAACCAGGTTGTTATCGCGATGTTACAGATACGACAGTTGTTGCGCAATTTTTAACAATTCCGGATTCATTACCAGACTTTTTACAAGGATTGGGTCCAATCCAAATCCTAGCATGGACGACAACTCCATGGACATTACCTTCTAATACCGCATTGACCGTAGGTCCTAAGATTGATTATGTTTTGGTAAAAACGTTTAATCAATACACCTTTCAACCTATCCAAGTTATCTTAGCAAAAAACTTAGTTGAAACACAATTTGACAAAAAGTTTGAAAAAGCTGAGTCAGAAGATGCTTTGGAATTGTATCAAAGTACGGACAAAAAAATCCCATATTACATCGTTAAGGAATTTAAAGGGCAGGACTTAATTGGCATCCGCTATGAGCAATTATTGCCTTATGCACTTCCATATGATCATCCGGAAAATGCATTCCGTGTTATAGGCGGCGATTTTGTAACGACTGAAGACGGAACAGGAATCGTACATACTGCTCCTACTTTCGGAGCTGATGACGCTAAAGTAGCCAAAGAAGCCAAACCTGAAGTTCCGCCTATGCTCGTACTCGATGAAAACAACAATCCAGTTCCGTTAGTGGATTTGCAGGGTAAATTTCGCACAGAACTCAAAGATATTGGTGGTAAATACGTAAAAAACGAGTATTATAAGGAAGGGGAAGCACCTGAAAAATCTGTAGATGTAGAGATTGCCATCAAGCTTAAAGAAGAAAATAAAGCTTTCAAGGTAGAAAAATACGTCCACAACTATCCGCATTGCTGGCGAACAGACAAACCAGTCTTATACTATCCGTTAGATAGCTGGTTTGTAAGGTCAACAGCTATGAAAGATAAAATGATCGAACTAAACAAAACCATTAATTGGAAACCGGCAACTACAGGTGAAAAACGTTTTGGAAATTGGCTTGAAAACCTCAATGACTGGAATCTTTCACGCTCTAGATACTGGGGAATTCCATTGCCAATATGGCGCACAGAAGACGCAACAGAGGAAATCTGTATAGAATCTATCGAACATTTACAAAAAGAAATCAATAAAGCTAATGAAAAATTAGACTTGTCGCAATTGATACCTTCCGATTTACATCGACCTTATATTGATGACGTTGTCCTTGTTTCGGCATCCGGAAAAGCCATGTATCGTGAAAAGGATTTGATTGACGTTTGGTTTGACTCTGGTTCGATGCCTTATGCTCAATGGCATTATCCAATGCAAAATAAAGACTTTATAGATAAAGGTCTGACCTTCCCTGCTGATTTTATCGCCGAAGGTGTGGATCAAACTCGTGGTTGGTTCTTTACCTTACATGCCATTGCTAGTATGGTATTCGAAAGTGTAGCTTTCAAAAATGTCGTTTCCAATGGTTTAGTACTCGACAAAAACGGGGTAAAGATGTCTAAGCGATTGGGTAATGTTATCGATCCATTCGAAACTATCAACACTTATGGTGCTGACGCTACTAGATGGTATATGATATCAAATGCACAACCATGGGACAACCTAAAATTTGACATTGACGGTATTGACGAAGTACGTAGAAAATTTTTCGGCACTTTATTTAATACGTATTCTTTCTTTGCACTATATGCAAATATTGATGGATTTACCTATCAAGAACAACCCGTGCCGTTAGAAGAAAGACAAGAAATCGACCGATGGATTCTCTCTTTACTCAACACCTTAGTAAAAGAAGTTGAAGAAGAATATAGTAATTATGAACCAACAAATGCCTCAAGAAAAATCATGACTTTTGTCGATGAGCATTTGTCAAATTGGTATGTTCGCCTATGTAGAAGAAGATTCTGGAAAGGCGAATACTCTCTAGATAAAATAGCTGCATATCAGACACTTTACGATTGTCTAATGACCATTACAAAATTATCGTCGCCTATTGCACCTATGTTTTCGGATTGGTTATACAAATCACTCAACGATGTCACAAAACTCGAAAATCACGAATCTGTACATTTAACTAACTTTCCGGCTGTTCAGTTATCCGCAATAAACAAGTCTTTGGAGCAAAGAATGGATTACGCACAGCGAATTTCATCCTTAGTATTGTCCATTCGTAAAAAAGATAATTTACGTGTTCGGCAGCCGCTTTCTAAAATTTTACTGCCGATTCTAGATCCTGATTTTATACATCAGATTGATAGCGTTAAGGAATTAATCCTCTCAGAAGTCAATGTTAAAAATATTGAATACATTACGGACACAGATGGATTTATCAATAAAAAGGCCAAGGCCAATTTTAAAACGCTCGGTAAAAGATTGGGCAAACATATGAAAGAAGGAGCTCGTCTTATCCAGGAAATGGATCAGGCCGCCATTCGCAATTTAGAGCAGGAAGAAAAATATGAAATTGAAATCGAAGGCCAACATTTTGTGCTCATTCCTGAAGATATAGAAATCACTTTTGATGAAATTCCTGGCTGGCAAGTTGCAACGGATCGAGATATTGTGGTAGCACTAGATGTCAGCCTTACAGAAGAACTGATTGCGGAAGGAACTGCCCGCGAATTGGTCAATAGAATACAGAACATCCGTAAAACAAGTGATTTTGACGTTACAGACAAAATAAATGTCCATATTCAACATCATGAAATCATTAGCGAAGCCGTGAGCAAATTCAGCAAATACATCAAATCAGAAGTTTTGGCAGTTGACATTATACTTAATGATGCGACTAATGGTGAAACCGTTGAGATTACAGACGATGTACAATTGCGTATTTTTGTAGAAAAAGCTTTATAAGCATATAATACAAGATATCTTAACGTTAAGTTTGCAGGTTTTTATTAAAAAAAATCTAATTTAGGATAAATTTAATTCCTACTATGTAGCGTTGGATTATTTATATCCGTTTTGATCAAGAATGTTAATGATATAAGTTAATACACATTTGAAACATATCTTTGTCTTTTAAAATCACAAGCAATGTCAGCAGATAGATTAAAGCACGAACAGATACAATATCTTGAATTCCTTACTAACGATTTAGTCAGATCCAAAAACTTTTATTCCAATTGTTTTGGCTGGAAGTTTACAGATTACGGAACTGAATATACAGCCTTTGAGGGTGAATATGTTGACGGTGGTTTTACTATTGGATCCCCTATAAACGGGAGTATCCTCGTTGTGCTGTATTCGAATGATATCGAAACCAGCAAAATGAAAGTCATCAATGCTGGAGGCACCATAGTAAAGGATATTTTTAGTTTTCCAGGTGGAAGGCGCTTTCAATTTAAAGATTTAGACGGTTATGAACTTGCCGTTTGGTCTATATAAAATGGCTTTACCAAATTTTGGCATACTTAAGACGTTAATTAATGACCAACTCGGCAATAAAATTAAATCGGTAATTTCAATATTGCAAAAAATCGATATCAAATTTCCATTACGGTTGACTTTTAGTAGAAAATTAGAAATCTGATAAATGGATTATTTGTTTTTATATCGATACGCATAAAGTAGTTCAGAAAGTCTATTATCTGCAAGTACCAGATAGAAAAGGATTAGGAGGATTATATATTAGATAAAATTTTCATACCTTTGACCTTTTTTTTAAAACTAAAAGTGAAACGAGCAGTTAAATACTATAGAATTATCTGGCTTAAACATGACTTACCTGCCGGTTTTTCTGTATTTCTTGTTGCGCTACCCTTATGTCTGGGCATTGCGTTAGCATCTGGTGCTCCGCTTTATGCTGGACTTTTATCAGGAATCATAGGTGGACTTATGGTTTCATTAATAAGTGGTTCGCAACTGGCTGTATCCGGTCCGGCTGCGGGATTGACAACCATAATTGCCGCTTCTATTATCTCACTCGGCGATTACAGAATTTTTCTTCTTACCGTAATTGTAGCTGGACTATTTCAACTTATTTTAGGATTGCTAAAACTTGGGGTAATCGCAAATTATTTCCCTTCCTCTGTCATAAAAGGGATGTTGGCTGCTATTGGAATTATTCTTATATCAAAACAAATACCGCTTTCAATTGGTTACGACCAGCCCGACTTTTGGACTAGTGGCTTTCTTCGGCTTTTTTCTTCTGATAATTTATTGGGTAATATAGAGGATTTTAACAGACACATTACCAAAGGTGCCATTTTGATAACCTTAGTTTCACTAATTATTTTGATTGTACTTCAACAGCCATTTGCTAAAAAGCTAAAAGTAATTCCTGCACCGCTTTTAGTCGTGATTTTTGGTATAGCTGCTAATTTGATTTTCACGAGTACATCCTCAGACTTTGCTATTAAACAAACTCAACTGGTAAATATTCCACCCGATGTTTTTTCAAATATTACATTTCCAGACTTCACCAAATTATTTTCAACTATCGAAATATGGAAAGATGGTGCAATTATCGGTTTACTTGCTACACTCGAAACGTTACTTTGTATAGAAGCCATTGACAAATTAGATAAGCGAAACAGGATTACACCAATCAACCGCGAATTAGTAGCACAAGGGATAGGAAACATGACATGTGGACTCTTGGGCGCTATTCCATTGACAGCCGTTGTGGTAAGAGGTGCTGCAAATAGAGACGCAGGAGCAAGAACAAAACTTTCGGCATTTACACACGGTGGATTTCTATTACTAGCCGTCTTATTTGTTCCTTTTTTACTCAATAAGATCCCTTACGCTTCCCTTTCGGCAATACTTATTATTACGGGTTACAACCTTACCAAACCCCAACTTTACAAAAACATTTGGAAGTTAGGATGGAAGCAATTTCTTCCTTTTTTAATTACCATCATCGTTATACTATTATCTGATTTACTCATTGGTGTTTGCATTGGACTTTTGATTTCTATTTATTTTATCATTCAGAATAACTTCAAAGCTGAGTATAAAATCACTAAATCTCAAACGCAAGGTATTGAAACATATTTCATCAAACTCAATTCCAATGTTACATTTTTAAACAAAGTACAATTAAGAAAAGCTTTGGACGAAGTGCCTGAATATAGTGTGTTAACCATTGACGGAAGTGAATGTAATTTTATTGACCACGACATTTTGGAAATAATCAGTGAATTTGATATTAAAGCCCACAACAAACACATTGAACTACACCTGAAAGGTATTGAAAAAGTGGAAATTATGGCTGTACACTGATATCATTGAATTTGAATTATAATCAATCACAAACCTTTTTGTTTTATCAATTTTTCTGTCACATATATTACAAAATACAATTTGAAAAATTGACCTTGTTTTTATGAATTCATCGACAGCGTGTTAATACACATATAAATTTCAAGAACATCCAATAAAAAACCCATGTTTTCAAATTTGAATTTCATATCTTTGATTTGCAATAATTAGATTTGTCATATCCTATGATGTGGAAAGGAAACAAGAAAAGATTCGCCTTGATATCCATATTAAGTATAATACTATTATGGGCTCTTCTCCCTATTCCAAATGACAAACCTGCATTTAGCAAGCAATTATATAGTGAAGAGAACGAACTCATTTCAGCGATTGTTTCTTCTGATCAACAATGGTGTTTTCCATTAGATGAAGCCATTCCGGATCATCTCAAGGCATGCATCATACTATATGAAGATGAATATATCCATTTTCATCCGGGAATTAATCCCATTTCCATCGTCAAATCAATGATAACAAATTATAAGGCCGGTCGTACGGTTCGTGGTGCAAGTACACTGACGATGCAAGTCATGCGTATGAAAAATAAAAACGCTGTTCGATCCTGGTCAAATAAAATTTGGGAAGCTTTTTCAGCGATCAAGTACAGTTTGTTACACAGCGATGATAAAATAATCAAAGACTGGTGCGAAATAGCACCCTTTGGTGGCAACACGATAGGTTTAAAAGCAGCATCTCTGCGGTATTTTAAAAGGCCTTTACACAAATTATCGTGGGCAGAATACGCGCTCCTAACGGTCATGCCAAATGGACCTTCAACAGCAAACCTTACAAAGAACAGAGACAAACTCAAACAAAAAAGAGATTTTCTATTAAAAAAACTTAATAAAAAGGGCTATTTTGACGCTTCTGATCTTCAATTATATATGGATGAGGACTTGCCGGAAGTATTGCAGGAAATACCACAAAATGCTTATCATTTACTACTATTTTTAGCCAAATCCAACCCAGACAAAACGATCTTTCACACGACTGTCAACAAGGAAATCCAAGATAACACCCTTGAACTTATACAACGCGAAGGCAATTTTCTTCAATCTGATGATATCAACAACATTGCCACTGTCGTCCTTGATGTTCAAAACAATACATTACTTGCTTATCATGGAAATATCCGCAATAAACAAAACAAATTTTCATATGTGGATGTAGCACAGGCTCCTAGGAGTTATGGTAGCTTATTAAAACCGGTATTATATGCATTTGCTTTAGATCAAGGTGCTTTTTTACCACATGAATTCGTTGCTGACATCCCTACGGCTATTGGTGACTTTCAACCGCGAAATTTTGACAAAAAATATAGAGGAGCTGTTCCGTTAAGTGATATTCTCCTATTGTCGCTAAATGTACCTGCAGTTAGACTTCTAAATTATATCGGCTTACAATCTTTTTACAACCTATTAGAAAATCTTAATCTTGCATATTTAAATAGAGGTGCCGCACATTATGGATTAAGCCTGATTCTTGGTGGCGGTGAATCTTCATTATGGGATCTATCACGGATATATAAGGGTCTTGCTCAAAATTATTTAGGCATGCCAAATCCATTTGGCGAGGTTCGGATATTAAATGACACCAAGTCAAATAAAAAAATAACCGACTTACGTTTTTCTGCTTTTGCAATTGAGCACACGGTCAATACCATGGCGGATCTTACCCGTCCACGTGAAGAAAAATCATGGGATTTGTATGACAACAACTACAAAGTAGCATGGAAAACAGGTACAAGTTATGGCCATAAAGATGCTTGGGCTATAGGTTTTAATGGTAAATATGTTGTAGGAGTATGGGTAGGTAATGAAAGAGGCGAAGGAAGATTTAATCTAACGGGCATTAGCAAAGCGGCACCTATTATGTTTAAGATATTCAATAATCTTCCGTCAAATACTTGGTTTAGTACTAAACCCGTATATTCCGCTAAGGATATGATAACCGTATGTAAAATATCAGGAAAAATAGCTGGCCAATTGTGTAAAAAAACTATTAAAATGAATGTTGAGCATTCATCACAAAAATATATTCCATGCAATTATCACAAAGAAATATGGATGGATCAACAAGGACGAGCGCTTTCGGACAATTGCTTAGAGTTGGCCGTTCGGAAAGATACCTTATTTATTTTGCCATCTTACATCGAATACTACTACAAAGAAGGGCATCCTACCTATTTGGGATTACCTGATTACAATCCAGGTTGTGTACGGGACGATTCCCCGATAAAAATCCTTTATCCTGTCGATAAAGTGAAAATATTTTTACCTCGTTCAAGTGAAAATGTGGTTAATCAAGTTATCATGAAGGCCTATCATCGCGACCCTAAAGGCAAACTATTTTGGTTTGTTAATGACCAATATTTAGGCTCAACTTCCGAAGGAAAACACGAAATGCTATTTCATGGTAAACAAGCGAAATATCAACTTCAAATTTCTGACGAATCAGGAAATGTAGATATTGTGCACTTCGAATTGCTATAAGCAAAAACACTCGATTATAATTGGTCTATCATGATTTTTAGCAATTCTGAAGCAGCTTCTGAAACAATCGTACCTGGACCAAAAACAGCCGCTACTCCTTGTTCAAAAAGAAAATCGTAATCCCTCTCGGGAATTACACCACCTACAACGACTAAAATATCTGATCTACCGATTTTTTTAAGTGCCTCAATTGTCTCAGGAACTAAGTGTTTGTGACCTGCTGCAAGCGATGAAACACCGAGAATGTGCACATCGTTTTCGGCTGCTTGCTTTGCTGCTTCCTCTGGTGTCTGAAACAATGGCCCCATATCCACATCAAAACCCAAATCAGCAAAACTAGTTGCGATTATTTTTGCACCTCTGTCATGACCATCTTGTCCTAATTTAGCAATCATAATTCGCGGCCTTCTCCCTTCCAATGCTGCAAATCGATCTGATAAATTGAGGGCTTCTTTAAATTTATCGTTCATACTGATTTCTTTAGCGTAAATACCGGTAATGGTCTGATTGTTCGCTGTAAAACGACCAAAAACATTTTCCATCGCCATCGATATTTCTCCTAATGTTGCACGCAATCTGGCCGCTTCGACTGCTAATGCAAGTAAGTTGCCTTCACCCGATTTAGCACAAACGGTTATTTTATGCAATGCTGCTTCGACTGCTTTTTGATCGCGACTGGCTTTGATTTGCTGGATAGATTTGATCTGCTCTTTGCGAACTAATGTATTGTCTACAACTAAGATATCCAATTCCGGCTCTTCGACTCGTTTATTAAAATTGACACCAATGATGCGTTCGGTTTGACTGTCGATTCTGGCTTGTTTAGCAGCAGCAGCTTCTTCGATACGCATTTTTGGAATCCCCAATTCTATAGCTTTGGTCATACCGCCAAGGGACTCGATTTCTTCAATATGCTTCCAGGCTCTTTCTGCTAATTGCTGTGTTAGATTTTCGACATAATACGAGCCACCCATAGGGTCAATAGCTGAAGTTATTTTTGTGTCCGATTGAAGGTATTTTTGTGTATCTCTTGCTATTTTGGCAGAAAAATCCGTCGGAAGTGCTATCGCTTCATCAAGTGAATTGGTATGTAATGACTGCGTTCCTCCAAAGGCCGCTGCCATAGCTTCAATACAAGTACGGGCTATATTATTGAAAGGGTCCTGCGCTGTAAGACTATAACCGGATGTTTGACAATGTGTCCTCAATGCAAGCGTTTTTTCATTTTTTGCACCAAAGTTATTGACGATTTTGGCCCACAACAATCTTCCTGCGCGCATCTTTGCTATTTCCATAAAGAAATTCATCCCTATTCCCCAAAAAAACGAAAACCGAGATACAAAACGATCTATATCCAATCCCGCTTTTAAGCCAGCGCGGATATACTCCATACCATCCGCAATGGTGTATGCCAATTCAATATCAGCCGGTGCTCCTGCCTCATGCATGTGGTACCCACTTATCGATATACTATTAAACCGCGGCATATTTGCCGCTGTAAATTCAAAAATATCCGAAATAATTCGCATCGAAGGTGTCGGTGGATAGATGTACGTATTTCTCACCATAAACTCCTTGAGTATGTCATTTTGGATAGTACCCGTTAGTTTTTCCATCGAAACTCCTTGTTCTTCTGCTGCTACAATATAGAAAGCCAGTATTGGAATAACTGCTCCATTCATCGTCATGGATACCGACATTTGATCTAATGGGATACTGTCAAATAAAATCTTCATGTCCTCTACACTGTCAATTGCTACACCTGCCATACCTACATCACCTGCCACACGTGCATGATCCGAATCATAACCCCTATGTGTAGCAAGATCAAACGCAACAGATAAACCTTTTTGTCCTGCAGCTAGATTCCTCCTATAAAATGCATTACTTTCCTTTGCCGTAGAAAAACCCGCATATTGACGTATCGTCCAAGGCGATACCATATACATCGTACTATATGGACCTCTTAAAAAAGGCGGTTTCCCGGCTTGAAATCCTATATGATTACATCCTTTCAAATCTTCTGAAGTGTACACTTCTTTTATCATTAATCCTTCCGGTGTTTTTGATCTTTTGTCAGGCATATCTTTGTATTAATATTCTAATTGAAAGGTAAAGATATAGAATTTGTTAAAAATAAAGTGGATTTTTTAGGGTTTAAGCTGCTTCCTCTATTAATCCACTTATAAACAAAATTTTTGAGTTTGCTAACACCATTGTCTTTTTCTGTTTATAAATATTTAAATTGTAAATCGATTGTATGAATGTATGATTTACATAAGTAAATAAATAAAATTGGTTTGTTTTAAATGCCAACCTTCCATATTAAAAAAATACGTGTTAGATTATACATATTTATATAATATCAAAAATCTATTAAAACTGTTTTGATAGGGTTATGGTAACGTATTTTAATAACGATACGATAGCAATAAAATATTAATTAATATATGTGGTAGTACTTAAAAATCGGTATAAATTTTTGCAACTAAAGCATTTCCAAATTTAGCTTATGTATGATTAGATTAAATCCAATATTCAATTTATAAATTTGACGTTACTATTTCGATGGTACATATACTAATAAATATCTTTATACTTGGACATTTTTAAATATTGGAGTATACATTAATTATTTTAATGTATTATTATAAACGAAATTGTGCTTAATAATTCAAAACGGTCAACGGCTTTGTGTTGTGGATATTTTAAAGTATAAAACCAATTCTTCTGGATATGTCCACATATTTATTGTAGCCACCATAAAACATGAAATGTTTTAGGAAGATAAATGGTTCAAATCCTTCATCTGAATAAGTTTCGTATTTACCATCGTCATAATCGGCAGACTTCCCTTCGGAATATGGACGAATAACCCAATCCCGTGTATTTCAATATTCTTCAATTTTGGAATTGTGTACAATGTAGGGATACAGTAAATCATCTTCGGTTCTCTCATAAATTGTTAGCCTAACATCTTTTGAAAACGATGTTGTAATTTGTTTCATTCTTTCTTTTATAAGGAAATAATCTAACTCCATAATCTTTTATTTTCCTTCTAAAATTTTCAACAATCGCTCATTCAAATACAATTTTTCCTTCCCAACTTTTACCGACTTTAAAAATCCGTTTTCTTCCAATGTCATTAAATAATTCCCGACTGTTTTCGGGTTTCCGATGTTTTCATCAATTAGATGTTGGCGTTTGGTGTATGGCAATCGAAACAAAATTTCTACCAAATCTTTTGAATAAACTTTTGGCAATTTTGTTTTTATTTCGTTTGCGGTTTTGTCTATGACTTTTGTGATTTTATTCAGACGTTCCAATCCTCTTGCCGAAGTTTGCTCAATCATATCCAACATATACAGAATGTAACTTTCCCAATCGTTATTTTCAGTAACGTTACGCAAACACTTGTAATAACCCGCTTTGTTTTTGATGATGTATTCGCTCAAATAAATGGCTGGTGTGTCAAGCAAACCCGAAAGTTTGAGATATAATAATAACAAAATTCGTCCTGTTCTTCCGTTACCATCTGCAAAAGGGTGAATTGCTTCAAATTGATAGTGCATTAACGCCATTTTTATCAACGGGTCAATAGTATCATCTTCATGGATAAACTTTTCTAAATTTGCCAATTTTTCACGGATAACGGTTTCGCCACTTGGCGGTGTGTAAATCACTTCGCCTTTTGTGTTACTTAAAGTTGTTCCGGGTTTATCCCGAATGGAAGCGGAATTTTGTTTAATACATTGAACAACGCTAATACAAAGGTTGGTTGTGATAAATGGCTTTTTCTTTAACTGATCCAAACCTAACCAAAGTGCCTCTATGTAGCTCAAAACTTCTTTGGTAGCTGAATTTTTCACTTTTCTGTCTGCAACTAACGATTTGTAAAGTTCGTCATTGGTTGTGATTATATTTTCCACTTCCGAACTCGCTTTTGCTTCTTGTAGATAAATGGTGTCTATAAACAAAGTTGAATTTGGTAAGTTCAAAAGCGTTCCGTTCAGTTGAGCCAATGCTCTACCTGCCGTAATCGTTTTGCGTAGAATGCTTTTTGTTTCTATGTCTGTCTTTGGTGGTAGCAATGGCAGGTCGTTATACGGTATTTTGCGGTCAAATTTGCTCATTTTGTTCAAGTGTAAGTTTTACGCTCGTTTCTAATACGAGGGCAAAAATACTAAAAATTTACGCTCGTTGTATCAATAGAGGTAAAATTTACGCTCGTTCGTTTTTGGTTGTCTGAAAATGATCGAATATTCAAAAATTTTTCTTTGCGAGATAAAAAGTATTCATAAATCCCTTTTTTGTTGGTTACATCCTCGTCTTGCATTAGTTGGCTGATTTCTTCTTCGAGTTTTTTATGGTCAAAGTTTTGGTCTTTGAACTCGTTGTACAAAAATCCCCAAGCGATACCTTTCATTTCTTTGCGGTATTTCGAAAAAGTTGCTTTTATCCAATTCATAACCGACTGAAAGTACAGCCAAATTTCGTTTGCGTTAGGATCGTGTTGATGAGTTTAGCAACGAATTCACGGAACAAAGAAAAAGGCGGATTGGTAACGACAATATCGGCTTGAGTTAGCAAGTCGATACTTTCTTTACTTCTAAAATCACCATCGCCATTTAGTGGTTTTATTCCGATTTCTTCAGGGTTGGGTAGGTTATTGCCGTTCTTGTCGCCCAAATATTCCAAGTAAATTGCTTGTTCGCTGTCGTTTTGGCTGAACAAGTCCATACTTTGGTTTTTGTAGCAAGTCGTTATAAGTTTTTTCAGTCCGAGTTTTTCAAAGTTCAGAGCAAAATATTGAAAAAAGTTGCTCACTCGTGGGTCATCACAATTGCAATAAACAACTTTGTCTTTAAAGTGTTTTCTGTAATTTTTGAGTTCGTTTGAAATGTCAGAAAGTTGAGTATAAAACTCGTCTTTCTTTGCTGTTTTTGCTTCGTTTAAAAGTGCATTCTGTGTTTTGTCCGCCATTGTCGCTGTCCGATTTACAGCAACAAGTCATAACGGACTTTAATTTATGGCAGAATGTTTGTTTGTGCCGGTTCCGCTAGCCTTGTTGCTAACGGGGAACGGCTTTGCGATGGCGGGGCAATCGAAGCACTTCACTGTCAACCAAGCAGAAACTTTGATAGGAGCACAAAGCTTGATTTAACCACAGAACCGCCACTTTTGGGTAGGTGCTGTTATCGGCTGGCATTATATCTTCGTATGTAAATATTTAAAGGCTCTTCAATGTATTTGTACATTACAATTGAAATCATGTTTAGAATTATGAAAAGTAGTAAATATGAAAAAGGGGTTTTAGAGATTATGTCTAATTTTCTTAATGCTGAAACAAATATCCCCATATGGATTAGATAAAATATGTAAGAGCTTTTACCAAGTAAAACAAATAATTTATTAGAAAGAATTTCTGAAATCAAGGTTCGTTCTTTAAGCAAACCATAATACAACATTAAAATTCCAAATGTTGGCAAAAACAATGTGTTTACTATTTTTCCTATAGGATGTCTAATTCCAAAATCAAAATCACCTTTTAAGGCTGTAAGTAAGATTAGAGAAATTATTGTAAATATAATTCCAACATACGTGTAATGTTTAAATCTTTTAAGAATAGGTAAATCAATTTTATAAATTACAGCTAAACTAATTCCTATGAAAAATTCTGCACATCTTCCGAAAAATGTGTAATTAAACATAAATTCAAACGAAGAGAAGAATCCATAAAAGTCAATTTTAGAAAAAAATAAAACTAAAATAATACCTACTATAATTGATAAAAATGGTAGAATTACAAGATAGATTTTATTTCGTTTTATGAAAAAGAAAAAAATTGGAGCAAGAAAATAAAATGTCTCTTCTACGGTCAGAGACCAACCTTGTGCAATACCACTAAATTTAAAATTCTCAAAAAAACCTCTCAACATAGTTATATTTAAACCATAAATCAATAATTGTCCATTATTAAAATTATAGTATAATAAGGGTAAAAAAGTTAGAGTAGTAAGTAGGAAGTACATTGGGTATATTCTAGCAACTCTATTTATTAAATAATTCCTGAAGCTAAAATTATCTAAGTCCAAATATCTGTATGCAATGAGAAACCCACTTAAGACAAAAAATAAAGTCACGCCAATGTGCATTTCATTAACTATGTTGTGTACCACATAATTTTTTGGAATGGGATTAAAATGATGTAAATATACCATATAAGCTGCTATTGCTCTTATTCCAGTCAATGAATTAAAATACTTAAAGTTTGTTTGTTTATTAGTCATTTATTTATTGTCAATTAAGGTCTGTTTTATGCTTGCCGATAACGTTTTGGCGCTTGGCGCAGTGGCGGATTTCGGAGCACAAAACTGTCAACATAGCACAAAAGTTGATGCGAGGTAAAATGCTCAATTAACCACTTCACCCGCCATTGAGCCAAACGCCTGTTATCGGTTCGGTGTTCTTTTTCGTCCGTTGGTTTTTCGGTCGTTTTTGTCGTGCGGTTGGACAGACACACTCTTTGCCAAGCTTGGGTTTTAGCGTTGGCTTGAGCGGCTTGGCAATGTGTGTGGCTGTGAAGGGTTGGCTGGTTAGGCTTCATTTTCGTAATAGATTTTATAATATTTTCTGCCGTTTTCGTCTGTCCCTTGTTCTATTAGTTCTCTGTTACCGTGAATGTAGATATGAAAGTTCTTATCAAGTTTTAAAACGCTTTTAAAAACTCTTGCTTGCTTCTTCACTGCTTGTTCAGATATAACAAAATTGTCAGAAAGTTCTATTTCGTTTACTTGTCGGTATGTTTGGTCAAACTTTCGGAATGATTCTATAACTGTGCTTTCTCCAAATACTTCTCCTTCAAATTCGTTCTTGTCAAATGTTTCGTGTTTTTTAAAATAGTCAACCGAGCGGTTCAATAAATCTATTTTGTCCGCTTTACTAAGTTCAAATTCTTCTTCTAATTGTTTGGTAACAAATTGTTTTGCTATACCTAAAAATTGGTTGGTTTGATGATATTCATTTTTCTTAGGTTGAACACTTAAAAAATCGTCTTTCCAATATTGAGCCTCGCTACCTTTATTTGTATTGTCTATAATTGAAAGTACATAACCGTTTTCTTTTTCGGTGTTAAAAATTAAACACCCTTTGTCTAATTTATTTATGTTAATCCCTTGCCTGCTTTCCATATCAAAACCGTCTTTAACCTGTTCGATTTCGATAAAAGTATCTTTATTTTCAGATTTAAATAAACCTATAGCATCAAGTGTTTCTCCATCTAAAATGCAGTCTTTAAAATAAACGATATAGAATTCCCCGCCTTTTATCTTAGGGTGTACGCTTTGGTCATATAGATGTTTGGTTAGATTTATTGATTGTTCATATAATTCTTCTGGGTTTTCAAAAATCTTATTTACACAGGAATAAACCTCATTTAGAGAAATGTCTATACTGTGGCTGAAAGAATATAATTCATCAGACTTAAAAGGTGAAAGAAAATAGTGAGACAGAAGTGTTTTAAGGCTTTCATCTAATTGAATGCCCCTTTTTGCTATAAAATATTGTTCATCAGCTATTTTATTTCCAACTCTGTGAACGTAGAAATCAATTATTACAGCTCCTATAAATGTAAAATTCATATTTAATTCTTCTTATTCTTGTATTCCAAAAAGTTGTTATAAACAATGGATTTTTGTTTATCCATTTCTGATAATAGTTGTGATTTTAATAGCTTTTTCGCTCTTATATCAATTGTTTTTGCAGGAGATAGCGTTGATATATTTAATTCAAATTCAGCATTCTCTTTCTTTGATGTATAATCGGGAAATCCGAAACTAACTGTAAATAATCCGCTTTCACCCTTATATGTATAAGAGAAAGAAGAATCAATGCTCCACAATATCAAATGTTTATGAAACTTATTGTCTTTGATAAACTCTTTTTTATCTAATGATTTTCCCGACAACAATATTTTATTAAGTTCCTCCATCCATTTTATTTCCTCTGGCAAAACTGTATCTTCTGGCTTTATTGAAATGTCTTTTATGTCTTCGCAGGAAAAATATTCACATTTAAGATGATTAGTTAAACGAAAGAAAAACACAAACCTTTCTTCGTTGGTAAAGTCTTTGAAAATTATTTTTCGTAATTCTTCTTTAGGAGCAATTACGTTTCGACTTTTGTATTCTTGTACTTGCTTTTTTACAACAAATTCTGCAAGTTCCTTTGTTTCAGGGGCTGTATGTGAAATTATGATTCTTCCTTTTCCATTATTGTCATTGATAAATTCTATAGAACTTTCAAAAAGATTGGTTTGTTCGTACCAAGATTTATTAATGTCATTTCTTTTTAATGATATTTCTGCTTTTAAATGATTAGGATTATTAGCGACTGGAACAAATCGTATTGGTTTTTCTAAGCTACAAGACGGAAGCTTTTGTTTTATAAAATCTTCAACATTCACAGTCATTATTTCGGGCACTAGAATTTGTGCATTACTCGCCCAATTAATATCACTCGAATTAACTTTACGATTATCTTCCCTTGTAGAAAATGCTTCTCTTATTTTATCAAATTCTTTTGGAGATAGTAATAAAGTTTGTAGAAGTGGTACAGTGAAATCTTTATCAGATGTCAAGGCAAAGATTCCTCTTTCTCTTAAAATTCTATTAAGCTCTGCTGGAGTAATATACTTCTGATTTGCAAAACCTCTCAATTGCTCTCCATATGGAAGAATTTTCTGTATGTCTTTATGTTCTGTATTCATTACTCAAATACGCTAATTGGATTAAGGAAATTTATCACTGAAACAGTTTTTGTAAATTCGTTAGCCTGAAACTTTTGTTTGGTAAGAGCTACAATTTGGCTATGGTTTGGTTCATCATAGTCTGGAAATGCAATTATTATTTGACCTACTAATTCAGTAGTTATATCTTTAGCCAATCCTATCAATCTCATTAAATCTTCTTCTTCAAAATTGTCCACAGTTGCAAGGAGCAAACAAATTTCTTTGGGATTATCTTTATTAACTAATCTTATTGGGATAATTGTTGAGTTTAAGTATTCAACAGGGAGTATCTTACCAACATTTTCTCTATGTAAAGGATTAATATTTTGCCCTGTGTTTGGGTAGTAAAAAAAATGATAAAATTTTTCACTTTTTGTTTTAACAAACTTCATTACTTCAAGAATAAATCCTACTCGCTTGTTGTCCATTATGTAGATAGCATTGTTGCTATGTGTATCAATAATGCGAGAAGATGCCACAACACTTATTAAATCATCTGTACTATCAGGATTATTATTTAACCAAAATAGAACACCAACATCATTCACTGTTGAATATTGAAATGCTGACGAGGAAGATTCTTTTATTTGAGAATAGTTATAACACTCGGTTGTTGTTATTAAATCATCAATAAATTCTTTAAACAGTTTCGTAGCACTGTTGGGATATTTTTCGGTTTTATATTTAGATGAAATTAAAACATTATTCAGTTGACCTGAAACTAAGGGATTGATATAGGAAAATAGAAAATCAATACCGTGTGTTTCTTTAGGATTTCCTTTTTCGTTCAAATGTTTTCCGTTACTAATACAAGGTAAAGTAACTCCTGTAGCTAAATCATTCCAACCAATAACTGAAAAAAATGTTTTCACAACATTCTCTCCGTATTCTCCAATTTTTTTTGACCATTCACCCATATTTGTACCTTATTAAATTTTGTAAATATTTTCAATTATTGCCCAAACTTCTGCTTCCATTTTTTCATCATAAATCCCTGATTTTTTTATTGAATCAACAATAGCATTGGCCTTTTCTGTTATCAAATCTAAAACTGATTTATCGGGAATGATGACAGGAATTTTTTTGATGTAATTGGCAGGATTGTTTGCTGATGGGTTGATGGTTCTTATCAGTTTGTTGCAAGTAGGGGAGTTGAAGAAAGCTAACAAGTAATAAGTTAAACTTTCATCTTTCGGAAATATGCCTACAATGCTTTGGTCGAAAAGTTTGTTTTCAATCAAAGATGCTGTAATGCTTGATGAACTAATCATTGGAACACCAATGCCAAATTTGAAGTAGTATTTTGGATTTTGAAATCTTGATTTTTTGTCTGTTTTGTAATGCTGAACGGCTTCTTTACTCCAATTCATAAACCAACTTTCAGGTTTTAGATACTTGGTGTTACCACCTTTTACGATGGGTAAAAAGTGTTTATCTCCATCTATTCCGTTCAAAATGTCAGCGTTGTTTTTGTAATCGGAGGAAACCGAATCAGGATTTACAAGGTCGTAATTTTTGCCGTTTTTTAGTTCGGGGCTAATTACTTGAAGAAATCTTTTATCATCTCCTGAATAGAATCCTGTAACACAATCGGCAATGTCTCCGATTTTTAGTTTTGAGTGATTTATTAGTTTAGAAATGTTGCTGTTTTCAGCAATTAAAAATGCGTGGTCTGGATTATTGAAAACATCTTCTTGTTTAAAGTTGTAAGTTTTCAAGCTACTGTCATTTACATTGTTCAGTTGTTCTACTTCATCAAAACCGTTGATTACTGAAAATGTATTATTCATACACACCTTAATATCACTTTTCTTTCTCAATGTTATAATGGAAAGGTTTGCATAACCAAAATTTACTCCCGGAAAGAAAGAAGATGGAAATAAAGCCAATTCTACAATTTGAGTATTCGTAAAAATGTGTTTTCTCAAAGCCTTGTGCATATGTAGATTGAGAAAAGTGTCAGGAATAATGAAACTTAAAATTCCATCTTCTTTGAGTAGTTGAATACAACGATATAAAAACAATCCGTAGCTTTCTTTAGCATATAAATCAGGATATAACTTTTTAAGAACAGTTCTTTTAGAATAATCTTGCCAAGCACCGTAAGGTGGATTGGCAATTATTTTGTCATAATAACCACCAAAGCAAGAATTAAAATCTAATTCAGAATCTAATAGAGTGTCGCACTCACGAATATTTACGTTTATAAAATGCGAAAACTTTTCATTTAGGACTTCTACGGATTTTGAGTTAAGTTCGCAAATATCAATGTGAGCAAATTCATTTTCATTGAGAATTGCTTCTACAAAAACACCATCACCACCGCAAGGCTCAAATATTTTATCGTTAGGCTTTAACGATAACCTTGATACCATATAATCAACGATTGGAGTTGATTTGGTGTAAAAAGCTTGATATTTTCTTGCTTCGCTTATCATTACCAAAGTAAATATTGCAAAAGGTTGTTGTCTGTTAAATGCTGTGTCGTTTCTGCGTTGAAGTCATTCTCCCAATCAATATTGGTTTCAATCCAATTTTTCAGATTGTAGCCTGAATATTCACTGATTTTTTGATATGCTTCGCTTCCACAATATGCGTCCCAAATTCCTGAATTTTTGAGCGTATTGAAATAGCTGTTGTTTTCTTCCGCTCTCACGAAAAGTAAACATTTGAAATTGTCGTCAAGGTTTTGGTAAATGGTTGCTACCAACAAAAGGCGATTGGTATTTCCTTTTTCGTTTGAGCCAAATCCACTTTTAAAATCAACTACATATTTCTGTTCGTTTGAAATGAAATGCAAATCCAATTCTAATTGAATCTCACCTGATGTTACCAAACTCCAAACCTTATCATAATATGATTTTAGTTCTTGTTTTTCTTCGTCTGAAATGTTCAGATTGTCAATGTATTCAATGATTTCATCTGTAAGTTTCTTTTTCACTTCAGAAAATAAGGGTGGAACAAACAATGAAACATCATTGATAGGATAGTAGAAACAAAGCTTACAAAACGGGTCCCACAACTCGCCAACTCGTCTTGAAAAGTCCATATACTCATAAGGTCTTACAGAATTTCGGCTTTCAATCATTACCACAATGTGGCAATAGGTAATCATTAGAATTGTTTCTAACTTCTCTTGATTAGTCCATTTCTCTTTCTCCGATTTTTGGAGCAAAGTAGCAATAAGATTATCCTTAGTTTGGTTTAACTTTTCATTTATTGCTCTTGCTCTCTTGTCTGATTGAGTGTCGGCAAACTTTGTCTTAACGTCAGTTAAAAACTCACTTGCACGGTCTCTGAAATAAGCCAAAAGTTCCTGTTTCTTGTCTTTTGTATTCTTGTCTATATTCATTTGCTGTTTGCTCGTTTTTGATATTTAATTCTTGCTTCGGCTACTTTCAAAATTTCAAGTCCGTTTTCTTCGTCTTGAAGTTGGTAAGTAATCTTGTCGCTTAAATAGCGAACTTTTAATTCTGATTTGTCGATATGAAAAATTCTTGAAATGCCGTCAATGATTTGTTCATTAGCATTTCTTTCGTTCTTCTCGATTTTGCTTAGTGTCGAGGTGTCAATGTCCAATTCAGCCGCAACCTTTCTCAATGGCAGGTTTGCATTTTCTCTGAGTGTCCTGATATACTCTCCAAATGTTATGTTGTCTGTTTTTGACATATTCTGCTTTGGCAAAATTTGTCCAAAAGTAAAGAAATAATTTTTATTCGAGTCAATTTGTTTCATCTTTTTATTCACAGTCTTGTCGGTGCGTTGGCAAAAAATGGCTCTTTTGGTTTTTTTGAGCGTTGGCTCGTGTGTAGGAAAAACCAAATGTGCCATTTGTGGGTCGGGTTTTTACACTGACCGATAACTCATTTATACCCCTCATAAAATGTCGCCAATCCGCCCATATTTGGTTGGCTTTGCGCCATAAGCATAAGGGTTTATTTCGGTAGCAAAAATACATTTTTTTATTAATTATTATAGTGTGTCGAAAGGTGAAATTATATTTTGTAAACTTTTAGTACTGACGTGCGTGTAAATTTCAGTGGTTTTGCTACTGTTGTGACCCAACAATTCCTGAATAAAACGCAAATCTGTACCGCTTTCCAATAAATACGTAGCATAACTATGTCGCAACCAATGCAGGTAACGGTTTGGCTTTGTGACGTGCCGTCCCGATAGGGCGGCATGTTCATCAAAGCCTTTGTTAGCATCTGGTTGTTCTAATATCCGTACTCAATATATACGTCTGAAAATCTTACTTTATTGGGTAAATCAGGCAAATATTCCTTTTTTGCGACGAAACTTCCTTTAAATTTCGCTTTTAACTTTTTTGTTGCAGAATCAAAGGATATGATTTCTAATGCATTGTCTGCATTTAAATCTAACTCATAACCAAGTATGCCAACATCATCATTTCCAACACCATAAGAAGTAAAAATAGAATCTTTAGAAGTTCTATTGTTCGTCAAATTTAAACAGTTTGATAGAGGTTTAATTAATATTCTATTTAGACCAATTGATTCTGATAGTGCAGCATAATTATTACTTTCTGGCCAATACGTCAATAGTAGTAAATGGTAGATCGAATCATTCAGGAATCTATCATCTAATAAAACACTTGATTCAAATGGTTTATTAATTTTTATTCCTTTAGCAAAACCATTTTCTTGCTTTCCTTTTTCAAATATTAAAAATCCTGAAATTGTGTCTGTGATTGTTTCTGCTGTTACACAAGGAACTGGATCTGTTTTTTGATTCTCATCTTTTACACATGAAAAAGAAAAACAAGTGATGAATGAAATAATTAGTATATTTAAATTATTCATATTTTAGTGATTATTATTTGATAAAAAATGCTTTTTTTAAGAGATGATTTTTCCGTCTTCGTAGGTCAAGATAATATATAAACCTTGAGTCAAGTTTGAGTTTTTAAGACTTATCTCATCTGAATGGCTGTAAACACCAAGTAATTGACCAAATATATTGAAAAGTCTATATTCTCTTTTTAATGGGATATCATTATGAGTTACAACTGAAGTACTATCGCTTGAATGTTGATTATCATTATTGTTAAAGCTATGAACAGGTCTGAAGGAAACAGGCGGATTACATTGTACATTAGCTGTACAAATTCCACCCCTTTGGGTTGTAGTAGTATTTGCCACTTCACTCCCAAATAATTTTACCTTAAGGTGCAAAAAATAGTTTATGCAAGGATCACTTATGGGTTCTGCGATATTTAAAGTAGTCCCTGTAGCAATAAAATTTGCAGGAGTACTTCCTGCGAAAATGCCTGTTAAATTCCAATACCATTCGTATGTATAATTAGGATTATTATGATCGACAATGGCCTGCAGGTTTAATTGACAATTATTTTCTGTAGCTGAGATTAATGGATTTACATTTAGGCTAGGTGTAAATGCGGCTACCCGGCATCCTGTTGCTCGAATTCTTCCAGCATTATTTTCTTGAGTGGTACCTGTAGAATGAGTCATAAAAGAAATAGCAGGATCAGAAAAATGAAGAATCCTTGGCTGGTAAATACCCATTAAGGTCTGAACATTTAACTGAGTTATTAGATGTGCAGATGCGCAATCAGCTACGGGAACATAATATCTACCTTGTTGATGTAATCCACCAAACAAATGACCAATTTCATGGGTAAAAATATGATTATCCAATGCAAGATTAATGGGAACTACTGCAGTCGATTTATCACCGGTCGGGCCAATTTCCGCTACACAAGCTAATGGGGTCAAATATTGAGATGGTGGAGCAATCATGACAACTACATCAGCTCCAAATGTACTTTTAAGTGTATTTATAGACTGATTAGAGCTAATTGATAATGCATCATCTTGACACCCATTTGAAAAACTATTCCATGTCGTATTGGCATAAGCATAAGAAACAGTGTTTCCAATATTACTATTTTGAAAAGCAGCTTCCAAATCGCTTATCCATAAATCAAATGTTGACACTGGATCAGCAATTTGTACACTTGGTGGAATCAAGAAAAGTATATCCAAATGCCCAAGGCAAACGTCTTCACAATTTTCATCATTTACACCTGTTGACCCAGCTTGTCCATGACTGATTTCACATGAAAAATCAGTATGTTCTACTTCAAGTAATACTGAATATATAGTGTCAAGTGGCATAATTCTATACAATTTGTCATTCTCTATATCTATGATAGTTCCACAAATGCCTGATGTGTTTTTAATTAATGTAATGCAAAATGTTTATCATAGGATACTCCACGCCATTTATATTTATATGGTGATGAATATTTTACTGACTCAGTCTTTAAAATTTTTGCAGGAAAGGTTGATACATTAGAATTAAACCTTAATTTACCGTCAATTTGCTCAACAATTGGATTTTTAAATTTTACAATCGTAATATTTCTCACATCTCCTATTACTGCAATATCTGTTATTTTTGTACTAAATGTTGTATATTTGGCATCTCCTGATGGAAATACATGTAAAAAATTTGTTTGAGCATTGCAAAAAAATAAAATCATTAAAATTCCAAAAATAAAACTAAAATTTTTCATTTTTCAAATTACTTTTTGGCTGACCAGTAGTACCCACTGTTTTTTAGCGTCATTCGGTTTACTTGAAACAGATCTTTTTATCCTTTCAATCGATGCTAACTCATTTATATATGCAACAAAAATACACAAATATTCCATATATGGTTGGATTGGTGTATTTTTTTTATAACATATCATCAAACGGACTTTTGATATGTCGAATACATTTTGTGCTTTTTAAAATATTTTGATATCCTTGGTATGCCATTTTGTAGTATTGTTTTAGCTTCGAAATGCATTTTTTTATAGTTTTTAGTCTTCTGTTTGTAGTTGTTGTCGTCCTTTACACTTGCTGCTAACGGATTGGGGCTTTGCGTTCGGGCGGGTTTTGAAGCACAAAGTTTCAATTTATTACTAAGTTTAATAGAAGCAGAGAGCTTCAAGTTTGCACGTCACCCCGCATGACGCAAAAACCTTGTTAGTAGCTGTACTTATTTGTAATTACTCTCAATATTTTTTTTAGTACGTCAATTCCTTCTGTCAATTCGGAAATACTTAACTCTGCTTTGGTATTTAATAAAGCTTTGTCTTGCGGAATATTTTGAACATACTTTTCTGTTATCTGTCCCTGAGCATGTTGATATGCGTGTCTTTTTTCAAAAACTCTTTTAATGGAAATCTTTTCGGTTTCACTAATATCCGTATAGATGTCCAATTTATATTTTTTGAATACCTCTTTCGTACTTTTTAAGTTTTGAAAGTTTGTACTGTCCAATCCATAACGTTTAGCAACAAGTTTACAGTATCCTTCAAAAGTAGAAACAACGTCATTGTAGGCATGTCTCAAAGCTCTTATTTTGTCAGAAGAATTTTTTATCTCTTGAATAATGATTTGCAGATTGGTCTCATAAATCAGTAAACTTTCTTCTCTACAACTTGGGCAATATCCAAATATTCCATAAATCTGAAATTTTAGTTGGCAGGTTGAGCATTCAATTTCTGTGTCTACAGGTTTTTCAACGTGTCGGCCTACTGAAGTCCGAGGGATTGTTTTCTGCCCAGGTGTATATTTAATAGACTTACTGTTTCCAAAAGCACTCTTAAACATTTTCTCCAATTCGTCTTCTATGAAACGTTTGCCATCAGAAGCTGCAATATCTCTTGCATGTTTAGTCTGTTGCTTTGTCCAAAGATTGTCGTTTGGTTGAAGTTCACCACAATATGGACAATACAATTGAGGCTTGATTTTGTCTGCGTCAATTTTGAAATACTTGTCACATTGTTTGCACTGGCGACCCCAAAAGCCACCATCAGTTGGAAATGATATTTTGAATTTTAAAGTACTCATGTCGTATAGCAGCTAATTTTTGTTAGTGGCATTTTTCAATACTTTCCTGCCTTGAATCATTTCGATCTATTGGAATTTAATTCATAGAGGACCATAACAATTTATCAGTTTCAGTATCTTTAGTTAACTGCCAAGTTTTTCCTGTATGAATATGTAAAAGGAAAGTATATCTTATTCCCAAGCCGGAAATAAAAATCTGAAAATTCACTTTATCAGGTGTTAATGCTGAAACTTGATCGTCTTTAAGGCCAAATTTAGCCATTTGATCAGGTGTTAATTCGGCAAATTGTTCTGGTGTCAGTGCTTTTAATTCAGAAATTTGTTCTTGAGTTAATCCTGCAATTAAACCTAAAACTGTCTCTAAATAGAGATCGACTATTGGATCAATTCCAAGTGATTCCCAAGTTAATTTGTCGTTCAAACCTTTTACTAATTGAAATACTTCTCCTCTGTACTTGTCAATTTTAAATGTATATCTCACACCCATTTCTGATTGCACGATTTCATAACGGGATATATCGGGCGTGCTTGAAAATTGATGCTTATACACATCTTGGGATCGAACTTGATAAAACCATACAGTTAATAATATGAGTAAAATAGATTTTTTCATTAGTAATATTTTGTATAATGTAAATATCGATTACCGCTAACTCATTTATATATGCAACAAAAATACACAAATATTCCATATATGGTTGGATTGGTGTATTTTTTTTATAACATATCATCAAACGGACTTTTGATATTTTTCAGACTTTTGGTGCTTACGTGCGTGTAAATCTCGGTGGTTTTACTGCTGTTGTGTCCCAATAATTCTTGGATAAAACGCAAGTCCGTTCAGTTTTCCAATAAATTGTAGCGTAGCTGTGTCGCAACCAATGCAAACTTGCCGGCTTTTTGATGTTGGCTTTTTACAAGGCTTTTTTCAATACACTTTGCAGGCTTTTGGCAGTGTATTGTTCGCCTTTTTGATGTCCTTCAAATAACCAAACTGTTGGTTTATACGCTTGGTGCGATTGGCAAAAATGCTAATGTGATACCAAAAGCGTGGCTAGATTTTTTCTTTATTCGCTCTCTTCGTAGTAGTATGAGTAGTCAATACCTTTCATAAACATTTCACGGTCGCTGATGGGTCACTGATAACTATAAAATAATATCTTTATAAGGTAAAACGGTCTTCAAACCTTTACCTTCAAAATAGGATTTTACGTGTTCCAAACCTTTATTTGAAGTAGCAAGAATAAAGTCGCCACCCCACGCACCTAGCGATTTGATGATACCGTCATCGTAGTCTTGAAACATCTTTTGTTGTATCGTAGTAAAACCAGTGTGTTTTGCGATTAATCCTTCGTGCTTTTCCATCAAACCCTCGAAGGTAGAAAGTTTATCGACTTTTAAAACTTCCTCGGTAATTTCAGTAATTTCCTTAACGAGTGCAGATTTCTTTTTCACGGATTTTAAATAGTCACGAATTCCAGCTTTACTATCTTGTTTAAGACCTAAATGAACAAAAAATAAATTATCCTTAAATTTTGGATTAAAGTCCACTTCCGTATAGGAAACTTCATCTTCTGAATTTATATAGACAATAGGTCCATCAGCAAAAGCACATGCTACGTCATAACCTGATCCTTCTTCCGTCTTAAAATACAATAATAATGGATTAACCTCTGCCCATTCTGCTATTAAATATATCAACGTACTACTAGAACCAAGGCCCCATTCTAAAGGGAATTCTAATTTTGTTTCAATTTTAAAGCCATTCCATTGGGACAAAAATTCAGAATTAAGCCTTACAGCATTTTTAAGTACTCGCTGTAGAAAATCTGATATAACTTCATCCTTTGTTTTTACAGCAGAAAAGTCAAACAATGATATATCAGCAGCAAACCACAACTTGCCATTCATGTCATAACTTTCCCATATGATATCAGTACTCGTCGTTCGCTTAACAACTAAACTTTGTCCAAATTTAGTGGGTAACCCTAGGGATTTTGCTCCATCTAATACTGCATACTCACCCGTGAGTAGCAACTTTCCATGTCCGTAGTATTTTGTTTTGATAGATATATTTTTAAAACGTTTAAGAATTGTTTAAGAAATACAGCGGCAAAAATAAATATTAAAAATCAATATACAAATTTTTTAAATATCAAATTGTCGTAAATAAGTGTAAATATGTAACTTAATAGCTCTTTGAGTAATAAAACACAGGCAAACATCGAAAAAAAATTGGATCAAATACAATAAAATTGCACAAAATTCTAAAAAAGGTGTATAAAAATGTGCATATATGGGTTTTCTATAGTAGCCGTCATTACCGAGTTTAAAAAATCCCAAATAAGAACATTTTAATAAAAAAATAACATTATGTTAAAAACAAAAGTCAAATAATTGCACAACATATATTAATAGTATGTATATTTACGATAGGATATTGTTTTTTAAATAATATTCTATGTTTGATGATATCACTGACATGATAGAGCGTTTTCGGCTACGCTTGTAGTATTGCTTGGCCGGCAATACCACAGACTAAAGGCCGTCGGGATATTTTTATTGAGGGTGTAGTTTCACCATGTGCTTAATTACGACTTATAAAAAAAATTCTACAAGAGGCGGAGGAAATCAAAGACAGACGCTCAGAATGAATTAGTTGGGCATAGAGACCGTACTTTCAATGCATTATGGATATAGTGAAAATATCCTGTGGTTTTTATTTATTTACATTTTTTAAACATTAATTCAAACACATGAAAAGATTTTTAATTTTATTAATTGGTTTTAATTCTTTTAATCTATTCGGTCAAATAAACAAATAGGATTGTGGAAATATTTTAGATCCGACAGGTACTTGTACTGGTTTTGCAGGGGTTACAGTTAATATTACTGATTCATATGGTACACCAATTTGTGTAACCACAACAGGTACAAATGGATATTATTGTTGTAATATTAATTTATTTCAGTTTCCAGCAAAAATATGTCCTGAAGTTACATGTAATCTTACAGGATCTGGAATAACCACTTTAGATTTAGCTTTGATTCAAAGATACATTTTAGGATTTCATTATGATAGCTTAGATATTTCCAAGCCATATCCACCTTATTACGGTTATTGGGCAGATGCGAATGGCGATGGAGTTGTTTCAGCTCAAGATCTAACAGATCTACGTAAAGTTACTTTAGGAGTTAATACAAGTTTTAACCCTTGTCGTATAATAAGTAAGTATTGTTTAGAGAACTATACTGATCCTTATTATTACGATGGATATTGTTTAGATGGCTGCCAATGGGTTGATTTCTTTAGCCCTACTGGATCAGCTGACTTCTATTTGTTTCATATAGGGGATGTAAATAACACCTTTAGTGATCCAGACTGTACTAAGCCTTTTCAACAGGAACAAACAGAGATTAGGAGCAAATTTATCACTTTAGATGAGTATTTAGAACAACGAGTTAATTTTGACCGATCCGTTACAGTAGGCTTTAATCAAACAAAGAGCATTAACATGTTAGGTCTGAGTATCGAAGTAGGAGACATTAATTATGAAGACTTGGTTTTCCATGTAAATAATGTCGATAACAAAATATCGAACGGAATACTATATATATCTTTCTTTTCTGATGGAATCAGTGATGGGATTGAAGTTAAAGATTTGTTTAGCATTAAGCATGAACGTGAATTTTTTGAAATTAAATCTGAAGATAGCTATTTTATAGAGCAATCAGGAAAGGTAGGAAGATTGTCAAACAATATAGTAAAATATATTCCTATTTCGAATAAATCATTTGTTATACATGAAAATGATGGTAATATAGTTATAGCATTGAACCAAGTATTAAAAAGTGAAGAAATTTCATATGTAACGATTTATAATACAGAATGAATCATAGTTGCTAATTTTGATATACAAACTTACGGATATACTGACCGATTGGAAATCAATAACCTACGATTGAAAGCTGGAGCTTATATAATAAGGGTAAATTCTTCAAATGGAAAAATGCTTTATTCCGGCAGACTTATGGTTGTGAGATAATTTTATGCTATTTGTGAGGTTTATAGTAATAAGCTACACCAATTATTGATAGTACTTATCTTTATTCTATCTTTACCAAATAAACAATATTTATTAATAATGAAGTCTTATAATACTTTAGTTATTATCATATACATACTCACTTCTTCAACTTTATATGGACAAGTAAGATGCGTAATTGAAAATGAAGTAATTCTCCGTCAATCTCAGTTAGATAGTTTTACTATTTTATATCCTGATTGTACCGATTTAGAAAGTATCCAATTACTCACACCAAATGTAAAAGATTTAACCGCACTTGGAAATCTAAAAAATATTGGTTCATTAATCATTCGAAATACTGCAATCTCTAACCTTAATGGATTAGATAACCTGGAAAGATGTGGATACCTAGCATTAACAAAAAATGATAGCCTTTCCGATATCAAAGCGTTGTCTAAATTAAGACATTCCAAAACAATTTCATTAGTTGAAAATAATGTTTTGATTAGTTTAGATGGGTTTGCTTTAGACTCTGTAAATTGGTTAGTGATTCAATCCAAAACTTTAAAAACTTTAAAAAGATTAGGTGCCAGATATTGCCAACGACTAACTTTAATTGAAACGTATTTAGATGATTTTTCTGGACATAATTTATCTTATGTTGAGGAAGTTGTACTTGATATTACAGGTAACATAGATTCTATTGGTAGTATTAATCCTGAAAAATTATCAATTCTTTTCTCTCCTCAACTCCAAGATATTACTCCGCTCAATTCATTAACAAAATTAAAATGGTTAGAAATTTCAACAAATAAAAATTTAAGTTTATGCTCTGTTAACATTATATGCAGAAACTTAGATAATCCCGATTTTAGATTGGATGTTAGTGGAAACGCAAGAGGATGCCGAAATAAAGAGGAGATAAGGGAAGGGTGTATTTCAAGTATTGGAAGTATTATAGAAACAAATCGAATAAATATCAGTCCAAAGCCTGCCACGGATGTATTGAACATATCCGGACTTTCAGAGGATACGCCTTATATGATAATCAATATGATTGGCGATCAAGTCATGTCGGGTATGGCTTACGAGACCATAGATATGTCATCTTTACCTGCCGGTATGTATGTATTGCAGTTGTTTGATAAGACAAAGCAAAGCATTTTTAATAGTATAAAAGTTGGAAAATTGAGAGTTTTATATTAAATAGTTACATTGCATTAATCATAAAATGTCCTATCAAAAATATTCATTAAACAAAGACCCAATGAACATTACATATTTAACGACAATAAACGTACTACTAAAAACATCCAAAAACAAACTAATAAAATACCTGTGCGATTTTAGAACTGTTTTTCAATTGTTTATGAAAAATATTTTTCAAAAAAACATCAAAATAGTTTTTTGTTTTGCAAAAAGAATTTACCTTTGCGGCCGCTTTCTAAATAATGCAAGCGATTAGATTTAGATTATTAAGATAAAAATTTTAAAAAGTGAATACACTAAGTTACAAAACCATCTCAGCTAATGCAGCTACAGCAACCCACAAGTGGTATGTAGTAGATGCTGAGGGAGAAGTAGTGGGAAGACTTGCTACGCGAATAGCAGCAGTACTACGTGGTAAAAACAAACCAGATTTTACTCCACACGTGGACACAGGTGATTATGTGATTGTTCTTAATGCTGACAAAGTTAGATTTACTGGCTCAAAGTTAGATGACAAAGAATACCAACGTTACACTGGGTATCCAGGAGGATTAAGAAGACGTACCGCTAAAGAAATGCTAGAAAAAAGACCTGAAATGGTTCTTGAATTAGCCATCAAAGGAATGTTACCTAAAACAAAATTGGGTAAAGCGCAAATTAAAAAATTATTTTTATATACTGGTACTACGCATCCACATGCTGCACAAAAACCAGAACCTTTTAAATTTTAATTTCATATGGAAATGATCAACAGCATCGGAAGAAGAAAGTCTTCTACAGCAAGAATATATTTAACAGATGGTAGTGGCAAGATCGTAATCAATGGCAAAGAGCTCAATGAGTATTTCCCTATGCCAATGACACAAGCAACTGTTTTAGAACCGTTGAGAGTGATAGGTGCCGAAGGAAAGTACGATATCAAAATCAATGTAGCAGGTGGTGGTTTCAAAGGTCAAGCAGAAGCTATCCGTATGGGTATTTCTAGAACATTGGTTAAAATCGACGAAGAGAATAAAAAACCATTGAAAGAGAAGAAGTATCTAACGAGAGATTCAAGAGAAGTAGAAAGGAAGAAATTTGGTAAGCCTAAGGCGAGAAAGAGCTTCCAGTTCTCTAAACGTTAATCTTATTATCACCATTTATTTGTTAATCCAAAAGAAAAAGTATATATAATGAATAAGCCGACACATAATGAAATGTTAGAAGCGGGTGTACACTACGGCCACTTAAAAAGAAAGTGGAATCCTAAAATGCTTCCTTACATCTTCATGGAAAGAAAAGGTATTCACATCATAGATTTAAACAGAACTTCCGACATGTTGGACCGTGCAGCTTACGCAATGAAGCAAATGGCTAAGTCCGGCAAGAAGATTTTGTTTGTTGCTACTAAAAAACAAGCTAAAGACATTGTAGCTCAGGCAGCAAGAAGCGCAGAGATGCCTTATGTTACTGAAAGATGGTTGGGTGGTATGATGACAAACTTCTCGACAATCCGTAAGTCTGTTAAAAAAATGAATAACATTGACAAAATGCTTTCTGACCCGACGATTTCTATTACTAAAAAAGAACGTCTGACGCTTCAGAGAGAAAAGGATAAATTGGAAAGAGTTTTAGGTGGTGTTGCCAATCTTAACAGATTGCCTAGTGCAGTGTTTATGGTTGACATCCATCACGAACATATCGCTCTTGCTGAAGCTAAGAGATTGGGTATGAAGACATTTGCAATGGTCGACACCAATTCAGACCCTAATAAAGTAGACTTCGCTATCCCGGCAAATGACGATGCTTCTAAATCTGTAAAACTAATCACTGATTATATCATTGGTTCTATTAAGGAAGGTTTAGAAGAAAGAAGACTTGCTAAACAGGATACTAAAGAAGGTTAATAACATTTATTAAAAATTTTAAGAAATATCTATAATGAGTGAATTAGTAATATCAGCAGCTCTAGTAAAAGAATTGAGAGATCAAACTGGAGTAGGTATGATTGATTGTAAAAAAGCATTGGCAGAAGCTAATGGTGACTTTGACAAAGCTATTGAACTTCTTCGTCTTCGCGGTCAAAAAATGTCTGAAAAAAGAGCAGACAGAGATGCTAAAGAAGGTGTAGTTGTTGCCCTCGTCAATGATAGTAATAATAAAGGAATCGTATTGAGATTAAGTTGCGAAACAGACTTCGTTTCTAAAAATGAAGATTTCGTAAATCTTACTAACGAAATCGCTAAAGTGGCTTTGGATGCGTTTCCTGCAAATGTAGAAGAACTTTTAAATATATCAATGAATGGTTCTACTATTGGGACGATTATCACTGAGCAAGTAGCCAGAATCGGTGAGAAAATTGAGTTATCTTCTTACGAAAGACTTGAAGCACCACTCGTTGCACCGTATATCCATATGGGTAATAAAGCAGGTGTTATCGTTGGCCTAAATATTGCAAACGCAGACTATATTCCTGCTGGAAAAGATGTAGCAATGCAAGTAGCTGCAATGAAACCAGTAGCGCTGGATAAAGAAGATGTTTCTCAAGACATAATCAATAAAGAAATTGAAATCGGTAAAGAAATCGCCAGAAGCGAAGGCAAACCAGAAGAAATGCTTGAAAAAATAGCACTCGGTAAACTTAATAAGTTCTTTAAAGACAATACTTTATTAAATCAAGTTTTTGTAAAAGACGGTAAAGCCAGTGTAGCGGAATACCTTAAGTCTATTGACAAAGATTTGACGGTGACTGGATTTAAACATATCAGTTTAGTATAAATGATATAAGAAAAGAGCGGTATTAATCGCTCTTTTTTTTTACCTGTCCTATACAAAATCAATCGTATAACCCAAATCCCTGAAACGCTTTTATAAATATTACTCGTATGGCCCTAAAATACAAAAGAATTCTACTCAAGTTAAGCGGTGAATCGCTCATGGGAGATCAAAAATTTGGTATCTCCGCTGATATGCTCAAGTACTACGCTCAACAAATTAAAGAGCTCGTAGCTATTAAAGCCGAAGTAGCCATTGTTATCGGTGGTGGAAATATTTTCAGAGGCCTGAGTGCAGGTTCTTCGGGTATCGAGCGCGTCACAGGCGATTATATGGGTATGCTCGCCACTTGCATCAATGGTATGGCTCTCCAGAGCGCATTAGAATCACACGGCGTTTATACCAGACTAATTACCGCTATCGAAATGCGAGAAATAGCAGAACCTTACATCCGAAGAAGAGCAATCCGTCACCTAGAAAAGGGACGTGTACTGATATTTTCTGGCGGTACCGGTTCACCGTATTTTACAACAGACTCCGCAGCAGCACTTCGTGCAAATGAACTAAATGCAGATGTCATACTGAAAGGTACCCGTGTTGATGGTATCTACGATAGCGATCCAGAAAAAAATGCAAATGCTGTAAAATTTGATCACATTTCCTTTAATAAAGTGATTAATTTGGGACTTTCTGTTATGGATATGACTGCATTTACGCTTTGTCAGGAAAACAATGTACCGATCATAGTTTTTGATATCAATAAGCCAGGTAACCTTCTAAATATTGCTGAAGGTGCACCAATAGGGACGCTTGTTGACTAATTACTTGTTCCAATCTATATTTTGTAATAACAGACGTTTTTTCGAAGCTTCCTTTTTATCGTTCGCTCGTTTTACATTATGTAAAATGAAGATTTAAAACTTTTTGTTATAACTTGGTCAAATTAGTTATCCTACAAAATGCAATGATTTTAAGTTTTTTTTTGTTGGATTATGAGATTACCTTAAAATAAACTTAAATTTACGGTGTTAATTACCTAATAATCATATTATGCAAGACCAAACTATAAATAGCGGCAGAAAAAGGTTCAACATCCTAAAAGATGCTGAGCATAAGACTATTGCATATTTGTGCAACATTTTACCGGAATGGCTAACACCAAATATGCTTACAGCAATCGGTTTTGCAGGAAGTATTTTAGTGGCTATCGGATTATGGCTAGCAATAGATATCAAATATTTTTTGCTGTTAAGTATTTTTGGATTTATGGTGCAATGGTTTGGTGATTCGTTAGATGGCAGAATAGCCTATTGGAGAAACATACCACGAAAATGGTACGGTTGGTCATTAGATATCTCCGTTGACTGGATTTCAATTGGCATTATCGGATTTGGTTTTTATTTCTTTTTTACAAAATGGGAATGGGCTGCTTTTATTTTTATCTTTGCCTATGGATGGGCTATGATAAACGCCTTGCTTCGATACAAAATCACTGATGCCTACGTCATAGATAGCGGTATTATGGGACCAACAGAATTGCGCATCCTTATTTGTATCTTCCTCGCTATTGAAATTGTAGTACCCAATATTTTGCTTTACTTTGCACTTATCGGAAGTATCATCTTAATCCTGATGAATTTTAATGACCTTAATGGTGTCCTAAATGCAGGTGATCAAAAAGATATTCTAGAGAAAAAGTAAAATTAATTACTTTTTATTTACTAAATGTTTTAGCAATTTAAAGCTATTTCATAAACTTGTTTCCATCCTTTCCATTCACCATCCTCATCTAAAGAACTATTATGCCATAAAACTGTAAACGGCACTTCATATTTCCGAGCTTGTTTTTTAAAAGCTACAATTTTTTCTACAGCCTGTTTTACATTCAGTTTCATATATCTTCTGAGGGTTGCATCCATCATAATAAACGGATGAATTTTAAGCGGCGTAGTCGTTTCATTTTTGATATCATACCAGTAAAAAGTATGTCCAGTTCCCGCTCTGTACCCAATACGATCTACAAAACCCATTGTGTAATCATCCGTTATGCCAGATGCTATCAATCGCCTATATGTCTCTGGCAATTTCATAATTAAATAATGTTGTCGGGATGCGCTTATTGGCTTTTGAATAATTTCAGATAGAAGATTAATTTCCCGCTGTAATAGACGTTCTTCCTTTCGTGAACGATAGGAAGGATGGATACCAATCTCATTATTGTTTTCAAGTTCTTGTATTAGTTTTCTAAATCGTGGATTCGACGGCTTATGATTACGGTCTATAGATGAACGCCTTTCTGACATTAAAATAAAATATAAAGGTTGAATATCCAATTTATGATGCAATTGTTTCAAATAAGAGTACGTATCAAAAGGATCTTCTTTCTTACCAAAAACGATAGAAAACTGTTTGCGAATACTACCAAACTCTAACTTCATTAAGAACTTGCAAAATGTCAATATATTTCTCCAGCCTTTATACTTATACGACCATGCTTGGTCAATATCTATGGTAGAAATAATGCGAAAACCTTTAGATTCAGGAAAGATATAATCTGGATATTTTTCCGAAATCTGCCGCTTAATCCAAAGTACCATCATATCTACTATAGGTTCATCTGGTGACAATTGATTCAACACACTATCTGCAGCCAAAAATCGATGCCAATTATCGATATGTCTTCTTTCCAAATATTCTTCATATCGACTCAAATAACAAAAAATCACAGCAAATGGATCCATCGTTTCATTACTCCACGTTCCATTTAACCAACGCTGTACCATATCGGAAATAATTTCAATATTTTTAACTTCAACTTGATGCGAATCCCTGATTATTTCCGTTGGATGAAAAGCAATTTTATTATTTCCTGTATATTTTTGAACATAATAAATAACAGGCTTCGTAGCGTCAACTTCATTTTCATTACAAATTGTATAGCCGGTTTTTAGTATATGGTTAAAGACAAAATCAAGTACATATATCAGCCTATTTGCTTGAATATCGGTGACGATTTGTATCATTCTTTCTAATAAATATGTCGCTAAAGCTTTAAAAATGGCAAAATTAATGCATTCTTACAATTATTTAATATTTAAGAACGGTCATCATCAATAAATTGTATTATTTTTGTTGATAATTAACTTGTTATCGGGAAAGAATTTTTACCATGCATACCAAATGGATCATTTTAGGACTAATTTTAAATTGTGCTGTTGTACTTTCAACATCAGCCCAGAAGTCATTTCAACCCAAACAAGTCGATAATGAATGGAAAGGGATTATCTACCGCTACGAACATACAGGTAAAGGTACACTACACACGAATGGCTTTTCTCTCGCTTATAATTCAGGTAAAATTCGGACTTACTATAAAACTACTTATTACCATTTAGAAATTGGTTACCTCAAAGACTCCAGAGAAATCAGTCAAAACAGAAATATTCCAATCTCATTTAACAGAGTTTCTCAATCGTTTAAATTTGGTAAGCAAAATTATTTCTATGCTTTAAGAGGTGGCAAAGGCGCCAAAGTGCTACTCACTGACAAAGCAAAACGTCAGGGTGTTTCTATCGGTTACAATTATGAGGCTGGAGCATCTATTGGAGTATTGCGCCCTTACTATTTAGAACTCGTGTATAATTATGAAGAAAATGGTAGATTTTACAATGAACTAAGAACTGAAAAATTCAGTCCCGAAAATGCTGACAAATTTTTAGACTTTAATTCCATCTTTAGCGGCGCAGAAGGTAGTAAAGGTTGGGCCGAACTAAGTTTTATCCCAGGTATTCAGGGGAAATTGGGTTTGTTCTTTTCAATAGGAAGCATGGACCAATACGTTAAAAATATCGAAGTCGGTATTATGGGTGATCTTTTTATTAAAAAAATCCCAATTATGGTTGAAACCCCTACAATCAGTGCCAAACCCTACTTTTTTAATTTCTATTTAACTTTAGAAATTGGCAAAAGATCTAACTAATTTCACATAAAATCATCTATACATTTTTATTATTAATTGATTTAGAATGATTTTTATATTAATAGAAAATAAGAAAAAAATCACATCAAATTTATTTTAAAAAAAATTTAAAAATAGCTTGTTTAATATGAATAAATGATATACTTTTGCATCGCTTTTGAAAGAAAACAAAGATGTAACTCAATCTCAATCTTAAAAAGCCCCCTTAGCTCAGTTGGTTAGAGCGACGGACTGTTAATCCGCAGGTCCCAGGTTCAAGTCCTGGAGGGGGCGCTAAAAGCTCGATATGAATAATGTCGGGCTTTTATTTTTTATAAGCTAACCTATTTCATTATTTTTAGCTGATGCTTATTTAAATAATTTTCAAATTAAGATTAAAGGTGCATATATTAAGATATGCTCTTAAGCAAAGGCAATTCATTACCCCGCCTATTCACTATTGTTTTAACTACACTATTTTTCCTTGATAGAACTTCACTTTGTAAACTATACAAACCGATTTCGTTTCGTATAGTTATATATTGATTTTAAATCGTGTAGAACGACAAATTCATTTTTGCAATCCGCATTAATACTTTGCGAAATTTGCATTTAGTTCTTTAGCAAGATTTTTTATTAATGCTAATTTTGATTTTTCGTCAAATCCTGAAACATTAGCAACAACCATAAATGAATACTGATCATTATATGCCCAAAAATATCTTGCTTGTGCATCTGAATATGCTCCGTTCTTTCCTGCAGCATCAAATACATTGAAAGGTATAGGGTTATCAATACCATTGACCAACATACCAACATTAACCAGATTTTGAATAGTGGTATTGGCTGTAGCTTCAGATTCTCCTGAATAGTTTCTAAGTTCAACAATAACATTAGATTTTGAATTTTCACCGTCCCAGTAAAAATTACACGTGCGTGTATTCGGCTTTAAACTAGAAGTTATATCCACATGACCTACATTAGATTTAACCTGAAAAAATTTTTTTATCGCTTCATTGGAAATTAATGAACAAGCGTCAGGTAGTTCCTTTATTGCTGTCATAGGTTGATTTTCATCAGAAGCTTCGGTTGTAGAAACAACTGTTGATTCCTGTTGGATGTTGTCCAAAACTGAATTTTCAGTTGTAGGTTCGTTTTTACAAGATAAAAACGCTATAACGATAAAAAAAATATACATGAATCCTAAGTTAAATGATTTTTTGGACATTGATTTTTATTTAAATATTACGAGCAAAGTTATTAGATATATTGAATATTAGGTAAATAAGTAATCATTATCTATAAATATTATATGCTGTCAAATATTCATAAACCTTTTCCGGAACAAGATATTGGATAGATTTTCCTGCTTTTAATGCTGCTCTTATAAAAGTAGCAGATATGTTAAGCATTGGTACATTATCCAATACTTGAACATTTGTATGCGTAGCATAAGTCCCCAAGTCATACCCGGGCCTCTTATAAACATAAATTTTGTATTGTTCTAGCAAAAGTTGGTAATTTTTCCATTTTTCAATCGTGGCCAAATTATCACCTCCCATTATCAAACAAAAATTTTTTGTGGGATACCTTTCTTTTAAATACGTCAGCGTATCTATTGTGTATGAGGGTATTGGCAACGAGAACTCAATATTTGAAGCTCGTAGATTGTGGTTTTCACCGATAGCTAATTGAACTAAATAGTATCTGTCGTTATTATTTGCCAGTGAAGCCTTGTTTTTAAGTGGATTTTGTGGACTTACGACCATCCAAACTTCATCAATATCCGTGTACTGAACCATATGGTTAGCAATAATCAAATGCCCCGTATGTACAGGATTGAAAGAGCCAAAAAAAAGGCCAATCTTCATAAAATTTTTGTTTTATCTAATCCATAGATGTCATGGACAAATCGTAAAAATCTATCAGCTAAACTTCTAAATATTAGTTACTAAGCATAACAGGCATAATCAGCATAAGAAGTGTTTCGCCCGGCTCGTCTTCCGTCGGTACCAAAAGTCCTGCTCTTGCCGGTGTAGATAGTTGAAGTTTGATTTCTTCTTTATCCATCACATTCAACATTTCTACTAAAAATTTAGCATTAAAACCAATCGTCATCGCATCTCCGCTAAAACTACAATTGAGTTGCTCTGTAGCTTCATTAGAAAAATCGAGATCTTGTGCTGATATTGTCATACTCTTTTCAGTAAGACTTATCACAACCTGATTGGTTGATTTATTAGCGTATATTGCGATACGTTTTAAAGAACTCAAGAAGTCTTTACGGTTTATAATCGCCTCAAACGGGTTTTCTGCTGGGATAACGGCATTATATTCCGGATATTTAGCATCGATTAACCTACAAGCTATTTTAGTTTGACCAAACGTGAAGAAGATATTTGACTTATTAAAACTAATTGTTACATCTATATCATCACTCAATGCATTCTTAACCAAAGTCAATCCTTTCTTTGGTACGATTATAGACTTCGCAATATCCGTATTTAAATTACCAACAGTATATTTTACTAATTTATGCGCATCTGTTCCCACAAAGTGCATTTTGGTAAAATCAATATTAAACAGTACACCGGTCATAGAAAGGCGTAGTTCATCATTACTGGTTGCAAATATTGTACTGGTAATGCCTTTCAACACTCGATTTGAAGGAATTGTAAACGTCTCAACGTTATCTTCTTCAGGGGGTGAAGGGAAATCGTCTGGAGTGTCTCCTGACATTTTGTATGCACCAAAAGAAGATAATATTTTTACTCCATTATTTTCATCAACAGTAATCGTAATCGGTTGCTCCGGCAATGCCTTTAAGGTTTCTAAAAGAATTTTTGCTGGTATAGCAATGGTACCATCTTCATCTGCAATTACCTCAACTTGTGTGATAATCGTTGTCTCCAGGTTTGTAGCAGTAATGGTCAGGATATTTTCCTTGATAACAAATAAAAAGTCTTCCATGACCGGCAAAACCGGATTATTATTGATGGCGCCGGAAGCAATATTTAATTGCTTTAATAACTCTGATGATGATACTTCAAATCTCATTTTATAATATTTTTTATCCGGAATGGATGGTTTTCAATTAGAATCACAAAAATACAATTTTTCGACTAATTAACTACTGATTAAGCATTGTACTGATTAATTTTTTTATTTACAATTAAAGTTAAGTCGATAAATCAACGTTGAGTAAATCATAATTTTAAAGTAAAATTTATAAAATCGACCTTGGGCAAAACTGATTTTTGATTTTTGGGCAATTTTAGACTTACCTACTTTCGAAAAATTAAAATTAAAATTTTACTAGCGTTCATTAAAATATGGAAAGTTAGATACGAAAATAATTACCTTTATAATACTTTTCAAAATCGTCCTTTAACGCGTTCAATTCCTGATTTTGCTTTCTGATGCAAGCTATTTCCATACCCTTCGGGATTTAGATTGAGACACTTGCTAAAATAAGTGTAGGCTTCTTTATATTGTTTATTTTTTTCATATATAAAACCGATGTTTAATGCGGCACTACACGCAAAATACTTCGTTTTTTTACTTTTGTCGATTGTAAAATTATAATATTTAATTGCTTCGTTATATTCATGTAGCGCATCTTTAATTCGGGCCATTCTATAGTAATATTCCCCTTCAAATGGATGATTCATATACAACTTTGATTTGGAAGCAAGAAGTTCATTAGCCATTTTAAAATAGCCACCATCAAAGAGTAACCTTGACTTCAGCAGTATCGGATCAGGTATTTCTTTACTTTTGGCTTCATTATAAGCTTGTTTATCTTCATCGATGAGTATATTTCCCAACTTCATGCATTGGTTCATATAATACATATATTGGTCATAATCGTTACGAATGATAAGACTATGCCAAGCTAATTTTTGATACGCTTCTTTTATATAATGTTTCCCTTTAAAATTTTTAACAAAATTGAGCAAATACCCATCCGCATCCGAATCAAGTCGGTACAATTTGAATTTCCCATATAAAAAATGTATGTATTCAAATTTCATATAAGCGTCTGACTGCGGTCTTTCTTCCAATATTCTGATGGCAAGATCATTCTTACCGGTTTTTTGAGCCATAGTTGCCTTCAAAAATGCTATCAATAGATTTGTACGGTGATCTAATTGATATTCGTCGTACAACGCAAAAGCAGCCTCTCGTTGGTTGTTGGAATAAAACAAAATGTAACTATAAATAGCGACAATTTCATTTTTATACATGAAGTTTTTGTCAGAAACATATTTTGCCAATGATCTAATTTCCTGTGTACCCATTTGTATAGAACCTTGAATATTTAACAATTTCCTAACCCAAGAAGGAATATTTTCAGAAAGTGCATGGACGATACTCAGACTTTTATTATTTAGGATAAAATCCGGAAATTTCTTTTGATTCTGTGTCAACAAATTATATGCCTCATATACATCGCGTGCGGCACTGATTTTATCATTAAATTTGAGCTTTATAATTGCCCATTGAAGTATAATTTCAGCCTGACAAAATAGGTAATACGGCGAATTTTGATCAGCACTTTTGATTTTTTGCAATCGGAAATTTCGGTTTGGTAGATATTTCTTGTAAAGCGCTTGGTCTTCCTGAATAAATAATGTAAAGAAATCTATGTAGTTTTCAATATAATAGCCCAACATGTTTTGCTGTGCTATAAAATCTGAATGCTGCAATTTACTCCGGCCTTCTTTTATCCTGAGCGCTGTGATGTCTCGATAGGCATCTTCGAGAGTTTTCGTTATTACAAGCTTTCCTTGCCCAAAATTTGGATTGCAAATACCAATAAAACAAAAAAACAGTAATAGATATTTTCCCAACCTTAAATTAACAAAATAAAAAGCCCCTAATGGATACCATCGGGGGCTTAGACCTTTATGATTATTAAGAAATATCAATTGAAATGATTATTCTTCTACACCTTCTTCGATAAATGCTTTGTCATCAATCAATACTCTACCACAATGCTCACAAGCGATGATTTTTTTCATCTGGCCAATTTCAATCTGCATCTGAGGTGGTATTCTGTTAAAGCAACCACCACAAGCACCTCTTGAAATAGCAACTACCGACAAACCGTTTCTGTAGGCCTTACGGATTTTATCATAAGAAAGTAACAATCTTTCTTCAATACCTTTACGCGCCTTTTCAGAATCTTTAGCAAGTTTAATTTCTTCTTTTTCTGTTTTTTCTATGATTTTTTGAAGTTCGACTTTCTTTGCTTCTACATCTTTTTTGCGTTGTTCTAGTTTTGTAGTAAGTAAAGTAAGCGCTTCCGCTTTGGTTTCTTTTAAAGCGGTTGCCTCCTTAATCTTTTTCTGTGAAAGCTGTATTTCCAATTTTTGAAGCCCTACCTCTTTTGTAAGTGCATCAAATTCACGATTGTTTTTTACATTATCGAGTTGCTTTTCATACTTTGCAATAAGGGCTTCTGAATCTTTAATATTGGCATTATGTCTAGATATTTCCGTTTCAATCTCCTTAATAGCATTTTTATGCTTTTCTACACGTGTCTGAATACCTGATATCTCATCTTCTAAGTCGCTTACTTCCATAGGTAATTCACCTTTGAGTACGACGATACTATCTAATTTTGAGTCAATCTGCTGGAGATTGTATAGGGCCTTTAATCTTTCTGCAATACTTTTTTCTTTTACAGTTGCCATATTTATTTAATAATATTTGATTGGATTAGTGATTATCTTTGTATAATGGGTTGCAAAGGTACTAAAATTATTAATAATCAAGTCATAAAGTAAATCAATTGTATATTTTTCGCTTTCAAAATGTCCAATATCAATGATTATAATCTCATCATTGGCTTCGAAAAATTCATGATATTTATAATCCGATGTAATAAAAACATCAGCACCCGCCTTTTTACTAGCATTAAGTAGAAATCCTCCGGAACCACCACAAACTGCAACTTTGTAAATATTATCTTTACAAATTGCCGTATGTCTAAAGGTATTTAGTTCCATGTTATCTTTAAGTAATGCAAAAAAAGCTTCTGGCTTCATCGAAGAATGCAGATTTCCGATCATACCTGAACCAACCTGATGATCTTTATGCATTAAATCTAACTTGGGAGCCAGAATATTGATATTGTGCAAACCTAATTTTTCCGCAATTTTTGCATTTACACCGGATAGATAAACATTGTCAAGGTTTGTGTGAATTGCATATATTGCAATGTCGTTTTTTATAGCTTTGATGATGGTACGCTCGACATAATTATTACCATTAAATCGCTTCATACCACTAAAGACAATCGGATGGTGCGCAACAATGACATTACACCCTAAAGCTATAGATTCGTCTACTACGGATTCTATACAATCCAATGTGACTAAAACACCTTTTATTTCCATGTCCGGATGCCCTGTAATGAGGCCGGCATTATCATAACTTTCCTGAAATTTTTCAGGTGCGATATCATTTAAAAAATGTATTAATTGAGATAACTGCATAATCGTAAACTAGTAATTTCGGGTTTTATTTGTTTTGCTCATGCGAATGAATAATTTTCTGCTCTAAAGCCGTTGTCGAATAACCTTCAACAAACTGTAGTGAAAGCACTTCACCACCGTTGGCCAGAACGATATCCGAACCAACAATTTGGCTTGGTTTCCAATCTCCACCTTTAACAATAACATCCGGAAGGATTGTTTGGATTAATTCAAGTGGTGTATTTTCTTCAAAAATGAGGACCATATCGACACTTTCCAATGCAGCAAGTATATGTACTCGGTTAATTTGATCTTTAATCGGACGATGAATTCCTTTTAGCTTTTTTACGCTACTGTCACTATTTACACCGACAATGAGTTTATCACCTTTACGCTTTGCCTCTTCCAAATATAGAACATGACCCATATGTATAAGATCAAAACAACCATTGGTAAATACAATTTTATTACCTTCGGCTTTCCAAGCTTTAATTATAAGTAATGCATCATTCCATTTGTCGAAAATTTTATCTTTTATCATGATTTGGGTTTATTGTACATGGGTAAAACGATCAGAGAAATAACGCCAAAAACGATATTTGCAAATATCTGAATTGAAAAAAATACGATATTAGCATACGTAAAAGCATCCGCACCTTGAATACCATAAATAGCTAATGCTTCTGCCGTTAAGAAATGAAAACTTCCCATTCCACCAGGTGTAGGCACTACGATTCCTAGACTTCCAAAAGCAAAAACAACTAGGCCTGCTATCGGCCCAAGGCCTTCTGTAGGTGCAAAACTAAAAAACACAAGATATTGCATTAAATAATATAAAAACCAAATAACTATAGAATGGAAAATAAATAACGGAATGTTGGAAACATTCCTAACACTCATAATTCCATCATAAAAACCTCTAAGCTTTAATATCGTCTTTTGACCCAATGCGGTGTTCCTAAACTTTGATCTGTTTTTATAGAGTGTATAAAGGAAGAAAAACAATATACCTATTACAAACAATATTATCAATGGATTTTCAAAGATCCAATTCAGGTGTTTATCCAAATTGATATTTTGATTGAGGTAATTAACGACAACTTTTCCACCCCAAAAAAAAGTCATTACAAATATGACAGCCATGGCAATCACATCAAAAATGCGATCAGTAACCACGGTTCCAAAAGATTTTTCTATCGGAATATTTTCATATTTTGATAGCATAGCGGCCCTGACAATCTCTCCCGAACGAGGTATACCAAGATTTGCCAAGTAATTAATCATAACCGTACCTATTAGATTGACCATTTTAGGTTTGTAGCCTATGGCCTCCAACAACATTCTCCATCTGTATGCGCGCAACACATTTGATAACATAAAAGCCAAAATAGTTATCCAGATCCAGCTATATTTTACCCGACTCAGGTCATCCATTAATTTTTTAAAGAGGCTACATTCCTGACTTGGAATGCCTTTTAATGAACATTCGGCCTGAAAAGCAGCGTTTTGATGATAATAGACCAGCAACAACATACCAATGCCGAGTACAAAAAATAGCACTACCTTGATATAACTGGCTATCTTTACTTTCATAAATCCGGTGCTTTTTACCGGCAAAGATACAATTTAACTTGATTATTGACTCAACCTGTTATTTTCGTCCGGGAAGATAGCTGTAGGTTTGAAAGTCTTGGCTTCTTCCGGTGTCATCAAAGCATAACTAATGATAATAACAATATCACCCACTTCTGCTTTTCTTGCTGCAGCACCATTCAGGCAAATCATACCTGAGCCTCGTGCACCTTTGATGACATAGGTCTCGATACGTTCGCCATTATTATTATTAACTATTTGGACTTTTTCTCCTTCGTAAATATTTGCTGCATCCATAAGATCCTCATCAATGGTTATCGAACCAACATAGTTCAGATTGGCCTCTGTAACTTTTACTCTATGGATCTTAGATTTATGTATGTGTAAAAACATCCTTTGGTGTTGTTTTTTTTAAAATCGCGCAAAGATTATAATTTTTTGTAACTATTCTGGTCTCTCTATAGATTTTATTGTTTTAGCATGTTTTTAAAAACTTCTCAAATGTCAATAACTTATCGAGATATTATATGCAAAAAGACAAGTTATTTTACCAAAATTCTATTTAAGATCAACTTTATTACTTTCAATGGCTTACAACAATATAAATTGGTATTTAGTTCCGAATATTATTTAGTTCATTTCCTATTGTAGTACCAATAATAAAGTACTATCTAACGACAACTTTTCCATTTAAAATCACCTGATCAATGTGCCTGCTTCCAAATGAGTAAACCATATACTCCAATGACGGTATTGCTTTCGTAATTATTAAATTTGCAACTCTATCTACTCCGATGGCACCATGACTATGACCGAGATTCATAGCATACGCACCATTGATAGTAATTGCATTAAATACTTCTGTAGGTAGTAACCGCATAGGATTACATGCTAATGCCATCAGTAATGGAATATTGCCAGAAGGACTTGATCCCGGATTATAATCCGTAGCCATTGCAATACCCAAACCTTGATCTATCATCTTTCTTGCAGGCGCATAAGGAATATTTAAAAAGAAAGAACAAGATGGCAAAACAGTAGGAATCGTATCTGACATTTTAAGGGCATTAAGTTCTTCCTGACCCACTGATTCTAAGTGATCTACTGAGACAGCATGGTTAGCGATACCGACTTGTACACCACCAGAAACATTAAGCTGATTAGCATGAATTTTAGCTTTCAGTCCGTATTTTGCACTTGCTTTAAGAATCTGATCTGTCTCTTCTACTGTAAAAAAACCTTTTTCACAAAATACGTCGCTGTAATCTGCGAGATTTTCCGCACTAATTCTAGGAAGCATTTCATGAATGATAAGATCAATATATCCTTTGCGATTGTCTTTATATTCGGGAGGAAATGCATGTGCTCCTAAAAAAGTGGCTTTGATGGTTGCTTCGGAGACTTCTTTCAGTCGTCGAATTACACGCAGCATTTTTAGTTCACTCTCTACTGTAAGACCATATCCGCTTTTTATTTCTATTGCACCTGTTCCATTGCTAATGACTTCATTTAGCCGCGTTAATGAACGCTCAAAAAGAACGTCTTCTGGTAATTCTTGAAGCTTTTTAGCTGAATTTAGGATTCCTCCGCCTTTAGCTGCGATCTCTTCATAACTTAAACCTTTAAGCTTATCGACGTATTCTACTTCACGGCCTTGTGCAAAAACGATATGCGTATGACTGTCACACCATGCAGGCATGACACATTTTGCAGTTGCATCAATGACCGTATCTGCACGCTCTGGACATAGAGTCATAGATCCAAATGACTTAATCGTTTTACCTTCGACGAGTAAAAATGCATCTTCTATAAATTCTACTTCTGACATCGCTTCGCCTTTTTTAAATGGCAACCCAGATGCAGCGACTCCATAGAGTTTATGAATATTTTTTATGAGTAAAGTTTGAGACATTTCTTCTTAATTAAAATCATGTAATAACTCAGATATATCGTTTCGATCGAAACGATATATAAGCTTTCAATTGTGCAATTGTAAAAAAAAATCACAAAAATGACTTTTATAGGATATCAATGAAAGTTTATTACGACTAGATTATCAATCCGGCCATATTATATTCATCTGAGATCGTCTTTTTAAATTGCTGTGCATCATCATAACTTCGAAACTCACCAATTCTCACTTTGTATAAAAGGGTACCATCCTTCATTTCGTTGGTAATGGTCAATGGTTCTACAAAAAGTTGTTTCAGTGATTTAACCATTTCATCAGCACTCTGATATCTTTCAAACACACCTAATTGCACCCTGAAAATTTTATTATTGTTTTGATTTTCATAAAATTGCTGATGTTTTGATGCACTTTTTTGCATACTTGCCAAATTCGTATAATCAATATTATTTAAATGTTGATTTGGTGACGAATTGATATTATACTTGACAATTTGTTTGTTTTCAGGTGCATTATATTTATTGAGTAGCGCGCGCATCTGATGTGGGGACAATGTTTGTTCTATGCGGTCAAGAATCCTGCCTTCTGAATTAAATATAATCATAGTGGGCAAATACTTGATATCAAACAAGTTTTTTAATTCGTAACCGGTATTATTATCAATATCCGCTCTGATAGAAATAAAATTATTATTTAAAACTCCTGCGACTTCTTCATCTAGAAAAGTCGTTTGATCCATCCATTTACACGGTGTACACCAGGAAGCATAAAAATCAATAAAAATCAATTTTCCTTCACTTCCGGCTTTTACCCGTGCTTCCTTTAAATCATAATTGGCAAATTGAATTTTTACTTCGCTTGCATGAAGTATGCCTGTAAGGTTAAGACATAACATCAGACAAATTGCTACACTTATTGTCCTCATTTTAAACTGATTTTGGGATAACGAAATATATTATTTAATAAATTACTGTTTTTATGGAATTACATTATACATTTTTAAAAATTATAATAAAGTGTATTACATCTACTTGTAAAGTATCAATTTTGATACCAAACTCATTTGATGTATATAAAATCATACATATTTTATCATTTAACTAATATTTAAACTATTGATTTACTAAAATATTATGTGTTAAATAAAATTGTTAATTGAATTGAATAAAAATGATAAAATACCTTTTTGTTTTTCGTTAAATAGAAAATGCCGTATCTTGTGCCACATTTTTGAAATGATTTTATAAAATCTAAATAAAACGGAGCCATGTCAAAGAAGTATGCAGCTATAACCGGTGTAGGTGGATATGTGCCGAAAGATATTCTTTCCAACGCAGATTTGGAAAAAATGGTGGATACCAATGACGAGTGGATTACTACTCGCACGGGTATAAAAGAACGTAGAATCTTACGAGAACCAGGAAAGGCAACTTCAGATATGGCTGTTGAGGCAGTTAAAGTACTGTTGGACAAAACCCAAACCAAACCAGAAGAAATAGAATTGTTAATATGTGCTACGGTCACTGGTGACATGGTATTTCCGGATACCGCTAATACAATCTTACACAAACTCGGTGCTAAAAATGCATTCGGATTTGATATAAATGCTGCTTGTTCGGGATTTTTATATGCTTTAACAACTGGTTCAAAATATATCGAATCTGGCATGTATAAAAAAGTAATTGTAGTAGGAGCTGATATGATGTCATCTATAATTGATTATACCGATCGGGCAACGTGTATTATTTTTGGCGATGGGGCAGGTGCAGTAATGCTGGAACCTACTACAGAAAAAGAAGGCTTTATTGACGCCATTCTAAAAGCGGATGGAGCAGGTAGAGAGTTTTTGCATATGAAAGCTGGTGGCTCACTCAAACCACCTACTATGGAAACAGTTGCTCAGAGAGAACATTATGTTTATCAGGAAGGCAAATCCGTTTTTAAAGCAGCAGTAAACGGGATGATGAATACTACATTAGATGTACTTTCAAGAAATAACCTTACCATCAATGATGTAAATTGGCTGGTGCCACATCAGGCAAATTTAAGAATTATCAATTCTGTTGGTGAAATGCTAGGCATCCCTTCTGAAAAGGTGATGATTAACATCCATAAATACGGAAATACAACAGCTGCAACGATACCATTATGTCTAGCAGAGTATGAATCTCAAATTAAAAAAGGAGACAACCTCATACTTACCGCTTTTGGTGGAGGATTTACATGGGGCAGTATTCTTATAAAATGGGCTTATTGACATTAGAAAATGAATGATTATTTAAAAATATGCCTTACTTTTGTACATTCAAAATTTTGAAAAAATAAATTATTAATATTTCATGGCAAACACTTCAGATATTAGAAACGGATTATGTATCGATTTGAATAATGATATATACTCAGTTGTAGAATTTCAACACGTAAAACCAGGCAAAGGAAATGCCTTTGTCAGAACTAAACTAAAGAGCCTTACTTCAGGTAAAGTAATTGAAAACACATTTCCAGCTGGTCATAAAATCGACGTAGTAAGAGTTGAAAGAAGAAAGTTCCAATATTTATACAATGATGAATCTGGATACCACTTTATGGATAATGAAAATTATGATCAGGTAACCCTTGAAAAAGCAATGTTGGACAGTCCTGAGTTTTTAAAAGAAGGTATTGAGATCGAAATCTTATTTCACGCTGAAAAGGAACTTCCTCTCACAACTGAAATGCCTCAACACTTAGTGCTAGAAGTTACTTATACTGAGCCCGGCGTAAGAGGTGATACCGCTACAAATGTTACTAAGCCTGCAACGGTAGAAACAGGTGCTGAAATTAAAGTGCCGATATTTATAAATCAGGGCGACAAAATAAAAATCGATACCCGTTCAGGTGCCTATTTAGAGAGAGTCAAAGCTTAATTTATCTATTAAAATCAAAGGAATATGAATTTTCAAGAAGTACAGGAACTCATTAAGTTGATCGGAAAATCTAATTTAACAGAGTTTAAGTTTAAGGATAAAGATGTAGAAATCAATATTAAAACGGATAAAATTCAAAAAATCCAGGCAGTTCAAACCGTAGTGCCTGCAGCACAACCAGTGCCTATGTCCGTGAGTCAACCCGCTATGTCGGCTCAGCCTGCAGCACAGTCAACAGAAAGCACTGCAGCTGCTCCTAGAGCAGAAGTACCTCAAAATAATAATCTGATAGAAATCAAATCACCTATTGTAGGTACTTTCTACAGATCTTCCTCACCGGACAAACCACCTTTTATTAAAGTTGGTGATACTGTTAAGCAAGGTGATGTTGTATGTATCATCGAGGCGATGAAGTTATTTAACGAGATTGAAAGTGAAGTGACTGGTACTGTAGTTAAAGTTCTTGTTGAGGACGCTACTCCTGTTGAATACGATCAAGTTCTTTTCTTAGTAGAAGTATAATCATTTTCGATTGAATTTTACTGTTTATTCGGACAACATTAATTTAAAATTATGTTTAATAAAATATTAATAGCTAATCGAGGTGAAATTGCCCTTAGAATTATCCGTACATGTAAGGAAATGGGCATCAAAACAGTAGCTATTTACTCTAAAGCCGATATAGAAAGCCTTCATGTTAGATTTGCTGATGAAGCAGTTTGTATTGGTGCAGCCGCATCGTCAGAGTCTTACCTTAATATTCCGCGTATTATGGCGGCAGTAGAGATTACTAATGCAGATGCTATTCATCCAGGTTATGGTTTTTTAGCTGAAAATGCCGGTTTTTCCGAAATTTGTGCTCAGTCAGGTGTTAAGTTTATTGGCCCAACAGCAGACATGATTCGTAAAATGGGAGATAAAGTTACCGCTAAAGAAACGATGATTAAAGCTGGGGTTCCTGTCGTTCCGGGTTCGGATGGCTTATTGAAAGATGTCAAGCAAGGTATAAAAATCGCTAATCAAATCGGCTATCCGGTCATCCTGAAAGCTACTGCCGGTGGTGGTGGTAAAGGGATGAGAGTCGTGTATGAAGACAGCGAATTTGAATACGCATGGGATAGTGCTAAAAAAGAGGCTAAGGCTTCTTTTGCCAATGATGGAATCTACGTTGAAAAATACGTAGAAGAACCACGACATATAGAGTTTCAAATTGTAGGTGACCAACACGGTAATGTCTGCCACTTATCTGAACGTGATTGCTCTATTCAGAGAAGACACCAAAAATTGGTCGAAGAGAGTCCTTCACCATTTATGACAGATGAATTGCGTGAAAGAATGGGTGAAGCCGCTGTTAAAGCCGGGAAATCTATCAATTACGAAGGTGTCGGTACCGTTGAATTCTTAGTGGACAAACATAGAAACTTCTATTTTATGGAGATGAATACACGAATTCAAGTAGAACATCCTGTAACTGAAGAAGTCATTGATCACGACCTTATAAAAGAGCAAATTAAAGTTGCTTGGGGAGATAAAATCTCCGGAAAAAATTATTATCCTAAACTTCATGCAATTGAGTGCAGGATTAATGCTGAGGATGTATTTAATGATTTTAGACCTAATCCAGGAAAAATTACTTCATTTCACAGCCCTAAAGGTCACGGAGTACGAGTTGATACGCATGTATATGCCGGTTATACCGTACCTCCTTTCTATGATTCAATGATTGGGAAATTGATCTGCAAAGCGCAGACAAGAGAAGAATGTATTAAAAAAATGCAACGTGCATTGGATGAGTTTATCATAGAAGGAATCAATACTACCGTTCCTTTCCATCAGGCATTGATGAAAGATGAAAACTTCCGTAAAGGAAATTTTGATACAGGTTTTATGAATACTTTTAACTTTAAAGAGTTAATTGATTAATAAAAAGCGGCCTTTATAAAATCAAAAGGCCGCTTTTTTATGTCTTCATTTTAATACTGACAATTATAGAAATGAATGGATTTTGGCGATTATTATCCCAAATTAAGCATTATAAGAAAAATTTTGTATTAAGTATTATCTGTAATATCTTTTACTCTATTTTTACTGTAATCAGTATTCCTCTTTTAGTGCCTTTTTTTAACATCCTTTTTGACAGGACAAATCCAATACCTATTCGTCCGGAAGATAGTAATATCAATAGCTGGACAAAGTATTATATCTCAACCTATATCAACGAATACGGTAAAGAAACCACCCTGCTTTACGTTTGTATTCTTTTGATTATTGTTTTCTTTTTAAAAAATTTATTCCGATACGGTGCCTTATACGTTATGACACCTATGCGTTACGGAATTATCTATGACCTTAGAAAACGTCTGTTTGGCAAATACCTAGACCTGCCTTTAAGCTTTTACAGCAATGAACGCAAAGGTGCACTCCTATCCTCTATTACCGTTGATGTTCAGGAAATCGAATGGTCCATTTTGAGCGTTATTGAAGCAATCTTTAAGTCGCCTATTATCATGTTAGGTTGCATTGTGTATATGGTGTACATTAGTTGGTCCCTGACAATGTTTGTATTTGTATTGGTCATATTTGCAGGGTTGATTATTGGGCAAACCGTCAATAAACTTAAAAGAACTTCTGTAAACATACAGGAATCTATCGCAAATATATCTGCACAGGTTGAAGAATCATTGGGAGGCCTCAGAATCATCAAAGGATTTAATGCCGAAAATTACAAAAAAAACACTTTTGACTCCGAAAATAGGTATTTTAGAGATACTTTAATCAAGGTTATTAATCAACGAGATTTAGCATCACCCTTATCCGAGTTTCTAGGTGTTTCTGTCGTTACCATTTTGCTTTGGTATGGCGCAACATTGGTATTTAAACAAGAGATGGAACCGGATGTGTTTTTTGCTTTTGTATTTGCCTTCTATCAGGTAATTGAGCCAGCTAAATCTTTTTCTTCAGCATATTTTAACATACAAAAAGGATTGGCTGCTTTAGACAGAGTCGAAAGAGTACTGAATGAAGAAAACCGAATTTCATCTAAAGAAAATGCTATCCAAAAACCTACTTTCAATAAATCTATTGCTTTTCAAAACGTAAGTTTTTTTTACAATCAAAGCAATTCTGCTGCCCTCAAAAATATTAATATCGAATTTAATAAAGGTGAAATTGTAGCACTTGTAGGAACTTCGGGAGCCGGGAAATCCACTTTTGTAGATTTGCTTCCTCGTTTTTATGATGTTACCAATGGAAAAATTACAATCGACGGTGTAGATATCAGAGACTTAGATCTGAAAGCATTAAGAAGCATGTTTGGTATTGTATCTCAGGAAGCTATCTTATTTCATGATACGATAAAAAACAACATCACTTTTGGGGAAGATCGTTTTACAGATGAAGAAATTACTGTAGCTGCAAAAATTGCAAATGCACATGACTTTATCTCTGTTATGCCAGATGGCTATGATACCTCTATTGGAGACAGAGGCATGAAATTGTCCGGTGGACAACGTCAAAGGCTTACCATTGCTAGGGCTGTTTTACGCAATCCTCCTGTTTTAATCTTAGATGAAGCGACTTCTGCGTTGGATTCTGAATCAGAGAAATTAGTTCAAGAGGCATTAGAAAAAGTAATGATGAACCGTACTTCGATCGTCGTAGCCCACCGATTATCTACTATCCAAAAAGCTGATAAAATCATCGTTCTTGAAAATGGTGAAATTGTACAAACAGGAACACATGTTGAATTAATAGAATTAGATGGACCTTACAAAAGATTTGTAGAAATTCAATCTATTAGCACCTGATCCAAATGTTAGAAGAATTCAAAAATCAGTTTTTATACGTTTTTGGTGAACCTGCAACTTTTACAATCTTTGCACCTGGCAGAGTCAATATCATAGGCGAACATACAGATTATAATGAAGGTTTCGTTTTTCCGTTTGCTATTCATAAAGGTATTTGGTTTTTGGCTTCCACCAATGATACTAACACAATTCGCATTTTTGGGTCAAATACAAATGAGCAATTAGAAATTTCACTTCCTGATATTGATGCTCGTGAAAGCCCGGGCTGGTATAAATTTATATATCAAGTTTTGAAGTTATATGCTGATAAAAATATCATTGGGTTTAATGTGCTTTTTGGTGGAAATTTACCTATTGGTGCCGGGATATCTTCTTCTTCTTCATTAACGTGTGGGTTTATAACGTTGATCGACCAGATAAATCACTTCGAAACGACTAGTGATACGCAAATTCAAAAAGCAGTAATTGCCGAACGAGGTTATGGTGTACAAGGCGGTATAATGGATCAGTTTACCATCTTCAATGGAAGGAAAAATCAAGCCATTTTGTTGGATTGCAAATCATATCATCCCGAATACATCCATATAGAAAACAGTGATTATAACTTTTACCTAATAAATTCCAAAGTCAAACACAATCTAATTGATACAGATTACAACCAAAGACATCACGAATGTACCCTAGCAGTTAATTGGATAAATCAAAATTATAAGCCAATCGTTAGCTTGAGATCAATCACATCCGATGACTTGCCAGATTTAATAAACTCATTGGATACTAAAAGCTATCAGCGTACAAGTTTTGTGGTCGAAGAAAATGCACGGGTTTTAAAAGCTAAAGATGCACTTATATCAGGAGATTATCAACAGTTAGGTCAATTACTATTCCAATCTCATGCCGGTTTATCCTTAAAGTATGAAGTAAGTTGTCCCGAATTGGACTGGCTCGTTAAATATGCCAAATCCAAACCGTGTTTTATGGGTGCGCGTATGATGGGTGGTGGTTTTGGAGGCTGTACAATTAATTTAGTCAAAGGAAAATTTGAAAACCTTGATCAAGCAAAATTAATCATGTTATTCCACGAACAATTTGGTATTGAACCCGAAATAATTCCTGTTCGACCATCGTCCGGCATAATAGAATCTTTGCATAACAATTAAATTTTAAGCATTCTTTAATGATAAATGTAAGCATATTTTCGTTATTGAAACAATTATAACTTTAAAAAATGAACACAGCCAAAGATAATTCTATTTTATTTCACAAAGGGATCAGGCTATGGATATCCTTAATTTGTATGGTTATCTTCAATTTTGGCTATAGCCAAAAAAACATAGAACCGTTGACTGCGAAGGAAAAAAAGCTTTTTGAGGAGGCGAAAGCGTTATCTCAGACACAAAATACAGCTAAAAGTATTGATACTTATCTAAAATTACTCAAATTAAGACCTGATTTTACCGAAGGCTATCTTCGGCTTGCTTCACAATATTATGTAGCAAAATCCTACAACCAAGCTGAAAAAGCTTTTATTAAAGCGATAGATTTAGATCCGGATTTCGATCCTGAAATGTTCTATTCTCTTGCACAAACCGAAGTACAATTACATAAATATCTGAAAGCTGCAGAACATTTAGAGACATTTATAAATTCTTCAACGAATACCCAAAAAGTACGAAAAGCAAAAACTCAACGGGAAAACCTACTCTTTATTGAGCAGGCGATAAAGCATCCGGTACCTTTTGACCCCATCGATGTCGGTCATACAATCAATACCGAACATTCAGAATATTCCCCGCTTATTTCTGTTGATGGTCAATATCTTGTATTTACCCGAAATATTAAAAATACAGGTGATTTTATTGGTCAAGAAGATATTTTTGTTGCTTCAAGAGATAGTCAGGGCTGGAATAGCGTTGTACCAATAAAAGGAATAAATACTCCTCAGAATGAAGGGGCTTTTTCTATATCAGGTGATGGAACCTATATTGTATTTACCGCATGTGACAGACGCGAATCCATGGGCAGTTGTGATTTATATAGTTCATTATTTATGGATGGTAAATGGACCAAACCTGTTAATATGGGCAAAGATGTAAACTCTGTAACATGGGATTCACATCCTACACTTTCTGTTGATGGCCGTAAAATGATTTTTTCCAGCAAACGAAAGGGTTCGATAGGTGGTTCAGATTTATGGATGACTGAAAAAGATGAAAAAGGAAGGTGGTCGAAACCAGTGAATTTAGGTCATATTATCAATTCGGAAGGGGACGATGAAAGCCCTTTTTTACATCCGGATGGACAAACACTCTATTTCAGATCTAATGGACGTCCCGGTATGGGCCAATTTGATATATTTTTTTCAAGGTTTGATTTTGAAAATGACACTTGGTCAGAACCCATTAATATTGGATACCCAATAAATACCGAAGGCAATGAAGGAAATATGACTGTTTCTTTAGATGGAAAAATGGCCTGGTTTGCAAGCGATTGGAATTATAAAAATAATACTTCATTACATCATCTCGATATTTATGCTTTTGAATTATATCCGGATATAAGACCAATTCCTTCTACCTATGTCAAAGGTAGTGTAAAAGATATTAACACCCAAACAGGACTTATCAGTCATATCGAAATCGTAGAATTAAAATCCGGTAAAACTATCTTCAAAATTACTTCCGGCAACGATGGAAACTTTATAGCCGCTTTACCTAAAGGCGGCCAATATGCATGTAAGGTCGAGGCCGTTGATTATGTTTTTTATTCTCAACAGTTTAATCTTAGTGATGGAAATTTTGATTTTAAACCATATATTTTAGATATTGAACTCATACCTATCCCAACTGTACAAAATACAACCCAACCCTATTCAATGGTGTTAAACAACATCTTTTTTGAAACCGGATCCACAGCTTTATTACCAAAGTCTAATTACGAAATTGAGAATATCGTTCAAATGATGTCAGCGAATCCAATGCTGAAAATTATCATTGTTGGTCATACGGACAATGTAGGAAATGAAAAAGACAACTTCAGATTATCTCAAGAAAGAGCAAAATCCGTGCATGATGCACTTGTTTTTAAAGGGATTCCGGCAGATAAAATTAAATACGAAGGAAAAGGTGATACACAACCCATTGCGGACAATACTACAGAAGAGGGACGAAGTAAAAATCGCCGTACTGAATTGGTTATTTTAAGTGAGTAAATTCTGTTTTCAGTGTAAAAGATTGTATTAAAGTTTTCTTGTATGAGATTTTTTCTTTTGGGCTGCCTTGGATAGCATTATAGATAAACAAGTTGCTATTGTGAGGATAATAATCAAAAGGTTCAAATTGCCAACATTTTGAAGACCAAAAGACATTATGATAAAGGCAATACAAATCCCTATCAATGTTGATGTTGCCTGCATATGGCTCATACCAGCATCAATAAGTAAATGATGAATATGCCTTCTATCCGGATTAAATGGTAATTTTCCATCCATTAGGCGTAAAATGACAACTCTTAAGGTATCAAATAAAGGTAAAATGAGAATGCCTATTGCCACAGAAGGCGCTGATTTAAATGTATAGGGTGAATTGGATAAATAAGATTGAATTTCGATAAAATGAATCGCCAATATCGAACAAATCATTCCTATAAATAAAGAACCCGTATCCCCCATAAATATCTTGGCAGGTGTAATATTAAACTTTAAAAATGCTAATAACGCCCCAAATAATGCAAACGCAAGAATTGAAAATTCAATACTTCCTATCAAGAAAAACCAAACACCAAAAACGCCCGTAATCAACAACCCCAATGATGCACTTAGACCATTAATGCCGTCTATCAGATTAAAACCATTGATTATAACTAGTATTGTAAATATAGATAAAAGAATACTCATATATTCAGGCATCTCATAAATGCCAAAAAATCCATATAAACTCGTTAATCGGACATTGGCTTTTAAGACTAAGATAGCAGCAGCAAATAATTCACCTAAAAATTTATTTTTGGGTGAAATTGAAATAATATCATCCTTAGCACCGATTAAAAAAATAATAATAAATGCCGCTAGGGTAAATTGTAAATTATCAAAATACTGAAATGGCAACCAAAAAACGATGGAAAAAACCGTACCTGCAAAAATACCTATACCACCTAGTGATGGTGTACGCAATGTGTGCGAACTACGCTCATTCGGCATATCCACTAAGTTTTTCTTTAATGCTATATGTATAATAGATGGAATTGCTATATACGTTAGCGCAAAAGAAGTAAGAAAGGTTAAAACAATATCATACATTAATTAGGTACTTTTTTAATGTAGTGTAAATGTATTAAGGTTTTACAATATTTTAAAAAAAAATTTCGATGTATCGAAGTCAATTAACTACTACCAACAAAGATAATTTAAAAATGCATTGTAAAAAATTATTCGTTTTATTTTAATTCAAAAAAAAATTTTATACGCATATCCAATATTTATCTTTTAGCACTTAGATAAAGGTAGTCCAAATAATATAATACACGCAAAGAGATATTATTTTCCTGAAAACCCTTAGACAAACTACTAAAATTAGTAATCCAATTTGAATCAAATGCTTTATCTGAATTATATATTTGATTCTTCCATACTACGACGATGTCACTACCTGGGGCAAACCGCCAATTGTATTGTAAATCTATATTAAAAATATTGAAATTTCTGTCAAAAATGGGTTCACCTTGTTGATTCAAACCATTAAAAGAAATGACATTTATGGAGCCTTCATTGTCAAGTTTTCCAAAATCCTGATACTGCACTTTATCCCAATAATGTCTGATCCTGATGTTTAATCCCATGATTGCATTAAAAATATATTTTCCAGTAATTGAGTTTTCGACAGTCAATCGATTTCTGTTTCCAAAAAGGATATCTCTGTCACCCAAGCCATCCAACGCTCTATCCAGCTGATTTCTATCTGCAAAACCCGGTTCGTAACGATAATAATCAATAGCAGTTGATGTAATCACAGAAAACCGATCATTAAACCGAATCCTTGGCGAAAAACCTATATTATATGAATTCTGTCTGGCTCGATCATAATATCTATATCCCAAATTCATATCTAATGCAATTTTTTTGCGATAATCGGTCGAGATGAATGCATAGGCATCGACATAACCGGCAACTGCTAGATATTGACTTAAATCCGCTTGCCTTGGTTCAAAATAGTCATATGATGTCGTCGGGTTAATCTTGATATTCCATCCGGCTCCCAACCGATTTTTAAACAGCACAAATTCTTCAAAATTCAACTCTAGACTTGTAAAAACATTGGGTTTAAACAACCTATTATAATTTATATTTCCGTAATATTTGATTTGTTGCAACTTAGGGTTTTTGGGTTTGAATTGATTATAACCTCCCTTTATATAATAATTTTGATTATTGGGATATAGTAAAAAGCCCATGTCATTGGGATTATACTTGTCTGAATATAGCTTTTGTCCTATACCATAAGTCCAGATACCACTTACCTTTCCTACATCAATATTATAAGAATAGCCACGGCTCGTATTACTTTCAAAAAACTGCTGCGATAAAACAGCAAATCCTGCTATCTGAAACTGTTGATTTTTGTTCCTTAGGTTAAAATACCCGCCAGTCACATTCGCATCGTAATCGGACCCTACACGTGTAACATTTGTATTCATTATAGATACAAATGAATTGTTCTTTAAATTCTTATCAACTACAATTGCATTATAATTGGTTATCGGATTCGTTCTGAAATTTCTCTTACTACCATCAGCACCTTCAATAATGGCATTTTCTTCAGAAGAAATAGCATTAAAAAAACCAATTCCTGTCCCTTTAGAAGTACGTCCAGATATTTTTGTCGCATTAAATAATCTTGTATTTCCCGGATTCTTAATGACTTTTTCACCTTCTTCAAGTTGGTTGTAAACATCATTATATTTTAAAGGTACACCTCCAATTCGTCTTGAGTAAAAAATATTTTCTTTGTTAAACAGCTCTGTACTTTCTGTAAAGAATTGCCTATTTTCCTCATAAAACACTTCAAATGGAGTCAGATTGAGGATTTGCTTATCGGAGATAACCTGTCCAAAATCCGGAATTAAGGTCATGTCAAGTGTAAACGCATCATTCAATCCATATTTTAGGTCTAAACCTGCCGAATATGCTGTACTAATATCAATATTGTCAGGATTGTATGTAGGGTCATGGCTCGTATTTAGATAACCACTGATATATGGTGTCAGGGACAATCTTACCGGTGATATAATATTTGTAATATCTGTTACTTTACCAGATTGCTGAACCCATCCTGAAAGATTCGGATCGACAGGTGACCAATAGCTACGCTCTCTAAAACGTCGAACTTCCCGGCTAAATTGTATATTCCATTCCTGTAAAGGATCTGACGGAAACCTCAAAGCCGAATAGGGTATTTTCATTTCGACATACCAGCCATCATCATCTTGATTGACTGCACTTTCCCACACAGCATTCCATTTACTATCTTCGATATGATTCGTCACAATGTCATCTAACTGTACTCCTGATGCAGTCACGGTAAATTGAAATCCATTCAGACCACTCTTAAATGGATCAAAAAATACCGTAAAATTATCAGCATTCCCTAATTCATCTCGTAAAGAGTACTCTTTTAATATTTTTTCTGACGCATCATCCCATAGTTTTGCACCAATATATATTGCTTGGTTATCATATAGAAAAAATACTTCAGAGGCATAGGTAGCCACCTTGCCCGGAATAGGCTCTCTTTGAATAAAGTCAAAAGCTTTTTCAGCATTAGTCCAGTCGGCTTCATCCAATTTACCGTCAATTTGTACTTGCCCTGTAATACGATACGCTTTTAAGACTTTAGTTGTGTCAGTGGACCTTCCCATGAATGGAAGTAAAAATACAAATAAACATAAAATTGTCTTACAAAACATAAGGTATATTTTCGTCGACAAAAGTATTAAAATTTTATTTCAATTTTTAGATTTATCATTCTATGAAAACCTAATTGGTGATTTTTATCCTAGAAAAACAATTCACAAATTGTAATCATTTTTCATATATTTATAATATCTTTGTATAAAATATAACAACATCCAGTGAGACATATATATTTACTTGTTTTTATCCTTTTTGTTGGAATAAAAATTAAGGTTCAGGGACAGGGATGCACTTTTACAATAACTATTCCAGATGATATCACGATTTGTGAACCGGGAAGTATAAATCTAAATGGTATCATCAATGGTAATTATCTTGGATTCAACTGGACTAGTTCAGATGGATATTATAATGATAACAACCTAAATCCATCAGTTTTTATCACAAAAAACACCACTTTCAAACTCAAGGTTATCGGTGATCCAGCAGGAAATCCAATTATTAACGGAGACTTTTCAATGGGAAATAGTGGATTTACGTCTGATTATCTATTTGTTCCTGATATTCCAGGTATTCAAACTGAGATGGTTCCTGAAGGTACTTACTCTATAGTTTCCAATCCAAATTTTGTCCACTCTGGATTTGCAGGATGTAGTGATCATAGTGGTGGTGGCGATATGATGGTCGTCAACGGTGCACCATCATATTCCAAAATTTGGTGTCAAACCGTAGCCGTTACACCCAATACGACTTATTTTTTTCAGGCATTTGCCGCATCAGTAGGTAGCACTTCACCGGCAATACTCCAATTCTCTATTAATAATGTACTTTTGGGCAATCCATTTAATCTAACGGGCAATGTCTGTAGATGGGATGAATTCTATGAACTCTGGAATTCCGGATCAGCCACTTCAGTAGAGATATGTATAACCAATCAAAATCTTTCTTTAAATGGCAATGATTTTGCCATAGATGATATTTTCTTTGGCCCATTATGCCATGAGGAAAAGGAATTCAAGGTTACACTTTCTGAGTTTGATATTGTTCCTTCTACACCACAAACTTTAAGCTGTCTAAATCCTGAAACAACGATATCAGTTCAAACATTACCAACTAATAATAATTATACATACGCTTGGTTTACACAAAACGGTAATATTTTAGGAAGTACCGACAAGGAAGAAGTATCCGTTACCGGTGCAGGTACATATTTTGTCACCGTTACGGATGAAGAAGGTTGTTTGAAAATTGAAGTTATTGATGTAATTGGGGATTTTGACAAACCCATGGTTTCCATTATAGGTGACAGCTATCTTAATTGCACTAAAAAATCAACAACGCTTACAGCCAATACAAATACAAATATATATGACATTATCTGGACATTTCCTGAAATGTATCAAGAAATCGGCGATAGTATTATCGCTACAACTCCTGGCGACTATGTCGTTCAGGTAACCGGAGAAAACGGCTGTACAAATACTGCCACCATTCATGTAGAAGTTGAAAACACCCAATTTGAATATAAAAAAGATTTATCAGGAAATCTCACTTGCTCAATAGATAGTGTGGACATTTATCTTGATATTATTTCTAATATCGACAGTATAAGTTGGAATGGCCCTAATATAATCCATCAAAATAATAGCAGAGACACCATTACAGTTGAAAAAGCAGGTGTTTATGTATTTGAAATGTTTTTAGGTGATGGTTGTAGCTATAAAGATAGTATTAAAGTAGATATACTACCACCACTTATGCAATATAAAATTCCAGTTTCAGACACCTTGACTTGCTTAAAAACCACTGTATTTATCACTCCGGATTCATTAAAAGGAGTCGAAAATATTACTTGGGAAGTATCCGGACAAAATCCTCTAGATCAAGATACCTTACAAGTTCGTCAAAGTGGGATTTACTACTTTACATTAACGGATATAAATGGCTGTACTACTTCAGATACTATCCAGGTTTATGATGATATTGAAAAACCAAATTTCACTGTTGATATATCGCCCATAGTTTGTAGTACAAATTCCGGAAGTTTCACAGTACTAGGTACAGGTATTACCGATTATCAATGGATTGGATTTAATGAATCAGCTTCTGTTCCAAATCCTGTTTTCACGGAAGAAGGTACTTACACACTTATTGTTACAGGTATTAATGGATGTAAAGATACGATGGATTATTACCTGCATTCAGTTAAGGATTTTCCCGTTATAAGCAGTTCCGTCTCATCAATAACCTGCGCCAATCCACAAGGTGTAATTGACATTAATACCTCTATTCAATCCAATATAACCTGGATTGGGCCAAATGGAATAACTGGATCCGGCGCAAATATTATTTCTACTGAAAATGGAATCTTTAAGGTCATAGCTGTTACCGAAGAAGGTTGTACATCCGAACAAGAATTTATTATACCTATAGATACTATTCATCCAGAGTTGCAAACCATCAATGATTTTCTATTGACATGTGCTGAAAATATTTATAAACCTACACTGAATCATGGTGATTACTATAGTTATCTTTGGGAAGGTCCCGGGCTAAATTCGAATACTCCACTTGACATTACTATAAACGCACCGGGATCATACACCCTGACTTTAATTAATGAAAATGGATGTAGTGTAAAAAGATCTTTTACCGTTACTGAAAATAAACAAGCTCCATCTTTTGAAATTCAATCTGGTGATTTAAGTTGTAAGGAACCTATTATGCCTCTTAACTTAAGCGGTGATGCTTTAAAATATTTGATTTTAAACGGTGATACCATTCAACAAAATTACGGTATTAGCCAGCCGGGCATTTATATCTTTACAGGAATCAATGAACTCGGTTGTAAACGTGACTTTACACTTACTGTAAATGGACATTTTGATCTACCGAAGATTGATTTGAATCCTGTCTTATTGAATTGTTATGAACCGCAAAAATGGATTAAAAATACAGGCATTGACCAGAATTTAATGATATCATGGGAAACGCCAAATGGATTAATACAGCGGGATTCAATTTTTATAACTTCTGACGAGCCAGTTACTTTAATTGCGTTTAACGATGATGGGTGCAAGTCCACGCTAGTTGTCCCTATCACAACTGATTTTCAGAAACCTGAAATGCAAATTAATGGTTCGGATATCATCAAATGTATGGAAGATTTTATAACCTTGCAAGGCGTTTCATCTACTGCCAACGCCTTCGAATGGAAAGGCCAAAACGGTCAAGTATTGGCTTCTAATCCTTTATTAACCGTTACTAATCCGGGTTTATACCAGTTAGAAGGCACGAATTTAACGAATGGCTGTACTGATGTAACAAGTATTACAATTACTAAACAACCTTCACCAATTGAGATTCTCTATACAGACAAACAACCACTTTGCTATGGTGAAAATGGTCATTTTATCTGGACAAATGGTGTTGGAGGTACACCACCATATACGTTACAGCTCAATAATAAGGTCATCAATGCAAATTCACCTGAAAGTTTAAATTCGGGTACGTACTATATAACTTTGGCTGATGCCAATGGATGTGCTAAATTGGACACCCTAAACATCAATCAGATTTTTGATTTTAGTGTTGATGCGGGAAAAGATACCATTATTCAATTAGGAACTCCTTATCAATTGAATGCAATTTCTACATTAAATCAAACTGAAATTAAAGAAATTATCTGGGAACCGGCTAATGTATTAAACTGTAGTAATTGCCTTAATCCTATCGCAACATTAGAAACGGATACCCGATTTACAGTGACCATTTACAATGTGAATGGATGTGTTAAAGTGGATAATATAACAGTGAGAGTTAAATTTGAAAAGGGTTATACGGCACCCAATATCATCAATACTAAAAGTCACAATGGCAATCAATTATTTACAATTTTCCCAATTGAAAACTCTATCAGAAAAATAAGAAGTTTAAGTATTTATGATCGTTGGGGCAACCATATTTTTACGACTAGAGACATAGAACCAGCAAATCCTGAATTGGGTTGGAACGGAACTTTTTTAGGTCGAGATGTGCTTCCTGGAGTTTATGTATGGAAGGCGGAGATTGAATATAAAGACGATTCATCAGAGATTGCTGCAGGTGATATAACAATCATAAGATAGTAACTTTATTTGTTTACTTTTCTATGATTTTTAGGCACAGGATCGTGTCCATGACTTCCCCATGGATGGCATCTCCCTATTCGTTTGATACCTAACCAACCTCCTTTTAGGGGTCCCCATTCTTCGATTGCTTGAATCATATAATGTGAGCAGGTAGGCTGGTAACGACAATTTGACCCGAGTAAAGGCGATATAAATATTTGATACAATCTTACCGGAAAAATGAATATTTTATTAATTAATTTTATCATGGAGATTACCATTTATATTCAATAAAACTTTTTTTGGCATCTACAATTGTAAAATACTTTTTCTTATTATTAATCGTAAAATCTATGATGTTTTTTTGATCGTTAAAAAGCTCCATCAGAATTTTATTATCAATTCGAAGCTCCCTAATATTTTTATTATCCGGTATTTCAAAATAACACCATACAGCCATCGCATCTTCTGACAATTCTTTTCCTAAATATTGAAGTTTCAATTGCTTGCCAGTAGTTGTCATATAGAACTTTGATTGGACATATTTATTAATATAGTCATCTGCTTTCATATGCTCTTTAGCTGTTCCTATATAAAGATTTTGAATTCCAGTCAACTTTAAGGCATTTTCTAGATCATCAATAAAAATATGAACTGCAATTTGAACATCGTCTGTTTTAGTTTCATAGTTGATTTCACACCGACTTACATGGAAGTCATGTACTCCACTATGTATAGGGATCAACTTTACAACAAAAAATAAAAACAACAAAATCATTAATTTTAAACGATAATCTACTAATTAAAGTTGCAACTAGGAAAAGGTTACTTTCAAAATTTAATAACATTAAGATTTCAAATAATAAAACATATTTATTATCAATTTTAAATTAATAATTGAGCACCAAAGCTCTTGGCTAAAAACAGTTAATGTAATATGCACGCTCATTGAGTTCAACAACAATTTTATAGAAACAAAAAAAGCTGTCAAAAATAAAATTTTGACAGCTTCATGTAAATTATATATTGAATCGTTTACAAGATATTATTTCTTGTCATTCACTTCTTCGAATTCGACATCAGTTACATCATCAGTAGTATCAGAAGTACCACTATTGCCACTAGCATCATTAGCGCTATTTTGATCAGCTTGATAAATATCCTGAGATGCTGCTTGCCATGCATTATTTAAGGCTTCGCTAGCTTTGTCAATATCTGATATATGCTGAAGTTTGTGTGCTTCTTTTAGATCCGAAAGTGCATTTTCAATAGCCGATTTCTTATCCGCTGTGATTTTATCACCGATTTCCTTTAATTGTTTTTCAGTCTGGAAGATCAGGCTATCAGCCACATTTAGTTTTTCGGCTTTCTCTCTAACCTGCTTGTCTGACTCAGCATTAGCAGCCGCTTCTGCTTTCATCTTAGCGATTTCTTCCTGCGACAATCCTGTTGAGGCTTCAATTCGAATATTTTGCTCTTTACCAGTACCTTTATCTTTAGCTGATACTTTAAGAATACCGTTTGCATCCATATCAAAGGTCACTTCAATCTGAGGAACTCCTCTAGGGGCTGGTGGGATACCATCCAAGATAAATCTACCTACTGTCCTGTTATCTCTTGCCATAGGTCGCTCACCTTGTAAGATGTGTATTTCTACACTCGGCTGATTATCTACAGCAGTTGAATATGTTTTTGTTTTCTTTGTAGGTATGGTACTGTTAGACTCGATAACGATATCAAATACATTACCCATTGTTTCAATACCAAGTGAAAGTGGTGTAACATCAAGCAACAACACATCTTTTACATCTCCACTCAATACACCTCCTTGAATTGAAGCACCTAAAGCAACCACTTCATCTGGGTTAACACCTTTATTAGGTTTTTTACCAAAGAAGTCTTCTACAGCCTGTTGAACAGCTGGAATTCTGGTAGATCCACCCACTAAAATGACCTCATCGATATCATTTTTAGAAAGGCCTGCATCTCTCAATGCATCTTCACATGGTTTTAATGTTCTCTTAATCAAATCATCTGCTAATTGTTCAAATTTTGCTCTAGTCAATTTCATTACCAAGTGTTTGGTAACGCCATCTATTGCAGTTACATAAGGAAGATTGATTTCTGTTTCAGAACTCGAAGACAATTCAATTTTTGCCTTTTCAGCAGCATCTTTAATTCTCTGAAGGATCATAGGATCTTTTCTCAAATCTACACCCTCTTGAGCTTTAAATTCTTCTGCCAACCAGTTGATAATAACTACGTCAAAGTCATCACCACCTAAATGCGTATCCCCATTTGTAGATTTTACTTCAAATACACCATCACCCAATTCAAGGATGGAAATATCAAAAGTTCCACCACCGAGGTCAAATACCGCGATTGTTGAATCTTTACCTTTTTTATCAAGTCCATAAGCCAACGCTGCTGCAGTAGGCTCATTGATGATACGTTGAACTTTTAATCCTGCAATCTCACCTGCTTCTTTTGTTGCCTGACGTTGAGAATCGTTAAAGTATGCAGGAACCGTAATTACAGCTTCTGTCACTTCCTGTCCGAGAAAATCCTCAGCTGTTTTTTTCATTTTTTGAAGTGTCATTGCGGAAATTTCCTGTGGAGTATATAATCTACCATCAACTTCTACACGAACTGTATCATTGTCACCTTTGACCACTTTATATACTGAATAATGTGTCTCATCAACCACTTCGCTATATCTACGTCCCATAAATCGCTTTATGGAAGAGATCGTCCTGGTAGGGTTAGTGATTGCTTGTCTTTTTGCTGGATCACCTACTTTTCTTTCTCCATTGTCTAAGAATGCTACAATGGATGGAGTAGTACGTTTACCTTCGTCGTTTGTGATGACTACTGGTTCATTACCTTCCATCACTGCAACACATGAATTAGTTGTACCTAAATCTATACCTATTATTTTACCCATATTGATTAAATTGTGATTTTTATATTTTTTGTAATCACAATATATTTATCAATTGATATACCAATCCGAATAATTGCAAAAAAGGCTTGTTTTTTCTGACAAATTAAAACAAAAAAAGTAAAAACGTCTAATTTGACTGACATAAAGTCAGTCTTAAACAATTTTCATTTATAAATTAGACATTACTTAAAATTAAGTTGTTTGGTATAAATTCCGTTTTTAAGAGAATCTAAACTCGTTGAAGCCAACACCATTCCTTCTCTTGTAAATGATGTCCTAGATGAAAACAGACCTCTACCACTATTTGATATATTAGAATAAACTGGAATTTCTCCACTTGATGTTATACCTAAGTTAATCTGACCTATATTAATATAGTCTTTAATAGGCTGACCACCTGAAACAATTTTAAAATCAATATTATCAAAAATTCGAATTGTCGGATCTAATGGATCACTGGCCGAAATAGCTCCGGCTAAAAACTGATAAAAGTTTATCCCTCTTATAGAATATGAATATACACTATTTGAAGCCCCGGTTTTACTACTAACATTAATTCCTGCCTTCCATTCAACACTTTTTCTTGCTTCAACACCATTTTTAATATCTCTGTAATTGACGATAAAAATAATATCATGAATTACTGCATTCTTGTCAGGAATGAAACTTACTGTAAAGAAAGAATTATTGATAAATGATAATTTTTCGCTTATGGATGGAGATAATACATCACCTAAATCATCAGACATAGGCGCTAAAATTGGTGTTTTTGCCTGACAAATAACCTTTCCATCATTTTCTCGTACTATAAGTTGATATTCATCACCAGGTATAAGGTTAATTTCATTTCTTCTTATTTTATAAAGATAATTAGGCGAATCAGCAAAACTACCTGGGTCTCTTTGATATCCTTCAAGGTTTCCATCTACTTTTTGCAATGTGAATTCCCTGCCAGTATTTATATGTTTTAAAATTACTTCTGCGGTTTCATAATATAGATTTGCCGGATCAAGTGCTAAGTCTTTTCCAGAAACAGTCTGACTTACAAATGATTTTTCAACTCTTATATAAATAGCTGTATCCTGCGCTGAAATAACACCATAGACGACAGGTAATGCCTCGCTGTTTTCTGTCAGTTCAAAATCATTGGAACATGCTTGTATTATTCCAATTGCGACAACTACCAAAAACAACTTTAATAAATTCATCGTCAATATTATTTTAAAATTAAAAGCGCAAAAGTATAGTTTTTTTATCCAAAAAACAGCATTTTCTTACACACTTGTTTATAACATCTTCAATAAATGTCAATAAAGCGACTTTAAAAACTTATTTTTCTTAACTTTGTGACGATTCAAATATTGTTTCTTTTATGGCAAGAAAATTTATCGTTGCAGGCAATTGGAAAATGCACACAACTATTGACGAAGGCATTTTACTAGCTAATCAAATCCAGGAAGGTCAGAGAATTGCAGATACAAATGTGATTTTAGGAGTACCTTTTACTCACCTTTTTCCTATAAAGAAAAAACTGAAAGCATCTTCTAAAATAATGCTTGCTGCTCAAAACTGCCATTACAAAGATTCAGGCGCTTATACCGGTGAGATTTCTCCCGCTAATTTAGCAGCAATGAAAGTACCTTATGTCATTTTAGGCCATTCTGAAAGAAGAATGCTTAATCACGAAGACAACCACATGCTCGCCACCAAAGTTCAGGCAGCTTTATCCAATGGGCTAAAAGTGATATTTTGCTGTGGTGAACCTTTAGATATTCGTAAATCAAACGATCACGTAAACTATGTCAAAAATCAACTCGAAGCATCATTATTCATATTTCCTGCTTCTAACATGAAAAATATTGTTATCGCTTACGAACCGATATGGGCTATTGGTACTGGAGAGACCGCTACACCAGTTCAGGCACAAGAAATGCATCTTGCTATCAGGCAGATGATTCAAAAACAATACGGAAAACGCATTGCTGACAATACCAGTATCCTATATGGCGGATCTGTCAAAAGTAGCAATGCTAAAGAGATATTTAGCCAACCAGATGTCGATGGCGGCCTTGTTGGAGGTGCCTCTTTAGATAGTCAAGAATTCCTTAAAATCATTAATAGTAAATAACAACAATTTTAACTAAACAAGTTAAAAACCCGACCATATCCATAGGTATAGTAACATGGGTAGCTAATGCTATAAATCAATCAGATTGAGATTTTTCTAAAACCGAAATTATACAGCTAAACTGGCCAAACTTTGACTAACTGTTTGATTGATTTTACGAATACTATATTAAAATCTTAATTATAAATCCATCATCAATGTCATCGGATCTTCTAATAACTCTTTGACTTTGACTAAAAAGGTTACAGATGTACTTCCATCTATAATTCTGTGGTCATATGATAAAGCTAAATACATCATAGGTCTTATTTCAACTTTACCATCTACCGCAACCGGTCTTTCTTTGATTGCGTGCATACCAAGTATAGCTGATTGTGGTTCGTTAATAATTGGAGTACTTAGTAATGAACCAAAAACACCCCCATTTGTAATCGTGAATGTTCCACCTTTCATCTCGTCTAATGTCAATTTACCATGTCGCGCTTTATCCGCTAATTCTTTTAGCTTGATTTCAATCTCATGATAACCTAAAGACTCAACATTTTGTATAGGTGGCACAACTAATCCAGTAGGAGTAGAGATTGCAAATGATATATCAACATAGTCATGGTAAATGATATTGCCATCATCTATCATAGCATTTACATCCGGCATTTCCATGAGTGCTTTTGCACATGCTTTGGCAAACAAAGACATATATCCGAGTTTTACACCGTATTTAGCTACAAATTTATCTTGATATTTCTTACGCAATTCATTGACAGCTGTCAAATCCACTTCATTAAAAGTGGTGAGCATTGCAGTATTATTTTTTGCAGATACGAGTCGTGCAGCTATGGTTTTACGCATGCGACTCATCTTTTCAACTCTTGAATTTCTACTTCCAGTAGTTGATTTTAGTGTAGGCCCTGAAACAGATGTTTCAGGAACGGATGTGGTTGCTACTTTATTTTGAACAGCCTTTATGGCGTCTTCTTTTGTTATGCGTCCATCTTTTCCAGTACCATTGACTTCCGATGACTGAACATCACCTTCTCTGAGTATTTTTCCGGCTGCTGGAGACGGTAATCCTGTAGCATACTCAGTGGAACTAGCCGCTGATTCACTTTCAGTTTTCACAGGTTCTGTTGTTTCTTTGACCGATTTTGACGGTTCGTCGGATACACTGACAGAAGTGTCAATTTTGGCAACAAGAGCCCCAATAGGCAAATCGTCACCTTCATTTGCTACATAAATTAATTTTCCTGTAGCTTCAGCTGGAAATTCTAATGTTGCCTTATCTGATTCAAATTCGCAAATAGGCTCATCTGCTTTAACGATTTCACCGTCTTTTTTAAGCCATTGAGAAAGTGTTACTTCGGTTATTGACTCACCGATTGTCGGCACTTTCATTTCTACGATACTCATAATATTTCTTAAATTTTGGTCAAAGGTAGTAACTTTTAAGCAAAATTATCATCTTAAAAGTCTTTAATATTCAAAGTAACAACTGTGCGCGTAGTTAGTTTTTATTCTCAACCTTAACGATTTAGATTTTTTTAATAATTTTCAGTGATATAACTGAGAATATTATTGACAGAGGTCCTTACTTCACGAACTGCCGTTTCAAAATTATTATTCATAAAACTATAAGCCAATACTTTACCTGATTTAGTAATCATGTACCCACTCAAATTATAAACACCTGACATCGTGCCTGATTTTCCATAGATCTTTGGTGTTTTCTTTGATTTTTTAGTGTTCCCTACCGTTTGTATTTCAATGTTATTGAAAAAAGAATATAACCTTTCTCTTTCAACCTCATTATGAAGTTTTTTCAAAATGTAGATAACAGTCTGTGGTGTAAAACGATTATACCTTGAAAGCCCAGAACCATCAACCCAAAATAATTTCTGCGGGTTGTCTCTTAGATATGTCTCGTTAATCCATTTTATAAAAACCGAAATACTTAATGTATCTATAGATTGCATGGCAGCATTTCTCAATAAGTGCTCTGCCAGCATATTATCACTTTTATACATCATTCGCCTCAAAACTGTGTCCATAGGCCATGAATATTTAGTCTGATGAATGTTAGGTAACGGTATGCGGACTGTATCAATTTTTTTTCCTAATAGATCCCCCAACAAAGAAATATTTACTTTGGCCGCATTTTTATAAGGCACCTCCTGACTAAAATACAAATTGACATTAACTCCGGAAGGAATCGAAAATTTATTTTGATCCAACTCGCGAACAATATAAGGTACTCCTGAATCAAAATTTAAAGCCATTAATGAAGTTGATGGTACTATAAGCAGTTTGTTCTTCTCTTGTTTTACACTAAGTACATTTCCATAAATAGGCATTACTGCTATCTCAGTTTGATAGGAATCATTATAATCATCCCACATCCATCCTCTTCCATAAGGTGTCAGGGCATTGAAATTCGCTAATTGGATATATTTTTTATTGTTTACTTTATGTTTGAGAAATTCTATTACAGATGTATCTTCAAAAAATGGGTGCATTAACGTCGGATCAGCAGTTCCCCACATTGTAAAACTTGTATCCGTCTCCTCATATTTGAATGCAGCTATTGAATCCTGCAAAGTTTTAAGACATGCATACAAAGTAAAAATTTTTGTGTTGGAAGCTGAAACAAAATACTTATGCTCATTGCTGCAGTAAATAATCGTATCGGCGTCTAAATCATATAACATAAATCCTGAAAAACCGTGACGAAATGCCTTTGAGTGGTTGATTTGACTACTCAATTGATCTTGAAATTCACCAGTTTTAACCGGTAAATCTATCCAATCGTCTTCTGGCTCAAGCGTATCTATTGCTACCACTATCGTATCTGTAATCACTTCAGATAAGATAACTTCATCAGATTCAACCATGACAGCTTGAAAATAGCTTTTAGACTTGCATGCATACATACCTGTAATCAATACAAGCATCCATAATCCATTATAAAATTGCTTCATAGTTATTAAAGCTGAAAATTCTGATTCTTTTATACGCTTACGCTATAATCTCTCAATGCATCATTTAAAGATACTTTAGTGTCCGTGGATGCTTTACGCTTTCCTATGATTAAGGCACATGGAACCTGATAAGATCCTGCTGGAAATTCTTTGGTATAACTACCTGGTATAACCACTGAACGCTCAGGCACCTCACCTTTGTAAGTGATCGGTGTATCACCTGTAACATCAATGATATGAGTCGATTGTGTCAATACAACATTAGCACCGAGTACAGCTTCTTTTCTAACACGTACACCTTCTACAACGATACATCTACTTCCTATAAAACAATTGTCTTCGATAATCGTAGGGCTCGCTTGTGGTGGTTCCAATACTCCTCCTATACCAACACCACCGGAAAGATGAACATTCCTGCCTATTTGAGCACATGACCCAACTGTTGCCCACGTATCTACCATCGTACCGCTACCTACCCACGCACCTATATTGACATAAGATGGCATCAAAATTGCACCTGATTCAATAAAACTTCCGTATCTCGCTATTGCATGAGGAACGACACGAACACCTTGAGATTTATAATCTCGTTTGAGCGGAATTTTATCGTAAAATTCAAAAGGGCCTACTTCAATGGTTTCCATTTGTTGAATTGGAAAATATAGCACGATTGCTTTCTTTACCCAGTCATTTACTTGCCATTGGTCACCTTTAGGTTCTGCCACACGTAGTGTACCCTTATCAACAAGATCAACAGTCTTTCTAACCGCTTCTACTGATTCCAGCAAACTGAGCTGGTTTCTGTCTTCCCAAATTCTTTCGATAATATCTTTTAAATCGTGCATTATGTCGGTTGTTTAAATGAATTGTTCTAAATTTTCAAAAAATAATAAGATATGCTATCATCTGTGATAAAATTCCTACAAAATACCCACCAAAGACTTCGTCAGATTTATGGGCTTTAAGGTATAAACGTGATGTACCTACCATGCCTGCAAGTAGTACAGCTATCATCAAAATAAACCCATCACTCAATCTAAATTCCATATTTAAAAATGGAATCGGTATATCGACAAATCCATATGTCCATTGAAATGTAATTACTGTAATTACAGCTACAAAACCACCCAGACCAATCGCATGCAAACTGATTTTTGAAAAATTATTAATAATCAAAGCTAAAAATACAGAAATTGTACTTCCTAATACAAAAAAAGTAAAAACCGAAGGAATGTTATCGTTTTTACGGATATTGACAAAAAGCCATAAGTAAAATAATCCTGTGATAATTAATGGAAGTATCCTGTCAAATTTATCTTCCATCTCTAAAGACTTTACTAAACCCAATGCCTTCATCATCAAAATAGCCATTAGGGGAAACATTATTGCTATCGTTAGAATAGATATTAATAACAAGCCTTGGGCTTTGTCATTGGGAAAACTAAATAAATATCTATTTGCTTGCATTAAAAAAAGAAGTACATACCCTATAAAAAACAGAGGATGCATTACATAAGAAATGACTTTAGCTGATATTTTAAACATATACTAAATTAATAGTGCAAAGATGGAAAAATTTGAGAAAAATAGCTGACTTTTATCTGCTTTTATTAGTCTATAACATCATACATTCCCCATATTCTGTAAGTAAATGTATATTTATCCATAATTTATCATAATTCAGCACTAAAATAGTCTTATAAAGTTGATAAAAAAAATACCAGCCATTTGTGTAAATGACTGGTATTTTAAAACCATAAAATTGCTTATTTTGATAATAACGCTACATATTCTTTTGCTCTTTCATGGTCAGGTTCTAAAACTAAAACTTGTTCAAAAGCTGATTTTGCACTTTTATTATCTTCTTTATTGACATAACCATATCCTAGATACATATAGGCATTGATTACATAATTATTGTAATACGCTTTATCTTGATCAGAAAGTTCATTTACAACCTCGATAAATTTATTATAATCATCCATTGCTGGGTAAGTTAAACGATCAGGATCTGACTTTTCAACACACATTGCGATATTATACCAGCCGATTGCGTAGTTAGGAGACATTTCTACCAACTTTTTAAATTCAATCAAAGCATTATCATAATCCCTTTTAGCATAATATGCACCAGCATATAGATATTGCTCAGAAATTTCTAGTTCACCGAACATTGATTTTTCTTTATAAAATCGAATTGCATTATCGAAGTCTTTATTGTCATAAAATTTCTTTGCTAAGTTACCCAATACTTCAGTACGGCCTGTTGGATTTTTGTCCCATAGTTTATGATAATACGTTAAAGCTTTATCATAATCCTGTAACCCCATTGCAACTTTACCTTTATAATATAAATCAGCGTCATAAGGTTCTTCCGTACTATTTTCTAAATTTTTATCCAACAACATAAAGAATGAATCAGCTACTACATAATTTTCTTTTTCTGCATGCGCGTAAGCCAGCCATCTATCCAAGGTCGGATCTTGACTTGTCAATTTCAAGGCTGTTGCATTTTGAATTACGCGATCATAGTCTTTTGCTTCTGTAAGCATAAAACGAATCAATCTTATTTTAGCCAACTCATCAGAACCTGCAAGAGAAACGTATTTTTCCAAAATTGGCAATACCTTCTTATCTTCACCAAATTTCATATATGTCTCATACAAAGCCTTATAAGCAGGGGCAAATTCGGGTGCAAGACTAATTGCTGTTTCTAGATTTTCAATCGCCTGCTCTTTGTTTTTAGTAGCACTCCAGATTTTAGCCATAGAGATGTATGCTTCTACATTTTTATTGTCTTTGCGAACTGCTGTTTCATATGCTGTCATAGCATTTCCAGCTTGACCTTCTTTTGTGTAAGCATCCCCCAAATGTGCCCATGTTGAACCGATATTCGGATCCAGATCTCGTGACTGGCCTAAATATTCTATTGCTTTTTTATAATCAGGTGTTCTGCTATATAAATAAGCATCCCCGATAGCTGCGATAATAGCTGCTGACTTTTTGTTTTTTAATGCGATATAGGATAAAGCTTTATCAGCTTCAGCGGTTTTACCATTTTCCATCCACATTTGGGCTTGACTAATAGTGCACAGCACACATTTTTTATCCGTAGTCACAGCTTTATCAAATAATATTTCTGCTTCAGCATACGCTTCCAATTCGTACTTAATCTTACCTAAATAGTAAATTGGCATACCATTTTTTGGTTCTGCCTGCATTACCTTTTCAAAAAACGCGATTGCATCCCCGTAATTTTCATTGTTAATCATTTTGATTCCTGGTGTCAAATCAGTCTGTGCTGATAGTACATTGACCATCAAAATCATTACTGTGACCCAACTAAATACAATTTTCATTTTTCTAAAATTTAAAACTGATATGTTAATTAATATTTGTAATTATCTAATCTTCGATAACCTTAAAATCGCCTATTCCTTTAAATTCAATCCATCTTTCGGACTGATACTGTGGCAACAACCCAGCTTTTAGCAAGATTTTCTGCCCCCTATCTTCACAAACAAAGGAAGCAAATCCCAATGTAACATCAGTAATACCGACCCGACGTATAATGTGTAAATCCCTAGTAAAAGGATAATACCCATTCATACTTGCCTGCTCAGGACCATAAAAATAATCCTTTGTTTCTGGAATGATACCTGAAATTTTTAAAATACTCAACCTACTTATAAATTCCTCGGATCGAGCATCATCCTCATCTGCTAAGTTACTCCAGTCAATAATTCCAATCCCATCAGGATATTTTTCTAACCATTCAACAACTGCTTCCTTACTTTCAAGAGCATATACTTTATCGGACAATGATTTACCTTTTAAATGTTTTGTCAATTCATATGCAATACCAGAATTTTTATTATCAATTGCAAATATCTGATCAGAATCGGTCAACATTTTAATCATTTCATCATATGTATATTTTAATGCATTCCTTTGTTTATTACCAACAAAAGCTAATGAACTCTTTCCAAATAAATATTGACGAGGCCAAACTTCTCTTTTATGAAAACCACTAAGTTCTGTACTATCAAGTCCATGAGAAACAATCATTACATCAATACTATCTGCATAAAACATACGCTTGATTATCATTTCAGGAGCATAGTGTACTGTCAATTTTGCATGTTTATATGAACGTTCGAAAACGTCAACTTGCTGCATTATGACTTCTCTGAGATTCTCATCACACCAAATTACTGCTTCGCCGACTACGGGGCTATCTTTTCTGTTTACTTCACTTATTCCAGAATTATCCTTACATGATATTAGCATTACCATTACTGACAATAAAGTATAAAATGCTTTCATTTGTTAATAAGACGATTGTCTATATTTAGAGGTTAGTTTTAGAAATGTTAAAATTTGAAATTCGAGTTTTAACTTAAAAATTAGTCTTATACAGTTTCCCATATAAGACTAATTTTAAATTATAGCTATGTTAAAATTGAAATATTCATTCAGACTTATATACGGTATAAACTCTAAAAAGTCCGTAAAATATAAACATTAACCCGATAATGTCTCCATTTGGAAACAAATAATCATATATCCATGCAAACACACCTACGCATATGATGGTAATCCAAATTGCATACTGTGTCAACTTATTCGCGCTAAACATCGATTAATCCTGTAAAGTAAAGTTTACAGGTAATGTATATTTAACTTTAACGGCTTTACCGTTCATCTTACCTGGAGTCCATCTTGGCATAGATTTAACTACTCTGACCGCTTCTTGGTCACAACCTCCACCTATACCTCTGACAACCTGTACGTCCTCGATTGCACCAGATTTAGCAACAACAAAGGATAAAATCACTCTACCTTTGATGCCGTTTTCTCTAGCTATTTGTGGATACTTGATGTTTTCACTCAAATATCTAAACAAAGCTGCTTCGCCATCAGGGAATTCAGGTTTCTGTTGAACACTTGCCATGTTCATTGGTTCTTCATCTCTTTCAACGGGTGGTGGTGGCGGTGGTGGTGGTGGTGGCGGAGTAAAATCTACATCCGTTTTACCGCCTTCTTCGCCTTTTCTGTCCTCTTTACCCGGATCTTTATCCTTTAGCTGACTTACATCAGGTGGTGGTACTTCTTCGACTACGTCCTCATCCTTTTTAACCACAGGCTGTACGAATTTAATTTGATCCCTGAGTGGTGGTGGATCAACTTTCGGTGGTGGTGGTGGTGGTGGTTTTGTAGGATCCATTGGTGGTGGTTCCGATAGAGTTACTTCTATCATTTCTTCCTTATCGCTATTTCCTTTTGACATTATGCCTTTATACCAGCTATATATTGAAGGTGAAAGCACGAGAAGTAAAAACAATGAAATTCCTATAATGGTACCACGCGTCATGTTTTTGCCATATTTCTGACGGAGAACATACGCACCATAAGCACGGTTTCTGTTCTCAAACACCAGATCATCAATGTTACTTTTTATTGAATGATTAGACATACGTGTGATGTTTTCAATTTATAATTCTTTAATTCTAATATTAACCTCGTAAATAAATTACTTTCGCTTTTGATTAATCTGTAATGCAACTAATGAGTCTATAGCTTCTTTAGGAGGAAGAATAGCGTATTTAGATACAGCATTGATGGTCATCTCATCCAACGCGTCCACCGTATTTTTCAACTTAGAACCCGGAAGAGGTTTAATCATTACAAATAATTCATTTTTATCCCCATGCAATTCCTGAACCTCTCTTTGACGTCTTTTGATAACAGCTCTTAAACCATTGGCTGAATAATCCGTACTGTCCAATTCTATTCCTGTCCCTACGGCTATCTCATCAGGAGAAACATACCAATAAACTTTGTTATTATCTCCAAGCATCAGGTTTAGCGTCTTAGACATCTTAATTGTCGGCTCTTCGGTTTTATCTTCATTTTCATCAGGAACTGGCTTATTGATCTCCATGGTTTTAGGCTTATTCATCGTTGTTGCCAACATAAAGAAGGTAATCAACAAAAATGCTAAGTCCACCATAGGCGTCAGGTCAACCCGAGTCGATAATTTTTTTGAACGTTTATTGCCTTTTTTGCCTTTATCGGCTACTTCCATTTCTGCCATGGCTGGTTATATCTTATTTTCGTTATAAAAAAATGTTTATTCAGCGACTGTTTTCTCTGTCGTTATGATATTAAATTTATTTACCTTACATCTTTGAAGCGCCTGAATCAACATGTCAAATGATTTATAAGAAGTTGACTTATCACCTTTGATCGCTATACGCAATTCGGGATTTGAATATCTTGACCACGTGATGAGATTTTCTACTTGATGCTCTCCACCAACTTCGGTAGAATCGAGCTTAAGACCAGGATGTACAAAATTTGACCGAGCACTAGCATCCATAGATAAAAAATTCGGTAAATTATTTATATCCATTCCCCACAATTCTAAAGTCTTGAATACCTTTTTTTGCTCTTCATCCAAGTTAAATTTATACTCTTCGGATATTCTTTCCAATAAAGCTGATCTAGTATGTTGGTCATCCAAGCCGAAATATATCTTTCCATCCTGAGAAATATCGAACTTCATAACATTGACATCCGGTAACGGAAACTGTGCCGTCGATGCTGGTAAGTCAATTTGTGCTACTTCCTGTGGACGAAATTTTGTAGTCAGGATAAAGAATGTCAAAAGTAAAAAACCCACATCACACATCGCAGTCATGTCTATGACGGTGCTTTTTCTTGCTATTTTTGCTTTAGCCATGTCTTTTTATTTTAAAAAATTATCTTGCTTTATATTATAGATTCATTTTCACCACAATTTGGTGTATGAAATGAAAACTATTTTTTATTTTAAAGCAAAATTATGTGCAATACTGTATCCTGCTTCATCAATACTGTATGTCATCTTGTCAATCTTCGTAGTATATACGTTATACATGATAACAGCTAATGCTGAAGTACCGATACCTAGGGCTGTGTTAATCAAGGCCTCAGAAATACCTGATGATAATGCTACTGCGTCCGGTGCTCCTGCAGTTGCAATCGCAGAGAACGCACGAATCATACCTGTTACTGTTCCTAATAGTCCCAAAAGGGTTGCAACTGAAGCCATTGTAGAAAGTATTACCAAGTTCTTTTCCAACATAGGCAATTCTAATGCTGTAGATTCTTCAACTTCTTTCTGAACAGCTGCTATTTTTTGGTCTCTGTCTAAATCGGCATCTTTCTCTACATATTGGTATCTAGTCAAAGCCTCTCTTACAACGTTAGCAACAGAACCTTTTTGTTTGTCACATTCTGCGATTGCGCCACCTATATTACCTGCTTTAAGTAAATCCTTTACTTTGCGTACAAATACGTTATTGTTTCCTTTTCCACCAGCTAATGTAAGTGAAAGTAAACGCTCTATTACGATTCCAATTGTAATCATTAAACAAGACATCAATACTGGAACCATCAATCCTCCTTTGTACATCATACCTAAATAATTACCTATTTTTGGGTGGCCATTAGGATCATTATTCTCAAAGTTTGATGGATCTCCTAGTACAAATTTAAATACTAAAATACCTGTAGTCAATGAGGCTACAATTAATAATATCGGAAACCAAGAACTTAAAACGCCACTTCCGCTTGACTGTTTTGCATTTGCATTCTGACTCATAAAATGTGATTTTTAATTTTACTAATTAAATACGTTAATCAAATTATTAACAAATTTTAATAAATACAACATCCAATGTTCATCATTGGAAAGTGTAAAAGTATTTCAATATTTGATTATGGCAAAATTTTATCAGAAAAAATTATTAATTCGATATCCTACAAGACAAATAGATAAACATAATATTACAACCAATTCAATATATTACTATATCTTTTACAGTTATTATGGATTAAAAAAGTAAGAACTTTACTAAAAGTATATTTTTTTTAAAATAATATTTACTTTTTTAATTAGTGGATTTTCAACAAATTATAAAATTCCATATATTAAAACTTGATGTCGCAATATTATATTTTACATGTTGATATTTATTCAACATCATTGTTATTATTTTTTCAACATATAGCCAATTAACAAAATATTATTCTGATTGACAGTTTTATTGATTATTTGTTGAATATTTTTCTTGCGCTTTGTTTTTTCATTTATTATAAATAAAAATTGATAAAAAATCCTTTTTTAAAGTTTTTTACTTAACACTTCCTTAAACTGTTCGTGTATTTAGTCTTAAAACGAATTAATTCTATTGAATATAAAAAGGCTTACCTCGTGTACAAGATAAGCCTTATTATATTTTTCATCTATATTGTATCCAATTATAGTCTTAATGGAACAACAACTTTTTACTTAAAATTATTTATTACCACCAAAACTAACTCCAATTGTCAATTCGTGAGAACCATCATTATAATCTTGAATACTATGCGAAGAGGTATTGTATGAATAATAGAAATTAAATTTATCAATTTTAGTTCCGAGCATAAAGCCTATTCTTTTATCAGATCCAATTGTATAATTAGCACCTGCCATCAATTTATCCTGTAAAAATCCAAAATACATATTCAAATCAATATGTGTAGGTACGTTATTGAGCTTCTTCATGATGATATTTGGTGTTAAAGAAATATCAGGATGCACCTCTAATTTATAGCCTAATTGCAAAATAAAACCGATCTCTCTAGATGATGACACTTCGTCAATGTCACTAATTCTGGCACTTATCAAAGACGGCAAAACAACGCCATAGGTCAACTTATTTAAGTAAACACCATAAATACCTATTGTCGCATCAAAAAATTCATCTCCATTTAGTGCTTTATTAATAACGATATCTCCCGGCAGAGAATTTCCTAAACTTGCAAGACCATATTTAATATAATCTGCGGATATTCCAAAGCCTACCTGATTATTATCAGACTCAATGGTATAAGAAAGGCCAAGACCACCCTTAAAGGTTTCTAATTCCCCAAACTTATCACTCAAGATATTGACTCCTAAACCTAATCGATTACCTACGGCACCGTTATATGCAAGCGTTATCGTTCTTGGGGCACCATCAATTCCAGACCATTTATTGCGGTAATTTACAAGGACATTATGGTCCATGTTATAACCCACTGCACCTGGATTTATTAGATTTGGGGCTAAATTAGCTTGCGTATAAATGTATCTCTCATCAAAATAACGCGATTGACTTGTTCCTTTGTTATCGCATAACACTATCATTAGGAATAGTGCTGCTAACGAATATATATTTACTATTTTCATTTCTTTTTGTTTTAAACAATGATTAATATCAAAATTTATTAATTACCTCTTAGGATTGTGACAGTACCTTTAAAGATTTCTTTTCTTCCTTGTCCAAAATTAACTGTCAATACCCAAATATATCCGCCTTCCTTCAAGTCTTTACCGGCATTATCTATTCCTTGCCATGTATTATCATAATTAAGCTGTGTATAAACCAATCGACCCCATCTGTCAAAAACTTGTAAATCTGAAGGATTGTCATTTACACAGTTTATTAAAAACAAATCGTTCATATTGTCTCCATTTGGTGTGATTATGTCAGAAGCCTCATAACAATCCCCCAAATTAATCTCACATGCTTTAACTTCAATATTTGACAATACCAATTCACAATCATTAGCATCCGTCACTGTCAATTGATAATTTCCTACAGCTACGTTTTCAACTTTATTATCCAAATTATTAAATTGCAACCAGAAGTATGAATAATTTCCAGCTCCTGTATTGTTCATATTCACTTCTATTGAACCATTTTCACCTTCTAAGTCTGAACAATTTGATTTTATTGTTGCAGTCAATTTTGAAGGTTGTGTCACTCTCAAGCTAGCAGAAGTTACAGAACCTGCACTGTTTTCTACAGTAACTGTATAAGTTCCTGCGACAAGATTTGAAAAGCTAAACGAAGTCGTATTTAATACTTGTGGACTTCCAATTACCTGATTTCCTGCTTTTAGTGTAACAGTTACTGGTAATGTTCCTTTGGATATAGTACCTGAAATGGCACCATTATTATCACTAAAACAACGCACTCCAAAACCATTAAAGTTTGACGATACAGCTATTGATCCTATCTCAGGCTGGACCAATGTACTACCTTCCGTTTCAACTACTATGTTATTTATAATAGACGTACAACCATTTGCATCAGTGATAGTCACTGAGTAGGTCCCTGCTTTTACGTTTGTAACTGTTTGACTACCATTTGTCGATCCTCCCTGAAGGCTACCAGACCATGCGGTGCTATAACCTGGAGTTCCTCCCGTTATTTGTATGGTAATCTCTCCATCAGATGTCGTATCATTACTTGCTTTTTTGATATTGGCAACATTAGAAGAGATAGCCGAAGGCTGATTAATAACTACTGTTTGTACAAATGTATGCGCTGGTGTAGCTGAATCAGTTATTGCAACAGTATATGTACCAGCACTTACTCCCTGTGGATTTTCACCGGATAAACCACCACTCCAGTTATATGCGTAAGGCGGGCAACCTCCTGTAGCAACTACAAAAACAGAACCGTCATTTCCCCCATTACATTTAACGTGTGTCGGTGCAATCGTAGCAGTAATTGGTGCAACTGCATCGGTAACTACAAAACTTTCAGTTGCAGTACATCCTTTTGAATCAGTTACTGTTACGGCGTAGGTTCCTTTTGATAAGTTAGTCGGATTTGCTGTGTTTCCAAGTTCAGGATTCCATTTAAAGGTATAACTTCCTGTACCTCCTGAAGTCGCACTGATATTTATCTGCCCTTTATTTCCACAACTTTCGTTTGTAACTACATTATTTGTTGGTATAGTTATTCTTGATGGTTCGCCTATAACAGCTGTACATGTAGTCGTTACAACTCCAGAACAAATCACTCTAAAGTTATAAGTACCCGCCGAAACACCTGTTAATGTAAGATTTCCACCAGAAATTGCACCCATTTTAATCGGTGTTCCGGTTGATGTCTCCCATCTGTAGTCACAAGCATTTCCACTTAAAACGGTCATGGCAGCACTACCATCATTACCGCCATTACAACTTGGCTGTGTGATAGCACCAGTCGAACAAGATGGATCTGTTGAATCAGCGCACGAAATATTTATACTATTACCATTAATCTGAGATGGTACCTTGACAGGTGATCCATTTACTTTTTGAGAAATTTCAGGTGTGCCTAAAACTGAAATTGGTGCAGAATAATTATTATTTGCCGGACAAAGTAATTCAAAACACATTCTAAAGATTACATGTCCATCGGGTTTTGTCTGTTCTTCACCACTTGCCCATGACATGATTAAAGTATTATTTGTACTATTAAATCGGCCCGAACTCAAACCATCCAAATTATATCCTTCAGTTCTGTTGAATTTCAACTGTGTAGGGTCCCATGTAAAAGTAGCTTGAATTGTAAATATTTCAGTAAAATTTTTAACACTTACATCAATACATACAATATCACCTTTTTTTCCAGAGCCGGTGCCTAAATTAAGCGTAACTACTTCTGGATTCGGATCTGTATCTGTAATGACCACTTTTCCATATCCATAACACAATGGAATAACTCCTACGAGATCATTTTCCCAAATAGTTGCAACATCTTTATCGCTCATTTCAATACAACCAACTTTACCTATATCTCCAATTGCATTAAAACATAATTCCATGATGATAGCATTATCGGCCAAAGTCGTCGTATCGCCAGACCATAAGTAGCTAAATTTACCTTCATTTGCTTTATTAGCATTATAATCGTTGTCACCACCAAATCCAGGAATACCTCCAGTAGCAGGAAATTTTACATTGGTATACATTAATACAGTCGGATCCCAATTAAAAGACCCTTGAATAGAAAGCATTTTTCTAAAATTCTTCACTCTAATAGGTACACAAATATTATTACCCTTTTTAACCTGTAATGAATCACCTGCAACACGCGTATTGGATGGATTAGAACATGGTGGGTCAACACAAGTATTATTATTAGGTGTACCTTTAATCGTTACAGTTCCTTTATTTCCTGTAACAGTTAAAACTCTATTGCTTGTATCAAAGACTTCTATTGTCCTTGGTTTACCACTTAGTACAATATCCGATTTACTTCCCGGTGCACCGATAGCTTTAAACATAATGGAAAATAATCGTGTACCTGCCGGTAACGTTTTACCATTGGCATCATACCATTGAACTACAATTTCACCTTTTTTAAAATTTGTCCCCTGGTGACTTGCCAGTCCACTGCCAAAATCTGATAAAAGTGTAGTTACATTTGTAAAGGAAACAAACTCTAGAATTGTAGAGTCATAATTAAGAGAAAACTGCATTCCTGCAAGATTTGTAAAGCCATTTACTGTCACATCGACTGTTGTATTGGCATTTTGATCTACAAGCGCACTAGAAACAGATATTGTTACCTGTGCCTGGACGTTATTCAGATAAAAAATAACCCCAAATAGTAATGTAATAAAAATTTTCCTCATTTCAGGAATTTTAGAAATTATTAAATTCAATCCGCAAAAATAACATAATTTCAAACAAGCATAACTATATGTCTTACTTATTTAGATATCAATTTATGTTATTAACATGCTGTATACTGTATAGCATACACTTATGCTAAGAATATTACAAACAAATAACAAGCCAAAAATACAAAAAATATAAATACGGAGAGAGACTGACCATTAATCGGTACAAAATTATATGTTTTTTTTAATATATAAACGATTTTTTGAGAATTAGTGAAATATTTAACCTTTATCTATCCCATTTCCTATATAAAAACCGCATTAAAAGGTTAATATTTATCTATAT
>JBEBYC010000008.1:0-122987 GCA_040391315.1 Portibacter sp. | reverse complement strand
ATGATCGTCCATAAAAGAAGGCACACGTTGAATATTTTCAGCGTGTGCTTTTTTTTAATTATCTTTGCAACTAAAATAAAAATTATTGATGAATTTTAATGAATTTAGTCTTGATGAAAGGATTTTAGAAGCGATTTCCTATATGGGTTTTGAAAAAGCTACTCCTATTCAGGAAAAAGCTATACCTGAGATTTTAAATGGTTCAGACCTGATAGCTTGCGCTCAGACTGGTACAGGTAAAACAGCCGCTTTTATGCTACCGGTATTACATCATCTATCAAATTCAACTAAACAGGGTGTGAAAGTGTTAGTCATCGTACCAACAAGAGAACTCGCTGTTCAGATTGAACAACAAATTCAAGGCTTTTCATATTTTATACCCGTTGCTTCAGCTGCCATATATGGTGGTGGAACAGGAGCTGCTTGGGAGCAGGAAAAAAGAGCACTTGAAAATGCAGATGTCATAATTTCTACCCCGGGTAAATTAATCAGTCATATCAATATAAAAAATGCGAATTTTAATAATCTTAAATATTTGATTTTAGATGAAGCTGACAGAATGATGGATATGGGGTTTTATGATGATATTCAAAAAATCATTTCAAAACTACCCAAAGAGCGTCAAACTTTAATGTTTAGCGCTACAATGCCACCTAAGATTCGTGAGTTGGTTAAGAAAAACATGGTTAAACCTGTTGAAATTTCATTGGCTATTTCAAAGCCATCAGCAAACATACTACAAGCAGCTTATTTAGTAAATGATCATAATAAGCCTGCTTTAATTCACGATTTAATCAAGGATAAACCACAATACGAGAAAATAATTATATTTTCTTCAACTAAACGCTCAATTAGGGATATTATATCAAGTATTTCAGGAAAAGGTTACAATGTCGCTGGTATTTCTTCGGATCTTGAACAACATGAGCGCGAGGATGTTCTAAATAAGTTTAAAGCGAATAAAGTACGCGTGATCGTTGCTACTGACGTACTAGCGCGAGGTATTGACATTAAGGATGTTGACCTTGTCATAAATTATAATGTTCCTAGTGACGCAGAAGATTACGTACATAGAATTGGCCGAACAGCGCGAGCTGATACTTCAGGATTGGCTATTACATTTGTTAATGAAGCTGAAATGTATAAATTGGAGGACATTGAAAAAGTAATTGAAGCAGAAATTGCTAAGATTAAAATTCCGGCTCATATCGGTACAAGTCCTGTGTGGAATCCGAAACAAGTTAGAACATATAAAAAACATACTACTGCTCATTCTAAGAATAAAAGTTCACATAGGATAATAAATAAATCTAAAACGGAAAAAGTACAATCTAACCATAAGAAAAATATTCATAAACAAAACACCAAACCTAAGTCGTAGCTTACCAGAGCTATTTTTATGCTCAATAGTCTTTACATTTTTATTATGATAACTTAATTATCTGCTTTAATCGCGGATATGAATATTATTTAGGGATAATCTATTGTGATTTAAATTTTTTGATTAAGATTTAACGGCTATAATTATATAAATAGCTGTTCATCTGATCGAAATCAAAGTTAGAATTCATTTCAAAATAAAATAATAAAGAACAAATTAAATATAGCTAAAGGATTAATCTTTTGTGGCTGATTTAAAAATTCGATCCCAATTGATACCATTACTCATATTGCCTTCTTTTGTAGAGAACCATATAAACAATGGTTTTCCTACTACATGATCTTCTGGAACATAACCCCACATCCTAGAATCCTCTGAATTGTGGCGATTATCTCCCATAGCCCAGTAATAATTTTGCTTAAAGGTATAGCTGTCTACTTTTTCTCCATTAATAAAAATGTTTTGACCTTTAATTTCTAACTTATTACCTTCATATACTTCTATCACTCTACGGTAAAAAGGTAAGTTTTGTAAATTCAGTGGTGTTGTGCTATTCGCTTTAGGAATCCATATTGGCCCATAATTGTCAACTGTCCAATTTTCAGAACCTGCAATTGTGTCAAAAGGGAATAACCCATTTGGATCAGGACGTTGTTCAGCAGGGATAACCTGAACATTTGGATGTAATGATTTTAATTTCTGAACCTGTTCATTGTCTAAATGTACCAATCCTTTACCATCTATAAATAATTCTCTTTGTCCATAAAAGTAATTATCGCCAAAATCAATCCCCCATTCATCAAGTTTTTTACTGCTTATGGATATATTTTCAGGTAAAATAACCTGATAAAGGAATTGCAGATGTTTAGAATTTTGCTGAGGTTTGCCGTTTAAATAAATTTGTTTGTCTTTAATTTGAAGTGAATCACCTGGTCCGGCAACACATCTTTTGATATAGTGATCTTTTTTATCTATAGGTCTAACAACATAATCTTTTGAACGTACTTTCATTGCCATTTCCGGATCACTCATTATAATATTTGGATTTTTTTGCACTTGACTTACAGCATAAGAGCGGCTACTTGTGATATATACACTGTCTCCAACTGGCCAATTAAATACAAATGGTTTTCCAGCTTCTACTTTTTCAAATGCAGGTAGTCTTTTGTAAGGAAGACTTGGAGATTTTAAGTAAGATTCTGAATTGAAAAAAGGCACCTGATTGTGGACCAATGGCAAAGATGCAACAGTTATAGGCATTCTGATACCATAATTGGCCTTTGATACAAAGAGGAAGTCACCTACATTGAGTGAGCCTTCCATTGACGGTGTCGGAATTACATAAGCTTCTATTAAGAACATACGTATAAAAGATGCTGCAAAAACTGCAAAAAAGATTGATTCTGTCCATTCGCGAAGTACAGACTTTTTATAAGGATTGTTGCTTTCTAATTTATTAAGATGGTAAATGTCGCCTGCTGTTCTAGCGTCTTCGATACTTTTTGCATAAGCGCTTTCTTTTGGAATAGTGGGACCTTGATATAAATCATCAGGTGTTAATGCTAATTTAAAAAATGCTGCAGGAGCATACAATACAGCTGCTGTAGTGTGTTTAAATGCGAGTTTGCCAAAAGATCGTACTAAATCTACCGCCATACCACAAAAAATAAAGATATTGACGATTGGAAAAAGTAGCCAGAGTGCATATATAGGCTTTCGCCCAATAAGCTTACACCATTCAACAAAATTTAAACCAGGGATAAGTCCTTTAATTGCATCTACACCTGCTTTAGGGAAAAGCAAAAACAAACTTATGCTTAATAATATATAAGAGACAATCAAAAATATTAAAATACTCACTGTTTATATATGTTTATTTAGAATGACAAAGATATAATTTTACTGCGATTTTTATTAATTTGTTATATATATGCTAGCTAATTAGCTATAATTTAACTAAATCTATCGATAGGCAAATTTGATTTTTGCAAATAAAAATTTTAAATACCTTTAGAATCAATATGATCAATTTGCTTTCCTTTTACTTCTTTTTTCCATGTTTTATAACCCATATAAGCTAAAATTAGGAAAATGATATACATTACTGTAAATAGCATAAATCCTTTATAAAAATTTAAAGGAATTGCAATGATATTACTAATAATCCATGCTATCCAGTTTTCGATTTTACGTTTGGCCATCCACCACATTGCTGTTACAGCCGTTGCAGAGACCAATGAATCGAGCATAGGTGTATTAGAATCAGTTATATATACCAACAAATAATATATACCTGCCCAGCCCAAAATGAAACCAACTATTCCTGAGGATAATTCTGATTTTGTACACCAGCTAATAGGGTAGGTATCATCATCATCTTCTGTTTTTTGTATCCAGTTATACCAACCATAAGTACTCATTCCAAAATAATAAATATTCAATATCCCATCTGCATACAAAGGAGGATGTGCTATAAATAAGTATGCCCAAGAAGCTAAAATTACACCAATAATGCCCGTTGGATAAACTAAAATGTTGTTTTTTCTAGCGTACCAAACACTGGCGATTTGAGCAATGGTACTTATCAATTCTTGCCATGATGTCGTGACAATTTCACGAAAAAATACAGTATATATTTCACTTAATGTCATTCAGTTGAAATTAAATGGTATATATTAGTTGCAGCCTTATCAGAAGCGCCTGCATTACCTAGTAATTCAATAATACTATCATAATCCTTTCTAATTTGACTTTCATTTAATTTTAGATTTTCAAGCGCTTGTTGTATATTTTTTGAAGTCAAGTCGTTTTGAATCAATTCTTTCACTACTTCTTTCCCGGCAATTAAATTTACTAATGAAATATAAGTGATTTTAACCAAGCGTTTTGCAATTTGATATGATAGGGAGTTGCCTTTATAACAAACGACCTGTGGAACTTTAAATAGAGCCGTTTCCAATGTAGCGGTACCACTTCCTACTAAAGCGAATTTTGATATTGAAAGGATGTCATACGTTTTGTTCCTAATGATGGTAACGCTATTTTGCATTCCAGAATCCTGTAAAATAGATTGATATAAATCATCATCAATCGATGGCGCACTGGCTAGTAAAATAGTTGCATCTATTTGTTTAAGTGCTTCCAACATTGGTGGCAGGATTAGTTTTATTTCCTGTTTCCGACTACCAGGTAAAAGGGCAATAACTTCTTTACTCTCATATTTTTTAATAAACACATTATCAGGTTTATATCTCGCTATTGCATCCGTCAATGGATGTCCAACATAGATAGCATGATAACCAAATTTATTAAAGAAAGCAGCTTCAAAAGGTAAAATTACTAATAATAAATCTGTATTTTTGTTGAGATCATGTATGCGTGATTGATGCCATGCCCATACTTGTGGAGTGATATAATAGACTGTTTTAATATTTTGGGATTTTGCCCACTTTGCGATACGAAGATTAAATCCAGGGTAGTCAATCAAAATTAAAACATCTGGTTTTGTTTGAGCGATGCTTTGTTTGCATTTGTCAAGAAATCCAAAAATCTTTCTAAGATTTTTGGCAACTTCTACAAATCCCATAAAAGCAGTATTGCGGTAATGTTCGACCATGTATCCACCAGCAGCCTCCATTTTATCCCCGCCCCAGCAGACAAACTGAGCTTCATTGTCTAATATTTTTAGGCTTTCCATGAGATTGGAAGCGTGCAAATCTCCAGACGCTTCGCCAGCAATAATATAGTAGATCATGGTGTTTTATGCAAAAAGCTGGTCATAAAATGTGTAAACCCAAGCAACAACATAGATAAGTGTTGGAATAATAATGCCACGCATAGTATTATCCCATTTTTTGACTTTAGAAATATTAAAAGGGATTAAGTTGCAACACATTGCAAGTAAAGCCATCGTTCTATATCTTCTCGCACCTGTTGACATTGAAACTTCATCCATCCAACCCATTTGAGTAAGTACATCAAAAATATTTTCAACAAGGTAAAAGCCTGCTACAGGTACGATGGCTCCCAAAACAAAGCCCATTAAGAATGAATTTTTTTCCATTTTATAAATTTTCTAAATGTTTAAATGTTTGCATATCACTGTATTGTGTAAGGTCATGTCCTGATGGGACAACAGATACATAATTGTTTTCCAAAGCCCAGATATCGTGGTCTTCACTCGAACGATCTTCTTTAGATGTGAATCGACCTGTCAACCAGTAATATTTTTCACCACGCGGGTCAATACCTTCCTGAAATTCTTCTTCCCAAATACCATCGGCTTGACGACAAACTTTAATTCCTCTAATATCAGCAACTGGACAATTGGGTATATTTACATTGAGAAGTTTACAATTTTGCATTGGGGATTTCAAAGCGGATTTAATGATTTTACCAGCATATAATTTGGCACCTTCAAAATTGGCTTCAAAGCTAAAATCCAAAAGAGAAAAACCTATTGAAGGTATTCCTTCCAAACTCGCTTCCATAGCAGCAGACATTGTGCCACTATAGATGATATTGATTGATGCATTGGAACCATGATTAATACCAGATACACAAAGTTCAATCTTTTTGCCTTTTGAAAGTACATCTTTGGCTAATTTGACACAGTCAACCGGTGTACCGCTGCATTCATAAGCTTCTATTCCTTCAAATAGATCAACCTTTCTTAATTTTAACGGATGATTGAGGGTGACTGCATGTCCTTTTCCGGATTGTGGTGAATCAGGAGCTACAACTAATACCGAGTCATAATTGCTAGCAACCTCAATGAGCGCCTTAATTCCTGGTGCTGCAATTCCATCATCATTTGTGATAAGAATCATAAATTTTTTTAATTTAAAATAAGAATCTGCAAATTAAAGCATTTTATTTAGAATTTTATCAGTGCAATTGACATTTTATATTGACAATTTTAAACTGGGATATTTTAGTGATGATTGATTAATCAAAGAAATAATGAAATCTTACATTCCAACTTCACTTTATAATCTCAAAATGTAAAGTATTGTTTGTTTGAAAAATGTTTAATCTCTTGACAATTCTAATAAAAAAGTCAATTCCAAATAAAGCCAGTATTAAAAGGGAATTGACCCATACAAAAGACATAAAGATAAGATATATAGGGATAGTTTAGGGCGTTTAGAACATTAAAATCTACATCAGCGATTGTTAATTATTAAATTAGGAAGTGAAGTCGAATGAGTATGTGTGCGATATAATATTTATTACGAATCTATAACAATATCCTATATTAAATATTTTGAGATGAATATTAATATTCCATTAAAAAAAATAGAATTATCGATTAATAATCATAATGTTACGCAATTTTAACTAATTTAAAATGCTTTTAAATTCATGGTTGCTGGTCAATATTTATATATTTTATAGGTAGAATTAAGAATTAATTTCTAAATTTGTGATTATAATAATAATCCATTAATGTAATGAATAATTCAGTTTTTGCATCTAATGATGCGGTTTCCGGAAGGGAAAATATTAATGCATGGGTTGAGCGCCTGGCAGCGTATTTTGAAGCAGATGATTTATACTGGTGTAACGGTTCGGATGAAGAATATAACCGCTTGTGTCAGTTGTTAGTAGATAAAGGTACGTTTATTAAGTTGAACGAAAAGCTCAGGCCTAATAGCTATGCTTGTTTTAGTGACCCGAGTGATGTTGCACGTGTAGAAGATAGAACATATATTTGTAGTCGTACTAAAGATGAAGCTGGGCCTACAAACAATTGGATGGACCCTACTCAAATGAAAGGCATTCTCAATGAACTTACTAAAGGGTGTATGAAAGGACGTACGATGTATATAGTACCTTTTTGTATGGGGCCTATAGGCTCACCTTATTCAAGGTATGGAATTGAAATTACAGACTCAGAATACGTAGTAGTTAGTATGAAAATCATGACTCGTATGGGGGATCAAGCTATGCCATATATAGAAAAAGGTGATTTCGTTAAATGTGTTCATACTGTTGGTGCACCTTTAAAACTTGGTGAAGAAGATGCGAAATGGCCTTGTAATAAAGAAAAATATATTACACACTTCCCTGATGAAAGGCTAATAGTATCTTATGGCAGTGGCTATGGAGGAAATGCTTTACTTGGTAAAAAGTGTTTTGCGCTTCGTATAGCTTCTGTAATGGCAAGAGAAGAAGGATGGATGGCTGAGCATATGCTTATCATGGGGGTAGAATCACCAGAAAAGAAAAAAGCTTATTTAGCTGCATCTTTCCCAAGTGCTTGTGGTAAAACCAATTTTTCGATGTTAATTCCGCCAGTTACTTTTGAAGGTTGGAAAATAACTACTGTAGGTGATGATATTGCTTGGATTCATAGAGAAAAATCTGGGCAGTTAGTTGCCGTAAATCCAGAAAGTGGATATTTTGGGGTTGTTCCGGGAACCAACTACGAAACGAATCCAAATGCAATGGAAACAATCAAATCTAATACCATATTTACTAATGTAGCTATAACAACTGATGGGGATGTTTGGTGGGAAGGTAAAACGAAAGAAGTACCAGATGACTTAATTGATTGGCACGGAATGCCTTACGATAAAAATAGTGGTAAACCTGCTGCTCACCCAAATAGCCGATTTACAGTTAGCGCTTCTCAAAACCCAGCCGTTGATGAAAAATGGGATGATGTAAATGGTGTGCCGTTATCAGCTTTTATTTTTGGTGGAAGACGTGCATCTGGAATTCCATTAGTATATCAATCATTTAATTGGAATTTTGGGGTTTATACAGCAGCTACCATGGGTAGTGAAACGACAGCTGCTGCATTCGGCGCTCAAGGTGTGGTCCGTAGAGATCCATTTGCGATGTTGCCTTTTATGGGATACAATATCGGCGATTATATTAATCACTGGTTGCAATTTGGACGAAATTTGCCTGATGCACCGCGTATTTTTAATGTTAACTGGTTTAGAAAAGATGAAAACGGTAAATTTGTATGGCCTGGCTTTGGCGATAATATTCGTGTTTTAAAGTGGATTTTTAATCGTGTTCATGGCAAAGCTTCTGCCGTGGAAAGTCCTATAGGATGGGTGCCAAGATATAAAGATATTGACTGGAATGGTCTTGATTATTCACAAGAAAAATTTGAAAAGATTATGACCATTGATAGAGAAGTATGGAAAAAAGAATTGCTCTCTCATCAGGAATTATTTTCAACTTTCTATAACAAATTGCCTAAGGAATTTTTGTTTATGAGAGAATTGTTGCTCTCTGCACTTTGGCGTTCACCAGAAAAATGGGGGCAACAACCTGAAGATTTTTAGTTGATAATTTAAATCTATTTTTAAAAGTGTGTTTGCTTAAAGTTTTAATTTTACGCAACTAAATGATTGAAAATCAATCTTTTAAATACTTAAATGTAAAGGGATAGATCCAGTGTATTTGGGTTTATCCCTTTGTTTGTATAAGAGGGAATTCGTTATTTATTTGGTTTTTCTCCTTGTACTATGCGTTTTTTACCTTGCATATCAACATGCGAATGAACATTGATTAGTCCATTTTTTATAAATACATCGCACACTTCGTTGCCGTAAAGTTCATTGATTTCAACAAGTACCAAACATCCCGGATTTTGAAACTGCATCACCATTAATGAAATAGCCTCATAAAATTCTAAAACATGATGGTTAGCAAATAAAGCTAAATGTGGCTCAAAATTTATGACATGTGATGATAAATTACTTTTTTCTTCTTGGCCTATATAGGGGGGATTTGAAGTTACTAAATCCACCTTGGGTAATAAATGCCAGTTATTTTGATCCAAAATGTCATTTAATATGAATGAAATATTAACGTTATGGAAATGGGCATTTTCATTTGCAATATTTAAAGCAGATTGGCTTATATCAGAAGCTTCAATTTTTAAAGACTGTTTTGCTTTTTTACCAATAGTAATAGGGATGATACCTGAACCTGTCCCAATGTCAAGTACATAGTTAATTTGTTTCTTATGTATATAATTTAATGCCATTGAAACCAATTCCTCTGTTTCAGGTCTCGGTATTAGAACATCAGGAGTAACTTTAAATTTTAAGCCATAAAAATCAGCCCATCCAGAAATATATTGCCATGGTTCCTGCTGCAAAAGTCGCTCTTTGGCTTGTAAAATAAGGGTTTCAACGTCTTCATTAAATTCTAACTGATGGTCTGTTATATCTTCGACTACATATTTTGCGATAAGCGAAGCTTCCCGCTCTGTGTATATATTTAATATTGCATTTTTTATTATCTGTGTGGCTTCGATTATATTCATCGTATTTTTAAAATTTGAGAGTGATAAAAAAAGTAACGATAAGTAGGATAGCGTATATAAGAAATGGTTTTATAGCTACGTATTCAGTTATCCCTATGCCATTTTTTCGATAATTATATAGAATCAATATGATTTTTTGTAAAGTAAAAGCGATGATGGTTCCGGTTGCTAATCCATAAACACCCCAATACTGTAAAAGCCAGTAGCTAAAAATAATATTCGAAAGGATTTCCAATAAACCTGACCAAATAATGATAGCATGTTGATGTTTTGCAAAACAAATCGTCTGTGGCATCATTACACGACTTATCAATATCAATAAGTAAAGATTAAAAATATAGGCTGATTCTTGATATGCTTCACCATAAAACGAAACGAAAACAATAGGCGATATGATCATTAATATTAAAGAAAGCGGTGCTAGTAAATGCATATGTCTTGTAGCTTTGGCTTTTAATATTGATAGATTGGCCATATCATCTGTTAATAAAGGGATCATAGCTAATGACAAAGATCCAAAAAGTAATGAAGATATAGGCATTTCACGCGCTCCATAACGGAAAACAGGGAAAAAATCAGTACTAAAATACCGTGTTACAAACCATCCATCGATCATTTCCATCATACTACCAAGTACCATATTTAATGTAAGCGGCAATGAAAATACAGCAAAAAAATACATCAATTGTTTGTCAATCGTGATTCTAAATGGTGCTAAAACTACAAAAAGTAGATAAAACCATCTTATTCCAGCCCATATCAACAATACAGTTATAAATGCCTGAAGTGTTGGGTAGAAGATGGCCGTAAATATCGTTAATGTTAAAAACCCTAATTGACTCCAATGCGTATATGCAAATAATTGCTTATTATTTTTTTGTAATAAAAAAATAGTGTCAATTAATGGTATGGTAGCAAAAAAGAATAGATATAAAACGATAATACTTAAATAGGGTATTAAACTTTCGGCACTAAAGAATTTGAATATTTCGGGAAACAAAAATAGAGCTATCCCTGAAACAAATGCAATCGCTGAAAGTAATAGAAATACGGTAAAAGGTAGCTTTTGTTTTTTATCTTCATTTACATGATTATAATATGAAATATATGCATTTTTAATACCATTCAGCCAGAAACTACTAATACTTGTAATGATAAATGTCATTAATTCATATCTACCTAAATCAGCTTGTGGTAGCAAGCTTCTAACCATAATAACAGAAACTATAAAGCTTACAACATACCGAACAACTTGATAATATTGATACTGAAAGACAATATCATGGTATAATGTATTTAGTCTGAGTATTGTTGAGTTCATTTAGATAACGGCTAAAGTGCGTCAATAGACTAATTGTTACCAAATTTAAAACTTATAATGCGGCTTCAAAATTGTATTTGAAAGAATATTTTAATTAAAATTAGAGCTCGTAATTCTGTTTAATACAATGAATGTCGTCAGAACCGTCGTAAAAATTGCGTATTATCGAAACAACTTCATCCGGATCATTTGTAATAGGCATTAAATCCAAATCTTTTTCGGAAACGTTGTTGAATTTTTTAAACATGACATCCTGTATCCATTGTTTCAAACCTGACCAATATTCAGTACCTACCAAAATGACAGGTACAGGTAGAATTTTTTTAGTCTGGATTAAAGTGAGTACTTCAAACAATTCGTCCATAGTACCATAACCACCGGGACATACAATAAAAGCTTGTGCATATTTGACAAACATGACTTTACGTACAAAAAAATAACGATGATGTAAAATGCGCGCAGGTTCAATGTAAGGATTATTAAATTGTTCGAATGGTAGATCGATATTAAGACCGACAGAAAGTCCATTATGCAAGAAAGCACCTTTATTAGCGGCTTCCATAATTCCAGGACCACCACCTGTAATTACACCAAATCCTTCATCGACACATTTTTTAGCAATTGTAGAAGCTAATTCGTAGTAAGGGTCGTCTGGTTTGGTTCGAGCTGACCCAAAAATAGAAACACAAGGATTTATTTTATTTAATACTTCAAATCCTTCAACTAATTCGGCGATAACTTTAAACATGGTCCAGGAGTTTTCTCCTTTTACCTCGCTCCATTTCTTCGTTTTCGTGTCCAATTTGATATTTCCATTATTTAAATTGATCTCACTCATAATTTTCCTTACTTTAATAAATCAAATTTTAATTCAATAAAACTGAAAAGTCGACCATACTTAGCCATGAAGTTAAACTAATTGACCTTTATACTTTTCATATTCAGCTTTAATGAATTTTTCGAAAGTAGAATAATCATCAAACTTATCAAATAAAGTATTCAGATTAGTAGGTGTATATGTTGATGTTAACTGTACATAAGACTCTACATTTTGAGGAGTAATTACTTTGTCAGAAAGTATAATCAACCGTTCTACAACGTTTCTTAGTTCACGGATATTACCTGTCCAATTGACAGATTGTAACAACTTTATTGCTTTAGTGTCTATCTTTTTGTGTGGGATATTATATTCATCACAAACCATTGCAATAAAATGTTGAACAAGAATTGGAATATCATCTCTACGTTCATTGAGTGAAGGCACTTTAATGATGATTACAGCAAGCCTATGATATAAATCTTCCCTAAAATTACCTTTAGCAATTTCTTCTCTAAGGTCTTTATTTGTAGCTGCTATAACGCGTACATCAACCGTTATATCTTTTTCACCACCCACGCGTGTAATTTTTTGTTCTTGAAGGGCTCTTAACACTTTTGCTTGTGCTGACAAACTCATATCACCGATTTCATCGAGAAAAAGTGTACCGCCATGTGCTTGTTCAAATTTCCCTAATCGCTGTTTTATAGCCGAGGTAAACGAACCTTTCTCGTGACCAAATAATTCACTTTCTATTAATTCTGATGGTATTGCAGCACAGTTAACTTCAATAATCGGGTGATCTTTTCTTTTACTCAATTCATGAATCCATCTTGCGACTAATTCCTTACCAGTGCCGTTTTGACCATTGATAAGTACACGTGCATCTGTAGGTGCAACTTTTTCAATGGTTTCTTTAATATGATTGATACCTTCAGACGAACCAATAATTTCCTGCGTTTTAGAGATGCTGACCTTTTTTTGAAGTTTTTTCTTTTCAGAAATCAAACTGGATTTGTCTAAGGCATTTCTTAATGTAATCAATAGTCTATTGAGGTCAGGTGGTTTCTGGATAAAGTCAAAGGCGCCTTTTTTAACAGAATCTACAGCTGTATCAATATTGCCGTGTCCAGAAATCATAATGACAGGTATATCTGGTGCAATATCTTGGATTTTTTCTATTGCTTCCATGCCATCCATACGGGGCATTTTTACGTCCATGATGATTACATCGTAGTTGTTTTGCTTAATTTTTACGATGCAATCCAGCCCATCTACTGCTTCGTCAACTTCGTATTTTTCAAGTTCTAAAATATCACGTAATGCTTTTCTGATACCTTTGTCATCATCAACTACTAAAACTTTAGCCATATTAATTTGTGTTAATTTTCTTTTTCGAATCAGGAAATAGAATCTTGAAAGATAAATTTCCAAAGGGCAAATATACATAATGTTTTATCATATAGGTAATTTTCTTTCAATCAATTTTATAAACATATGATAATTATTTAATTTGTCTTATTGCATAAAGCAATGGCTATATAATATTTCCTAAAATAGATATTTTATTATCTTTGAGCTGTAAAGCACAGTTATCATATATGGGTATTAAGACTTTTGCAGTTAGGCAGGCTGCAGCATGGACAGCGCGATCTATCGAAAAGTGGAAACAAACAGCAACTCATGATCAAACATACATAATGTTGGATTTAATAGCAAAGGCTAAACATACAGTTTTTGGAAAATCACATCAATTTGATAAAATTAAAAATTATGAAGATTTTAAAAAGTCTGTTCCTATATCAGATTATGAAGATCTGCGTCCATTTATAGATAGATTAACTCAAGGTGAGGCGGATATTCTTTGGCCTGGAAAGCCTAAATATTTTGCTAAAACTTCCGGAACTACTAGCGGTGTAAAATATATTCCTATAACAAAGGATAGTATGCACAATCATATCTCATCTGCACGAAATGCCATGCTCAATTACATCCATCAAAGAGGTAATGCAAATATTTTTAAAGGTAAAATGATATTTCTTTCCGGTTCACCCGAGTTGGATGTTAAAGGTGGTATACCAACTGGTCGATTGTCGGGTATCGTCAATCATGAAGTTCCCGCCTGGGTGCGAACGAATCAATTGCCTTCTTATGCAACGAATTGTATTGAGGACTGGGAATCAAAATTGGATAAAATCGTTGCAGAAACAATCCATCAAGATATGACATTAATAAGTGGTATCCCTCCTTGGGTGCAAATGTACTATGAGCGTATCCTTGATGTTTCTGGTAAAAAGACAGTTAAGGATGTTTTTCCTAATTATAGCTTGTTTATGTATGGTGGTGTAAATTTTGAACCATATAGAGCAAATCTTGAAAAACTTGTAGGCGATAAAATAGACAGTATAGAAACATTTCCTGCATCTGAAGGGTTTATCGCATTTCAGGATGATGTAAATGATCATGGATTGTTACTTAATACCAAATCAGATATTTTCTTTGAATTTGTACCAGTTAGTCAAATACAAGATGAACTTCCCGAACGTCTTACATTGAATGATGTCGAATTGGATAAAGATTATGCCGTTATTATCAATAGTAACGCAGGATTATGGGGATACAATATCGGTGATTGTGTTCGTTTTGTAAGCTTAAATCCATTTAGGGTTATTGTAAGTGGTCGTGTCAAACACTACATTTCTGCATTTGGTGAACATGTAATTGCTAAAGAAGTAGAAGAGGCTATCTTAACTGCTTTAAATGATACGGGGTTAGGAATTGTTGAGTTTACAGTAGCACCTCAAGTAAATCCCATAGACGGTAGCCTGCCATATCATGAATGGTTTGTAGAATTTAAAGGGCAACCCAAAAATGTAGAAAATATATCGGCTCGTATTGATGCAGCATTACGTCGTCAGAATATTTACTATGATGACTTGATAAAAGGTAAAATATTACAACCTTTAAAATTGCGAATTATGAAACCAGATGCTTTTCGTCTATATATGCAATCACTCGGTAAATTAGGTGGACAAAATAAGGTGCCTCGATTGAGTAACGACCGTAAGATTGCAGATGCACTTAAAGAATTTGTTGTATAGGTAATTTGAAATGGATGATGTTTGAATATGGTTTATGACATTGTTGAAATTGAATATATCATGAAGTGTAAAAACTATTCCATGTATAATTAATTTTATAATTTTAATTGCGGAATCAATTTTTAATTATACACAATTATATATATTTACAATTAATAATTGCGTTATTGAAAATATAATGTATCTACATTTGGATAAAAGATGTACTATTGCACTAAAATTTAACAATTTATGATTTTAGACCTTATCGTTGCGATTGTTATTACAATTGGTTTTTATCTCGGTTATTCAAGAGGATTGATAAAAACAGTATTTAATTCCTTATCATTGATAATTGGAATAATTGCAGCTCTGAAACTTTCACCAATTGTGATGGATATTCTTGAAAGTATTTTGAAAACTTCACCTGCAATGTCTTTTTTATTAGGTATCGTTGTGACCTTTTTAGGTGTGATGTATTTGATTCGATATTTTAGTGGTAAAATGGAAGATTTACTCAAAGCGGTTAACATTAATTTTGTAAATAAAATCGCTGGCGGTACACTTCAGGCTATATTTTATGCCTATTTATTAAGTCTTTCATTGTGGCTGGTAGATGCAATGAGTGTTTTAAAGCCGGAAGTTAAAGAAGCTTCAATAACGTATTCATTATTAGAGCCTTTGCCAGAAAAAGGAAAAGCCTTTTTTGAAGCTGTCAAGCCTATATTTAAATCATTTTGGGACAAGACGGTCAAGTCTATGGATAGTATTGAAAGTAATAAATAAATCAAATACCTTTTACTTTTTTGTACCTTTGTCTTCTTTTTAAATAAATTTAAATATATAATGGATTACAAAAATAATATATTGGAAACTATTGGAAACACTCCTTTAGTAAGACTCAATAAAGTCGTGGCTGATTTGCCTTGTATCGTTTTAGGTAAAATCGAAACTTTTAATCCTGGTCATTCTACTAAAGACAGAATGGCGCTTAAAATGGTAGAAGATACCGAAAAATCAGGCCGTTTACAACCTGGTGGGACGATCATTGAATGTACTTCTGGTAATACTGGTATGGGGATCGCTTTAGCTGCAGTTGTAAAAGGATACAAATGTATTTTTACAACCAGCGACAAACAATCTAAGGAAAAAGTGGATGTTTTAAGAGCTTTGGGTGCAGAAGTCATCGTTTGCCCGACAAATGTTGCGCCTGATGATCCGCAATCTTATTACTCTGTTGCCGAAAAACTAAGTAAGGAAATTCCTAATTCTGTTTGGCTAAATCAATACGACAATCTATCTAATCGTCAAGCACATTTCGAAACTACAGGCCCTGAAATCTGGAAGCAAACAGATGGAAAGATTACACATTTTGTTGTAGGTGTAGGTACTGGTGGTACGATTTCAGGAGTTGCAAAATATCTTAAAGAGCAAAATCCGAATATTAAAATATGGGGTATAGACACTTATGGTTCTGTATTTAAAAAGTATCATGAAACGGGTGTTTTTGATGAAAATGAGATTCATAGTTATATTACTGAAGGAATCGGCGAAGATATAATACCTAAAAATGTGGATTTTAGTCTTATAGATCATTTTGAAAAAGTAACAGACAAGGATGGAGCACTTGCAGCTCGTAAACTTGCTAGAGAAGAAGGTTTATTACTTGGATATAGTGCTGGTTCAGCATTAGCTGGATTATTACAGATGAAAGCACAATTAAAACCTGAAGATGTAGTAGTTGTCCTCTTTCATGACCATGGTAGTAGATATATAGCTAAGTTGTTCAATGACGAATGGATGAAAACACAAGGCTTTATATAATATGTATAATATTTTTTAATGCCTTTGTTTATAAGAGCAATCAGGCTTGACGTAATGTATTGATTTGTATGTTCAGCACTTAAAATCAACTATTATGTCAAGCTCTTTTTTAAATATCATTATCTAAAAAAAAAAAAATTTATCGATCAAGTTGCAGATACTTTGCTCTAATAACGTTAAAGTGATAAAGTTGATGACCCTATAATGTTAAAACCCATTGCGAGAACGGACATTTGATTATTGAGAAATTTGCAATTTGACATTAGTAAATCATTATTAATGTCTTAAATAAAGCAATTAGTTGCTAACCTTACTAATCGTAGCTCTGCAATGAGTTGTTCAATGGTTATTTCATCTGCATTTGCTTTTTTAGCCATTATAACGTGATCATGTCCGCTGGGAATCGTTCTGTCATTTCGCACAGCAAGAATAGTTCTATAGCACCAGATTCGTTCCCAATCCGTCAAATGTTGAATGATTTTATTGATTGACCATTTGCCTTCAGCATAGGTTTATGTACCAATCCGTTTTAGTTGTATTAAATCAAGATGATCAATTTGTATTATACTATTATCAAAAGCTACATTAAGTTCTATATTTTCATTCAGGTCGATATATCAATCAAAATAATCAGGCAAGGTTTTGATATCTGATTTTTTCATTACTAAGGTTTATAAAAAAAATAAAAAAAAGATACAGACAATAATAAAAAGAAATGCCATTCGCTGAATCTCAGGAATGGCATTTTTAATTTATGGGATAATAAATTTTACTTAACTTTTATCTTTTTAGTACCTACGATATGCAATAGACCGTCTTTAATTTCTTTGAGTTCAATGACGTACTTACCGGGCTTATCGTATTGATATAATAAATTCTTTTGTGTGACAATTAACCGCACACCATCACCCATTTCCATTACATAGCGAGATGCTTTTTCATCTTGTAAAAAGGTGAAATTAAAACGCTGACCGGCAATAATCTTTTTGTCCATTGAGATGTATTCATCAAATGCATTTGCGGGAGCTTCTTCACTAACCAATACGGATGCAACAGAAGAAATTAATGGCTTACCGTTGTTTTCTGTTAATTCTGTTTGAGTTTCAGAAAAAATAATCTTTTGTCCCAACAAATAAATGGAACCAATGATACCTGTCAAAACTAACAAACTTAATAAAAATGGTTCAATATGCACTTTGAATATATGTGCAAAATTAAATTGCTTTTTTGATAAGCGAATAGGAGTGTAATGTTCTATGTTCATATAATCGGGTTTGGGTTTAAAAATGGATCGGTTTTCCAGTTGGTCAATCTTTATCTACCATTTGGAAGTGTAAAGGTATAACATATTTTGTAAATAAAAAATATAATTTTCTATTTATATGTTGTTTTCGTTATGTATAAGTTGTTATTAATGAAGTATTCATAATTTTAATTGTATTACTTGTTGTAAATGGGTTGATTATAAAATTAAATTTAACATATTAAAAATAAAAATATTCGACAAGTGTTAACTTTTCAATGAAGAAATAGGGTATTAGGTAGACAGAATTCTATATACGGATCGATTGATTATAATTTAGGATTTTTCCAATGAGAACAAATGATTCCGGTTGCAATTGCAACATTGAGTGATTCCGCTATTCTGTTTTGAGCTCCTGGAATGCTTATTTTATTATTGATTAATGGTTCGTTTTCAGATGAAATTCCTTTACCTTCATTGCCCATAACAATGATTGCGTTATCAGGTATGGATATGTTGGAAATCGGGGTTCCGTTCATATACGTTCCATAAATTTCCCGATTAAACTTCGTCAATTTAGGAAGTGTAGCGGTAACTAAAGCAACATTTGTCATGCTACCCATAGTAGCTTGGACGACTTTGGGGTTAAAAAAATCCGCCGATTCAGGTGATCTCACAACTACATCAACTCCAAACCAATCTGCAATACGAATGATTGTACCTACATTACCTGGATCTTGAACATTATCTAAATATATTGCATTTTTTTCTGGGATTTGTAATACATCAATAGAGTCCTCTGCTTTTAGTGCTACGATTAATATATCAGACACCGACATTAAAGAAGAGATTTGTTCCATTTCTTTAATAGTAATAACGGTGACATTATATTTTTTTATTTCCTTAATTTGGTCATATTTTTCAAAGCTGATTTCGGTAATAAAGATATCTTTAATTATAAATTTTTCATTTTTTATAAATTCTATACATGCTTTACCACCTTCAACGATGAATTTATTATAAATTTGCCTATATTTTTGCAAATGTAGGGAACGAACTTCTTTTATCTTTGCTTTGGATATCAAATTGACTAATTTTCAAATGTTAATGACACACAATTTTAGTATCAGAACAGGTTGGCTAATAGGAATGTTGATAGGTCTACTTTTCTTAAGTTCCTGCAATTCTTCCCGGTATCTATCACCTGGCCAAATGCTGTTAAGAGATACAAAGATAGTATTTAAAAATAAAACAAAAATAAAAGATGAGTCAAAGTTAAAGGAAGAATTGTTGACATTTATTGATATGGAACCAAACCATAAAGTGTTATTTTTTATTCCAAAGGAATATCTTTATCTTTCTAATGCCGATTCATCACAACAAAAGTGGTATAACAAAGCAATTCGAACTTTGGGCGAACCACCTTCACTCTTTGATATAAACAAAGCGAAAGCCATCACTAAAGATATGGAAAATTACTTAAAATATAAAAAAGGTTACTATGAGGCTAAAGTTGACTACTTTATGGACGAGCGTCAATATGGCTGGCAAACTACGCATACAAATGAGATTTGGAATGAAATGAACTTAATGTTCATCGTTTCACCTGGACCACGCTATATAATCAAGAATATAACATATGAATCCAATGACAAACAGATATTGTCTTTTATAAATCAAAGTCAAAACGAAGCACTTATTAAACCTGGAGATTATATTGATTACAATACTTTTGAAATTGAAAAAAGCAGGCTTGTTCTTAAATTGCAAAATAATGGATATATCAATTTCTCAACTAATTACTTTGAAATATCCGGGGATAGTAGTAATGTCAACAAAAGCGTAGATATCTTTATAGAAATTAGAGCGCCTTTACCTGATACACTTCATCATAAGTTCAGAGCGGGACATATTCGCGTATTTACAGATTATCATAAAGACCAATTGCCAGAAAGTCTTACACTTGATTCATTGCATTCGATTCAATATTATAGACAATCTAAAGATTTCTTAGTCAGGAAATCGGTAATGGATAATTCAATTTTTTTAAGACCTGACAAATTATTAAGTCGAGATGACAGACAAAAAACCTTCCGTAAGCTAAATGGACTTGGAACGTACCGGTTTGTTACAATTAATGCAATACCTGATAACGAGATAGATTCTCTTATGCATTACGACATTATACTTTCACCTTATGTCAAAAAGTGGACATGGGATGGTGGTATGCAAGGGTATTTTACAACTTTAGGTGCAGCAAGATTTTTTGGAATATCACTTTCCTCTCAATTTGTTAACAGAAATTTACTTGGCGGTTCAGAAAGATACACCTTACGGGCTGAGATAGGAACAGAACTGGGGTACGAAAGTGGTCGAGGTTTTATTCAACGAGCGAATAATATTACGCTTCAAAATAATCTTACAATTCCAGCATTTCAGGACTTTGTCGGACTCGGAAAATTGGTCAATAAGTTAGGAATTGTCAAAGATAAATTTTATAGAGATTTTAAAGAAGAATGTACAACAAATATTGCACTCGGATATACATCCAATAATATTATTGATTTGTATGGTTTAAGCTCATTTAATGTAAATTACGGATTTGATTATACATCCCCCAAAAACAATAGGTATATATTCAGGCCATTAGGTTTTAATTTAGATTTATATACGATTAAAGATACTGCAAGATTTGCAAATAACCCTTTAGTTTTATTATCTTTTCAAAATACATTAGGTACCGGTTTCCTTTTCAGAGATTTCACATACATTTATAATAGTAATAAGATTGGGCGTGGTAATTCATTTTTAGTTATCAATAACTTGGAAATGTCTGGTGTTGAAGTTCACATGGCTAATCAACTCTACAATTCCCTTGCTAATAGGTCTGACCATTGGAGTCTTGGAGATAAAAAATTTGCAAAGTATGTTCGTTACGAATTAGATGCGAGATATAATAAGGAATTTTCTAAAACGGAGAGTTTTGCAGCCAGGCTAAATTTAGGAACCATTGTAGGATATGGTGAAAATAGAGCTGTACCTTTTGTTCGCCAATTTGGTATTGGTGGTCCAAATAGTTTAAGGGCATGGAATATCAAAGAAGCAGGTCCTGGTGCATACAGAAATCCACTTGATAAATTAGAAGCACCACCCATAGTATATACGAATCAAGGTGATTTAAAACTTGAACTCAATGCAGAATACCGTTTTAAGATGTTCTACTTTGTTGATGGAGCGTTGTTTGTAGATGCTGGTAATGTTTGGTTGTTACACAACGATAATGATCGGCCTGATGCAGCTATCTCTAAAAAATTTATCAATCAGATGGCAATAGGAACCGGCTATGGAATACGTTTTAATTTTAATTTTTTTATCATTCGATTTGATTTTGGCTATAAATTGAGGAGTCCATACAAAGATGAATTTACAGGGCGTAATTGGTATACCTTTAAAGAAATTAGACAACAGGGATTGGGAAATGTACAAGTTGCAGTCAACTATCCATTCTAAAAAAACATGGTATATTATTCAACTAATTTTCTAAAAATAGTGTTATAAAATAAAAATATTTACATCATGCGAAATTTTATTGTTTATGTGATTGCATTTTTTATGATTAGCGGTACTTGGGCTCAGGCACAGCCTTTTACAATGCCTAAGTTAAATTATAGTTATGATGCATTAGAGCCTTTTATTGATGCTCAGACAATGGAAATTCATTATTCGAAGCATCATCAAGCTTACTTGAATAATCTAAACAAAGCTGTCAATGATAGCAAAATGACAGACTGGACACTCGAAGAATTGCTTTTGAATGCTGAAAGAAGGAGCCCGGCAATTCGCAATAATGCAGGTGGACATTATAATCACACTTTATTCTGGTCTGTACTTTCTCCTAATGCACAGAAAATGCCAACAGGTATATTAGCAGAAGAAATTAATAAAACATTTACCTCATTAGACAGTTTGAAAAAATTGATGAATAATCAAGCATTAGGTAGATTTGGTTCAGGATGGGTTTGGTTATATGTAAATCCGGACAAAAAACTAGCTGTTGCCTCATCTGCTAATCAGGATAATCCAATTATGGATGCCATGAAAGATAACAGAGGTATTCCTATCTTGGGTATCGATGTATGGGAACATGCATATTATTTAAAATATCAAAATAAACGTGGTGATTATTTAAATGCAACATGGAATGTCATTGATTGGAAAGCAGTTGAAGCAAATTATGAAAAAGCAATTAACGATCCTTTCTTGTTAACCATTGAACGTAATTCATGGCAGGCCCTTAAAAACTTTCATGTTGTAATGGCTCAAACATTCCACCCTATGGAAGATGGGAATTTTGAACCTATTAAAGCTAGATCAGCTGAAATGCTTGAAAAGGCAAAGCTGTTGGGTAGTTCATCTTTTCCAAATTCTTTTAACAATAAAGCAATAAAAGAAGCAATTAATGAATTAATAGCTGGTGCTGAAAGTTTAGACAAACTCGTAAAGAAGAAAAGCAAAAATGATAAAATCGAAGCAAGTTTGACTAAATTACATGATGTTTTCCATAAAATACAAGGATTGTGTAGTAATGCCGATCACTAGTCATACATGGTGTGAGATTTAAATGATCTAATTATTAAGTGAGATTAGCAATAAATAAGCATCTCACTTTTTTTATTTTTATAAAAAATTAGTTAATTACTATGTTTATATACATATAAACATAAATTTATTTATTAATATTATAAAAACAATATACTTTTGCGCCATGATTTGGAATAGTCGATTTTGGCCATGGTTTTTATCTTTAACTTTATATGTTACTGCACTTTACAGTTTTCCAGAAAATGTATCGTCAGAAGCATATAAAAAAGACAAAGAGACCGTAACGCAGTCGGGATTACTTACTTTATCATCTGTTTTTAATAATGGTAAGAGCTTTTTATCCGGATTTAAAAGACAAGGTAGTACCTATAATCCATTTCTAGAACCGATTATATATCAGCAAAATTCAATAGTATCAAAAGTCAAAGGATTTTTTGAACTTTATATAAAATACACAGTATTTATAGGGAAACGACTGTGTACATTTCGTTTACAATATTTAGTATATCCATATCATCATCATTGGTAAGATAGACATATAATTTAATTTTAGATTCAAAGGACTAATTTTCATTTTAAGAAAGTCCATAATTTTTTTATTAATTTTTAAATTATTTTAATATGTCTGATGTTATAATGAATGTCATTTTATTTGCATTGATTTTTGTTCCTATGATGTTTTTAGTGATTCGAAGAGGAAGTGAAGGCATTGCGCAATTTAAGTCCATGATGAAAATGAATCAGGTTGAAATAGGTGATGCTACTGATTTAACAAATCAAGTACTCGCTTTGGATAAGTCTAAAAGTAATATTTATTATTGGGTAAAAGGAAATCCGGATTTTGAAAAAATTGATTTAAATACATTAAGTGAAATTAACGTTATTAAATCATTAAGCCAGGGATTTTCAAATGAAGTAAATGTAACTTCGCTTCAAAAAGTAGAAATTCAACTTTTGAAGAAAAATAAAGAACAAATTACTTGGCCAGTATATCAAATAAATCAAAATCAACAAATTGGTTCTGATTTGTTAGATGCAGAAGATTTTGTACAAAAGGTAAAACCATATATAACAAAATAAATTTTATATAAAACACAACATTAAACCTCTAGCAAAGAAGCTGAGGTTTAATGTTAAAATACAAATAGATAAATATGATTGTTTGGAGTGCATTTCTTATATTGATTGCTACATTTATGGCGATTGACTTAGGTGTTTTTAATAAAAATGCCCATGAAATTACTAATAAAGAAGCGACAAAATGGACTATTGTTTGGACTACCTTGGGACTCAGCTTTTCTGGGATAATTTACTGGTTGTATAATGAAGGTTTGATGATCTCACCTAACAATGATACTCCATGGCAAGCAGCATCCGAATATCTGACAGGCTATATCATTGAATTATCTCTAAGTGTGGATAATATATTTGTAATTGCAACTATATTCAAAACCTACGGTATTCCAAAAATGTATCAACATCGGGTCTTATTTTGGGGAATACTGGGGGCACTCGTATCGCGTGGAGTCATGATATTTTTTGGAGTCGCTATTATAAACCAATTCTTTTGGGCTACCTATTTATTTGGTGCATTTTTAATATTTACTGCATTGAAGATGTTGTTTTCATCTGATGAGGCGGAGTTTGACCCACAAAATAATAAGATATATAAATCGATTCGAAAAATAATACCCGTGACAAATATTTTACATGGTGACAAATTTTTAATAAGACGTCAAGGTATATTGTTCGCTACGCCGTTACTTATTGTATTACTTATTATAGAAATGACGGATGTAATCTTTGCCTTAGATAGTATTCCGGCAATTTTAGCGATTACAACAGATCCATTTCTTGTATTTACATCCAATATTTTTGCAATCCTAGGGCTTAGATCGATGTATTTCTTTATTGCTAATTTACTGGATGTTTTCCATTATCTAAAATACAGTCTAATTGTTATATTGACATATGTAGGTATTAAATTGATATTGGCACATCATTATCATTTGTCTATTGGATTGTCATTAAGTATTATTGGTGTTTCATTATTCTGTGGAATTGTAGCATCCTTAATTACAAAAAGGAAAAACGAAAAAAAAGAGCAAATCCAATAATTATATCAATTTTACAAGTATTAAATTTTAATGACCTTATACAATTATAAGGTCATTTTTTATTCTTGAAATATTTAATATGAATAATTAATAATTGATATAACATCAATACAAATTTATTGGGTTAATGTTATGATACTATTAAATTTGTTTTTAGAATGAAACTTTGTTTAAGATTTTAGAATAAATTTTGACATTTAGTTAATTGTTTAATTAGCTAATAAATAATAATTTCTGATTTTAATTTCATTTAGTATAGTTATTTATCTAACTTTGCGTTCATAAATAACTGGGGTGCTTGAGCATTGCTCTTGCTGAGATTATACCCATCGAACCTGCCAGGGTAATGCCGGGAAGGGATAGTGATGCTTCTTTGTACTTCAGTTTTTGGATTTTATTAATTTTTTAAATGTGAATCATGAAGTACTTTTATTTAATTCTATTCTTGTTTTTTTCCATTTCATTATCCGCCCAATTTAAAATTTCGGGTGTAGTAAAAAATGAAAAAGGTGAATTATTGGATTTTACAACTGTTTTTTTAGAAGGAACGAATTATGCAGCTACTACAAATGAAAAAGGTAGGTATGAAATAAAAGATATTCCTTTAGGTAGCTATTCCTTCAAAGCCATGTATTTCGGCTATGAACCAATTAAAATGCCTTTGGTAATAAATAAGGATACGATTATTAATATTACATTCCTTGGAGAGATTTTTAGGTTGGATCAGGTCGAGATTCATGCCAATCGAGTAGGTGAGCATGGGCCATTTACAAGACAAAATCTAGGAAGAGTTATACTCAATAAAGAAAATACAGGCCAAGATGCAACGTATATTTTACAGTGGACACCGTCAATGGTCGTAACTTCTGATGCTGGAGCCGGAATAGGATATTCAAGTATGCGACTTCGTGGTTCAGATCAAACCAGAATAAATGTCACACTCAATGATGTACCTGTCAATGATGCTGAGTCGCAAAATGTATTTTGGGTGAATATGCCTGATTTGATGACTTCTGTACATGCAGTGCAAATTCAACGTGGCGTTGGCCCTTCTACTAACGGATCAAGTGCATTTGGTGGGACGGTAAGTTTAAATACCTCAGACATTAAAGTTAATCCATTTATCGATGTCTCAGCAAGTTATGGTTCATTTAATACAAGTAAATTATCCGCTCAGTTTGGTTCTGGATTGATGCAGAGCAAATATAGTATAGAAGGTAGGATAAGTATGATCAAATCCGATGGTTATGTGGACAGAGCCACCGCAGATTTAAATAGTTATTTCTTTACGGCTTCTCGTGTTACATCATCCTCATCACTCAAATTAAATATCATATCCGGTAAAGAAGTAACATACCAAGCATGGAATGGTGTTCCAGAGGAGAAATTGGATCGTGATCCGCAAAAGCTTATTGACCATTACAACTTAAATAAAGGGGATCTCTATAAAACACCGGCAGACTCTATAAATCTTTTCGGATCTGATCGTCGGTATAATTACTATACTTATCCAAATCAAGTGGACAATTACCGTCAGACGCATATTCAACTTATAGAATCATGGATGCCTTCTGCAAAGTGGAAAACTAAATTTACACTTTTTTATACAAAAGGGAAAGGTTATTTTGAAGAGTTTAAGCTAAATGCCAAGTGGTCTGGATATGGAATAGATCCGATATTTGATGAAAATGGAAATAGAATTGATCGTTCAGATATTGTCCGTCGTCGCTGGTTAAATAATAATCTTTTTGGTCTTAGAGCAGATGCCGTTTATAAATTGAGTGATAAATCTGAATTGCAATTTGGCTTGTTTGGCTCTATTTATGATGGGGACCATTATGGACATGTTATTAAGTCTTCAATTACAATACCTCAACTTGACAAGGAGCGAAAATATTATGATAATACCGGCACAAAAAAAGATTTTTCCTCATATTTGCGTTGGACGCATAATATTCATGAAAAATGGGTTCTTTTTGGGGATGTTCAATTGCGATTGGTAAGCCATAATTTATTAGGAATTGATAAAGATTTACGTTCGATAAATATCGAAAATCAATTTACATTTGTAAATCCCAAAGCAGGTCTTCAATATTTGATTAAACCCAATCAACATTTTTATCTATCCTACGCTATTGCTAATAAAGAGCCTTCAAGAGGTGATTTTATTGATAATGTTTTTGTAGAAAATGCTAAGCCCGAACATCTTAGAGATGTAGAATTGGGATATCAATTTAAACATCGCGTACTAAGTTTTGAATCAAATTTGTATTTCATGAAATATAAGGATCAGTTAGTACTCACCGGAGAACTAAACGAAGTCGGTGCAAATATTCGTGTTAATGTTCCGGATAGTTATCGATTTGGATGGGAATCAGATGTGATGGTATTGCTTACCGATAATGTACATTTGAATTTCAATACAACCCTAAGTCGAAACAAAATTAAACATTTTACAGAAGTAATAGCGGACTACACCAATGGTTTTGATAAAGTTGAAATTGCACATGAAAATACGGATATATCATTTTCACCATCCTTGACTGGTGCTTTGGGTTTAGTGTATAGACCAATTGAAAACATTGAAGTGGGGTGGTCTTCTAAATATGTGGGAAGTCAGTATCTTGATAACACTTCTAATCCGAATAGAAAACTTGATGCATACTATTTTCATAATTTTAGGATTGCTGGTGACTTTAAATCTAAATACTGGAAATCGCTTGAAATATCTTTTGAATTGCGTAATATTTTCAACGATTTGTATGTTTCTAATGGTTATACCTATTCTTATATAGTAAATGATTTAATTACACAAAACTTTTTGTATCCGCAGGCAGGTCGAAACTGGATGCTTGGTGCTCGTATTAGTTTGTAAAATGGAGATTTAGCCATTAAAATAGAATCATAATTAGTATTACAAAACTAAGTTAGAAAACTTAGGTTTTTTTTAATACGACTAGAAAATGATCTAATATTGAAAGGTGACTAAAATTTGAAAGTAATTTAAATAGGTAATTGTAGATATTATATAGTAATTAATCACAGTGAATATACAAGATTAATATCTTTGAATTGAATGTGTATTTTAATATTATATTAATTACAGAAATATGTATTGAATTTAAATTATTCACAATGTTTCATTCTTGAAAACTATTGTATACGATTGAATTAAAATGTGGTATAACTGTGAATTTCTTAATAAAAAAAGAGAAGGGACAATGTCCCTTCTCTTTTAATTGTAATTCAATGCTTAAATGTTTGATAGTCAAAAAAAGCAAAAAAATATTATATTGTTTGGATTGAATGTGAGAATATAAACCTAAAAAAATCAAATAAAATGTATTTTGATTTAGAACATGATGAATTTTGATCTAGCACCACAACGTGCTTTACCAAAATAGCCTACTCCCCAGTTCAGTTCGAAAACTACTCCAGCAAATGCTACATGTGAAGCAGCTGTTCCATTGTCAACATATACAACAGGGTCATTTACAGGTGCACCTTCCTCTTTTCCTTTTTTAGAATCTAAATCTGTGAATGCCCATTCAAATCTAAGACCAAGAATTCCACTAAATCTACCGTCATTACCCATAATGTTAGCACCAAAACCAATAACTCCAGAAACAACGTTTTTATTGAAGTTTTCTTTTGGTTGATCTATAGTTCCATTATCAGCAGTTAAAGTTACTTTATCTACAAATGAAAATTTAGGACCAATTTCGAAGTAGCCAAGATTTTTGGCATTTCTAAATAATGTATATACATCAAGAGAGCTCCATTCAATTGTTGTAGGAGTTTTGTCAAAAACCTGTTTACCGGTATTTTTCATTACATCAATTGATAATCCATTATAACCAAAATTAATACCTAATTTACCGCCATAACCATAGCCGGAACCAATTGTGTAACCATATCTACTATCATCTGCCAAAGCTTGATTGTACAGGCCGGCAGCACCATATTGACCTTTTAAACCAAGATCAAACCAAACTATCTTTTTTTGACCAAATAAAGATAAACTCGCAATTAAAAGTGCAAATGTAAATAAATGTTTCATTTCTACTGAATTGTTTAAGTAATGTAATTTGTTTGTTAATAATAGGACAAAGATAATAAAATATTAAAAAGTTGTTAGTAAATCTTGATATTTCACATTTGAAACAATGATTTTTTTAATCAAATTAGTTAATATCTTAATTATTGCCTTATGGCTTCTACTGGATCCATTGCTGAGGCTTTAGAAGCGGGTATAATGCCCGAAATAATACCTACAAGGATAGATGTACCAACGCCAATAAGCGCATTGAGTAGAGACATATTCATTCCAAACGGTGTGATGCCAGATATAAGTTTTAACATTATAAATACGAAAATTAATCCAAAAAAACCTCCGATTATACAAAGGATAATAGATTCGATGAGGAATTCAGACATGATGACAAATCGCTTTGCGCCAAGAGCTTTTTTGATGCCGATAATATTAGTTCGTTCCTTGACAGATACAAACATAATATTGGCTACACTTACCATTCCGACAATCAAAGAGAATATACCTATCATAAATCCAGCGATATTCAATACTTTAAATACCTTGTCAAGTATTTGCGTAAGCATAGAAAGTTCGTTGATTGAGAAGTTATTTTCCTCTAATGGCTTTAGCTGACGTTTTGCTCGTAATACTGAAGTTACATCACCTTTTAACACTTCAAGATCCATCTCTGGTTTTGCTTTTATCACAAGCATTCTACCAACTGGGGAAGATGCGGAAACGTTCGTGTATTTTTTTAATGAGTTAAAATTTATCCATATAGCATCATCAAAATTCATGAAATTAAATAAGTTCTCACCTTCTGTTTGTAGATAACCGATTACCTGAAATTTTTGGCCAAAGAGATTTACTTCTTTATTTATGCCCGATATACCTTCGAATAAAGCATTATATACATTATAACCCAAAACAACTTTATTGGCGCCTGATTCATATTCGATAGGATTGAAAAGTCGGCCTTCAGCTAGATTGAAGTTTTGAATATTAGGGTATTCTTCTGTTGAACCCATGATAAAAGCATTGCTTACAGAACTAGAACGAAATTTTATAGTTCGACCGCCTGTAAATGCTATAAAAGCTGCATTTTGTGCCGATTTAACTCTATTTTTAATGGCAACATAATCATCATAGGAAGGTTTAGGTCGTTTTTCGTACTTCCAAAAATTATGTCCAGGATCATCATTCCATGGCATTTTTTCTACATAGATTGCATCACTACCAAGTTTATTGAAACCTTGAATAATGTTATCTTGAAGTGAATCAACCGCTGATTTTACGGTTATAATACAGAATATACCAATGGTTATACCAAGAAGTGACAAAATTGTCCTTAAAGTATTGCTTCGCAGAGATTCAACTGCTTGCATAAAACTTTCCCAAATGATTTTAAAGTATATCTGCATTGTGATTTCAGATTTAGATAGTAAAGATAGGCATAAAAATTGGTCAATCTTTACTAAATCAATTGAAAATTAGATGAACGTTAATAATAAATCGGCAAAATCATTTATATTTAACTAGCTTTAAAGCAAACGACTATTAAACCATGCATCTACAATGTTAGATGCTGTTTCCGGATTTGAATAATGTGTCCATTCATTTGTATGCACATCATACTTATAATCCTTTGCCCAATCCGTATGTTTTTTGCTCAATATTTCTATTCCATCTAAAATGTAATTGATTTCGTCATTTGTCATAGTAGGGTGAATAGACATACGAATCCATCCTGGTTTATTATTTAAAAAACCCATATTAATTTCTTCTACGACTGCTTTTGATTGTTCGTGAGTAACCTCTAAAAGGTAATGTCCATAAGTTCCTGCACAAGAACATCCACCACGCACCTGAATACCAAAATGGTCGTTTAAAAGTTTAACAGCAAGATTAAAGTGTAAATCATCGATGTAAAACGAAATAACACCCAATCTGTCTTTGTGTTGATTAGCTAATACTCTTACATTGGGGATTGGTTCAAGTCTTTTCCAGATGATTTTAAGCATTTCTTGTTCTCGCTCTAAGATATTTTTTACGCCCATTTTTTCTTTTAGTAATATACTCAAAGCTACTCTGATCGTCTGTAAAAATGCGGGTGTTCCACCATCCTCTCTTGCCTCAATTTCGTCAAGATATTTGTGTTCGCCCCAAGGATTAGTCCAATCTACTGTTCCTCCACCAGGATTGTCGGGAATTCGGTTTGAATAAAGGTTTTGATTAAAAATAAGTATGCCTGAACTTGAAGGACCACCGAGAAACTTATGTGGTGAGAAATAAATTGCATCCAAATATTCATCTTTTGCTTCAGGATGCATATTTATGTCAATATAGGGTGCTGAACAAGCAAAGTCAACAAAACAAATGCCACCTGCTCGATGAATCATTCCTGCGATAGTGTGATAGGGCGTTTTCAATCCAGTTACATTTGAACAAGAAGTTACGGCAGCAATTTTTATTTTCCTATCCTTATATTTTTCTAACAGAGTCGCAAAATCTTCTAAATCAACGCGCCCTTCTTTATCTGCACTAATAACGACGACTTCTGAGATGGTTTCAATCCAAGAAGTTTGATTGGAATGGTGTTCCATGTGCGTAACAAAAATTATGGGTCTTTCCTCCTGATTTATCTTGATTTTTCCTTCAAATTTTTCATGTAATTTAATGCCTAAAATTCTTTGTAGCTTATTGACAACACCAGTCATACCACTATTGGAAGAAATAAGGATGTCGGTTTTTTTGGCGTTGACATGTTTTTTTATAATCTCTTTAGCTTTTTTATATGCTAAGGTCATGCTTGAGCCGGTTACATTGGTTTCCGTATGTGTATTTGCAACAAAAGGCATAATCATATTTTGTATGATGTCTTCTATTGGCTTGTACATCCTGCCACTTGCTGTCCAATCAGCATAAACTATTTTTTTTCTACCGTATGGTGATTCAAACTCCTGATTCAGACCAATTATATGTTCTCTATAAGGTGCAAAATAAGCTTCTAGATCGCTTTTTGTGTGCATACTCATGTTACATCACTGATTTTACTTTGTTAATAAGTGTGTTGGCTGTTGTTTCGTCTTTGGCTTCGCAATAAATTCGAATGATTGGTTCTGTATTGGATTTTCTCATATGCACCCAACCTGCTTCAAAATCAATTTTTAACCCATCTATTTCGTTTAGTCTTTCATTTAAAAAATTGCTTTTAACTTTATCTATTAAAATATCAATGTCGATGTCAGCTGTGAGCTCTATTTTATCTTTAATGATTTGATAGGACGGATAAGTTGCTTTCAGTTCGAGCATTGATAATCCCTGTTGTGCATAATGAGATAAGAACAATGCAATTCCTGCCAAAGCATCTCTCCCGTAATGTAAATCCGGAACGATAACGCCACCATTACCTTCGCCACCAATGACAGCATTAGTCGCCTTCATCATATTAACTACGTTTACTTCGCCAACAGCGGATGCTGTATAACTTCCACCATGCTTTAAAGTTACATCAGCTAATGCTCTTGTTGATGATAAATTAGATACTGTATTTCCATTTATTCTGCTAAGGATATAATCTGAGATGGCTACTAACGTGTATTCTTCACCAAACATACTACCATCTTCACAAACAAATGCAAGCCTGTCAACATCAGGGTCAACACTGATTCCTAAATGAGCCTGATGTTTTATCACCGCCTCTGATAAGTCTTTTAGATGTTCTGGTAATGGTTCTGGATTGTGGGCAAAATGACCGAAATTATCATCATGAATTAGCACATATTCAACACCTAAAGCATCTAGTAGCGGTGGTACAGAAATTGCACCGGTAGAATTGATACAATCTACTACGACTTTAAGCTTTGCCTTGCGTATGATGTCCACACACACATGCCGATAATTTAAGATTTGGTCTATATGGTCTCTAATAGCAAATTCGTAAGTGTACACAACGCCAAGATTATTCGTATCGGCAAATGTCATTTGACCCGAGTCGATATAGTTTATGATTTCCTGACCATTTTCAGGTGACATAAACTCACCTTCGTCATTAAGAAATTTCAAAGCGTTCCAATGTGCAGGATTGTGGCTTGCTGTGAAAATAATACCGGCACCTGCCTGATGCTGTTTAACAGACATTTCAACTGTTGGCGTGGTAGATAAACCTAAATCTACAACATCAATTCCCATACCGATAAGTGTATTTATAGCAAGATTACTCACCATATTGCCACTTATCCGACCATCTCTACCGACAACAATTTTTTTTGGCAAATCACGCTTCAATAGCCAAGTGCCAAGGCCTGCAGTACACAATACAACATCTACAGGAGTAAGATTATCACCTTGCGGTCCACCTATTGTGCCACGTATGCCAGAAATAGATTTAATTAAAGTCAAGATTTATTTGATTTTGGTTATGAATTTACTGGAAAATTATCGGACAAAGATACTGTAAAATTAATATATTTTTAAAATCTCTTTGGTTTATAATGGGATTGTTTTGTATAAAAAATTAATATTTAAATCTAAACAAATTGTATATTTGCTTTTGAAATAAATGAATTCTAAGGCTGACTAAATTAATTTAGTGCTTTGCATAGCTCAATATTAAAAAAAATACTTAAGTTATGGATTTATCGTGGATGTTTAAATTGGCCGGCGAGCTTAATAAAAAACAGAAAAGTCTACTTACAGCGGTTGGTATTCTTATCTTTTTAGGGGTATGGTCCATGTTGACATTGGGTGCCAAACCCATCTTACCACGGGCAATATTTCCAGATCCGGTTCGTGTATTTAATGCATTTGGTGAGATATATCAAAAAAATGATTTGGTCAGAAACCTTGCCAAATCTATAGGACTAAATTTTGGTGGATATATTAAGGCCATACTATATGCTATACCATTAGGCTTCCTTATCGGATTGGTACCATTTTTTAGAGGAGCATTTCAAAAACTCATTGACGCTATCAGATTTTTACCATTAACAGCATTGACGGGGCTGTTTATTATTTGGTTTGGTATCTATGCTGAACAAAAAATAAATTTTCTTGCCTTTGGTATTTTTATCTACTTATTGCCTATAGTAATACAACGTATTGATGAAGTCGATGATGTATATGTAAAGACGGTTCATACATTGGGCGCAGGTTATTGGGGAACGATATTTACAGTTTATTTGCCTTCAGTGATTTCAAAACTCTCGGATGATATTCGTATTCTTACGGCAATATCCTGGACATATATTATTGTTGCTGAGACATCAGCAGACCAAGGTGGTATCGGTTCGCTAATTTATAAAGCAGGCCAAAGGCAGGGTAGAGTTGATATTACGATTGCATGTCTTATTATTATCATGTTAATCGGTTTGTTTCAAGACAGAACATTTGCCTATTTAGATAGGAAACTTTTTCCGTTCAAATACCAAATTAAAGATTCATACGATGCTACTAAAAGTTTGAAAAAAGTAACAGAGTGGGATGCAATCTCGGATTTTATCGTTTCTTTAGTATCATGGATTTTTATCCTTATTTATATTGTCCTTATGATCAATGAAATATCACCTATTATAGGTGAACTTAGGCCATTGAATTATTTGTTTGGCGATACACTATGGACGATTCATGTAGTATTTGGATTAGTATTTATTTATCAAATTTATAGGTTATTACAGAAACTTAAGTGGATAGGATGAGAAAAGTAAATTTCGAGGATAATGTAACTTTAGATAATATAATCGAGCTTCGCGGCATAGGACAGTCTTACGATAATGGGCAAAATTGGATCATAAAAGATTTTGATTTGCTTATTGAGGATAAACCGGCTCAAGGCCAATTTGTAGTCATACTTGGTATGTCCGGAAGTGGTAAATCCACAATTTTAAGATATATTTCGGGTCTTCAAAAACCTACTGAAGGCCAAGTTTTGATTAAAGGAAAACCCATCGATAATAATACGCATATTAGTATGGTTTTTCAACAGTATTCTTCCCTTCCATGGATGACCGTATTAGATAATGTTGGACTAGCACTTAGATATCAAGGTGTATCTAAAAAGGAACGAGATGAAAGAGCAATGGAAATGGTCAAATTAGTCGGACTTGAAGGTCATGAAAAGAAATTTGCTATGTATCCAACTTTATCAGGTGGTCAATTACAGCGAGTTGCAATTGCAAGAAGCCTGATTGCAAACCCCGAAATATTACTCATGGATGAACCTTTTGGTGCCTTAGATATCAAAACGCGCATTCAAATGCAGGAATTGCTCTTAGATATTTGGGAGAAATTTAATTCGACGATAATCTTTGTTACTCATGATGTTTCAGAAGCAGTTTATCTTGGTGATGATATTTACATCATGAAATCTGCACCTTCTTATATCGTAGAACATATTGCGGTTGATTTACCTATTCCGCGTAAACGTGATATTAAACGCGATCCACATTTTATGGATTTGGTACATGAAGTAGAAGATCTTATGATTAAAGTAAGTACATATTCATAGTCTTCGAATGGTTGAAGCCTTATTTGATTTGTTCTATTGATTTCTGTAAGCTCCTTACGTTGAATTTTGATTCAAAATAAGTATATAATGCAAAGATGCATTATAAATCTATATCGTTCATAAGCTTCCAAAGTGCATCTTTAAGTTCCGTAAGGCCATAGCCTGAAACAGATGAAATGAAATAGAATGGTACATCTATTTTAATTTCAGGACGAATGAGATCCATGTATTCATGTTCTACAATATCACATTTTGTAATTGCCAACATACGCGGTTTATCCACGAGGTCAGGATTATACATTTGTAACTCGCGTAGTAATACATGGTAATCTTTAGAGATGTCGTTTGAGTCAATGGGTACCATAAAGAGTAAGACAGAATTTCGCTCAATATGCCTCAAAAAGCGTAGTCCGAGCCCCTTTCCAATATGTGCATTTTCAATAATACCTGGTATATCAGCCATGATAAAAGAACCAGAATCACGGTACTTGACTATGCCAATATTGGGGACTAATGTAGTAAATGCATAATTAGCAATTTCTGGTTTTGCAGCCGTTATTGCTGCTAACAAACTTGATTTTCCAGCATTGGGAAAACCTACAAGTCCTACGTCTGCAAGTATTTTAAGTTCTAAAATTTTCCATTCTTCCTTTCCTGGCTGTCCAGGTTGGGCATACACAGGCGATTGTTGAGTTGCAGATTTGAAATGCGCATTACCTAATCCACCTCGACCACCGCTAACTAAAATTCGTGTCTCGCCATGTTTTGTGATTTCGAATTCAATTTCACCGGTTTCAACATCCCGTGCTACGGTACCTAAAGGAACTTCAAGAATAATATCACCTCCATTGGCACCGGTTTTCAATGCACTTGCGCCATTTTGTCCAGGATCAGCTATGACATGTTTTTTGTATTTTAGCGGTAGCAGGGTCCACATATGCGAATTTCCTTTCAGGATGATATGACCACCTCGTCCTCCATCGCCACCGTCAGGGCCACCTTTGGTTGTGCGTTTATCGCGATGGAAATGAGACATCCCTGCACCACCTGCACCTGAACGACAACATATTTTTACATAATCGACAAAGTTGTCTCCTGCCACTTGAATTTAATGTTTAAGTTAATCTATATTTTAGCAGGCAGCGTCGATAGCTTCTGAGATTTTATCAAAGATCTCATCTATCGTTCCAACACCATCAATACTTACTGATTTTCCAACCTTATTATAATAGTCATAAACTTGTGAAGTTTCAGATTTGTAGACATTAATTCTGTTGCGAATGATATTTTCGTCACTGTCATCCGCTCTACCAGAAGATTCACCGCGTTTATACAAACGTGTAACCAATTCTTCATCAGGGACTTCTAAGGCAAGTAAAAGAGTGACTTCTATGTTTTTACTAGCTAAAAATTTATCTAAAGCTTCTGCTTGTGGTATGGTACGTGGAAATCCGTCAAAAATTATACCTTTTGCATCTGGAGTTGCATTGACTTTGTTTTCAAGCATTCCTATTGTAATTTCGTCTGGTACTAGTTCACCTTTTGCCATGTATTCTTTAGCTTTTAAACCTAATGGGGTGTTATTACCCATTTCATATCTGAATAAATCACCTGTACTTATGTGTAAAATGCCGTATTTATTCACCATGTTTTGTGCTTGTGTACCTTTACCTGAGCCTGGGGGGCCAAATAGAACTATATTTAGCATGTTAACTTTGAGATTTTTAATTTAGGTTGTAAAGTTAACAATTTAAATATAATTTTTGCAGTTTTAACCGATAAATGTTAGAAATTTGTTGGTATTCCATTTTTTTTAGTATCAAATGCAAACTTATTATGTATTATTTCGGTTGATTTATTTTAATAGAAAATGTTCATGTCATTAGCATCAAAAATTCTCCTTGGTTTTGTAATTGGAATTCCTTATTGGTTTATAGGGTGTATTAAATCCAATAAAATTCTTTCATCAAAAAATCAAACAAATATGGAAATGCAACCGTCAATAACTTCTTTTTACGATTTAGAAGCGACTTCAATAGATGGGGATGTTATTTCAATGTCTGCTTATAAAGGAAAAAAAATACTTGTATTAAACGTAGCTTCTAAATGTGGCTATACTCCGCAATATGCGCTTTGGGAGGAATACTATAGAGCACATCAGGACGAACTTGTCATTCTTGGTTTTCCATGTAATCAGTTTTTAAGTCAGGAACCTGGATCTGTTGCCGAAATCAAAGCATTTTGTACATTAAATTATGGTGTGAGTTTTCCTTTGTTTGATAAAATTGATGTTAAAGGAACCGGACAGCATCCCATTTATAAATGGTTGTCAGACCCATCACAAAATGGATGGAACAGCGAAGTACCAAGCTGGAATTTTTGTAAATATCTCATCGATGAAAACGGTCAACTAACGCATTATTTTGCTTCTGCTGTAACGCCTGATAATCCTCAGTTTTTAGATGCTTTGAAATAAAATTCATTTAATAAACTTTCAAATTGTAACGTATGAACGATTTGAAATCTATTATGAATAATTTCTTACATATCAAATAATCATATTTTAATGACATATCATATTTTAAATGGTGATTCTTTAGCTAAACAATTAAAGTTATGCAATATTTATGGTACATACATTATTTGTAGAGAATGTCTGGTGGATGGGGATTTAACGGGTGATACATTAATAGATTTTTGGAAAAACCGATCAAGATATATTGCAGTATCTTACAATACCACTTCGAAAAACTACTATAATAATTGTGTTGTAGAATTTGAAAAAATTTTAAATCTTCCTGACAATTCAGAAATTTATCTTTGGTTTGAAAATGATTTATTCTGTCAAGCAAATATGTGGTTTGTATTGTCCTTGCTCAACTTGAAAAAGTCTAAACTAAAGATTTTTAGAGTTTTTCCAATCATTGAGCATAAAAGGCATTATTGGAAAGGTTTTGGTATTTCCAATAGTCAAATGCTAGAAAAGGCATTTCATTCAAAAATCGAATTTACACTCGACGATATTTCCTTAGGAAATAATTTATGGCAAGCATTCAAAATTTCTGATTTCATTAAGTTGAAAGCATTATCTAAAAAACAATCTTCTTGTTTTCAGCTTTTAGAAGAAGTTTGCCATGCACATTTAGATAGATTTCCAAATCCAGATTCTATAGGCAGTCCAGAAAAGACGATTAAAAATATAATCGAAAATGTATCAACGGAATTCAACGAAGTATTTAACGCTTTTTCTGAAAGTCAAGGAATTTATGGTTTCGGGGATTTACAAGTAAAGATAATCTACGACAGACAAATCAAAACGCTACAATAGTCAATGCTTCATTAAAATAAGTACTTGAATCACATTTTTAATGTTGTTGAAACTGGTAATACATCATTAATTTTCTTACATTGAATCAATAATAAGTTTAATGTTAAATAAAGTTAAATGCCAGAATTTCAAACAATTCGATATCGAAATATAATTATTATCAATTAATTAACATTGATTTTTTATACTTTTATCCTTTAATTTACATCTTATAAAATAATGGAACAATTCAATTGTATCCAAATTCGTTATATTTTATAAAAATAATTAGATAGAATGAAATATCTTGTCGTCACATTAAGCATTATTATGGGTTTATTATCAGGAGATTCCTTACACAAAGACTTTGATTTTGAGAAAGCATGGGTCGAAGTCGAAAAGGATATTAAAAATCAGCTTCCTAAATCAGCATTGGAAAAAATAGAAAAAATATTAGTCGAAGCTGAAAAAGTTAACAATAATCCACAGATTATTAAAAGTCTGATTTACATTGGAAGACTTACGATCAAAATCAACGAAGATGGTTTTGAGAAAACAATGCAGGCGTTTGAGCAAAGAATTAATTCGATGTCTAAGCCTATTAATTATATCATGGCTTCTTACTTATCTGAATTATATCAAGCGTATTTTGATAATAACAGATGGGAAATTAATGAAAGAACATCTGTGATAGATGATCAAAATGACGATTTTAAATCGTGGGACACTCAAAAGTTTTTGAAGACGATTGAAAATTGGTACTTGTACTCAATTCGCGACAAGCAAGCCCTTGATATTCCAGTAGATAGTTTCAAGTTAATACTTAATGAATATAATGATGTAGGCGCCTCAATCCGACCTTCAATTTATGAAGTACTCGTAGACAGAGCACTTAACTTTTTTATTGATTATGAGCAGTTTGAAGTCACCAGCCTTAATAGCTTTAGAATTGATCAAGCTTGGTATTTTGACAATGCAAAATCTTTTGTTTCGAAGAAAATTAATGATATGAATGAAGATTCGAATCATTATAAAATCCTTTCCCTCTTTCAAAAAATTTTAAAAGATGAGTTCGAAAGTGGTAATGAACGTGTATTGGCAGATTATGACCTCAAACGATTAGAATATGTCTTCACTAATAGCACACTAGAAAATAAAGACGAACACTACATTCAAGCGCTAAAAGATATGGCCCAAACTTATCAGCATATAGATTATCATACTGAAATCATTGCGATTTTGGCTAATCATCTAATCTCACATAATATTGGAAAACAACCTAAAGTGGAAGCGCTTAAACTATGTGAGGATGCAATAACTAAATTTCCAAAATCCAGTGGCACTTCCAAATGTGAACAGATTATACAGGAAATTAAAAGAACAACTATCCAGATTTATGGTGAGTCAGTGTATCCTGCTGATAGATCCTTATTATTTGCCTTTGATCACAACAATGTGTCTAAAGTTGAAATTTCCATTTATAGTCTACCATTGGATATTAGAAATGACATAGTAAATATTTCACAAGAGGAAGTACTGAATTATGTTCAAAATCAAAAAAAAATCAGAACGTCTACTTTGAATTTCAATCTAAGCCCTGAATACAATATTCAAAAGACAGAATGGTCAACAACAGGTTTAAAATGTGGTAAATATGCATTAATATTGGAAGGTAATAATGCAAAGCAATTTATAATTTTTAATGTATCCAATTTGTCATATACAACTTATGAAAATGGGGATAAACGAGTCATCGTTGTATCTAACAGAGTAACCGGTGCACCTGTAAACAATGCTATTGTAGAGTTGATAATGCAAACATATAAGTTAAATCAAAATAAGTACGTATATACTACTATCGGTAAGTTTCAATCAGATAAAAATGGTCTAGTCATAATTAATAATGAATACGACCGTGGATTTAAGATTGTCGTTAAAAAAGAAAATGATGTACTCGATTATGAACGGAATTACTACACATATCCTATTCACGAGGAAGAAACAAGAAGATTTATAGAGTTTTATACCGACCGGGCAATTTATCGTCCAGGACAAACGGTGTATTTCAAAGGAATTGTATTGGAAAATGATAAAAATAATAAACCATCAATATTAAAAAATCAACAAGTTACAGTAGAACTGCTTGACGCGAATTATCAAGTTGTGAGTAAATTAGAAAAGAGTAGTAATGATTTTGGAAGTTTTAATGGTAGTTTTATCATTCCTGAAGGAAAATTAACTGGGGCATATTCAATACGTGGAGGTTATAAAAGTAATATTCATGGTCGCAAGACTTTTTATGTAGAAGAATATAAACGTCCAACTTTTGTAGTCAACATAGAGACACCTAAAAACTCAACACAGTTAAACAAGGATGTTCATATTAAAGGTAATGCAGTTTCTCTAGCAGGTGTGAACATCAGTCAGGCACTGGTGTCTTATAAAGTAACACGAATGACTACTTTTCCATTTTGGAGATATTGGTACCTATTACCTCAAAATGTCGATAATTTTATTGTCAAACAAGGGGATTTGATTACGGATGAAAATGGTGATTTTAATATTGTTTTTCCTGCAATACCTGACGAATCTGTTAGTAAATCATATAATCCAGTGTTTTACTTCAAAATAGAAGTTGATGTAACCGACATTCAGGGGGAAACTAGAAGTGCAACACAAATTGTAACAGTTGGATATACTGAATTTCAACTAAAAGCGGATATCAATGAAACGGTAGATATTACAGATCTTAAAGAAATAAAAATTAAAGCACAAGGGACATCCGGTCAATCGCTTTCAACAAAAGGAACAATAGAAATCTTCAAATTAAAAGAACCTGAAAAAGTTCTAATTAAAAAATATTGGACAGACGATGTTCAGTTTCCATTGTCATTTTTGGAGTATAAAAAATTCTTACCATATTATTCACCAAATCCTGTCAATGATTATGCTTCATGGGAAATTGAAAAAGTTATATTAAAGTCAGGGTTTAATACGGATGAAAGTATGGATATATCATCTATACTTAAAGCTGGTGTGTATAAAATAGTATCTAAAGCTAAGGATTCGGATGGTATAGAAGTAATCGGAACGGATTATTCAGTAGTGACAGATTTTGCTAAAAATCAGTTTCCTAAAACTGCATTTTTATTCACGAAATTTAATCAAGAAAGTTATCAGCCGGGCGATCAACTTGAATTAAGTTTAGGAACACCTGATGAAAATATTCAATTACATTTGGTAATTGAAAAGGATAATAAAGTTTTAAACACTTTTCAGCTTAAAGTCAATAATAATTCAAAAATATCCATACCAATAATAGAAGCCTATCGTGGTGGCCTAAATTATAAGTGGTTTTATGTAAAAGAAAATAGATGGTTCTCAGAATCCGGTTCTATTAATGTACCTTGGTCAAATAAATCGCTTTTAATTACATATGAAACATTTAGAGACAAAACTTTGCCAGGAAGTAAAGAACAATACCAAATCAAAATCAGTGGATTGAATAAAGAGCAAGTAATTGCTGAAGTATTAGCTACCCTTTACGATGCTTCGTTAGATCAGTTTAGAAGTCATTATTGGCAAAATGATTTCTATCCAACAAGTTATTTAATGAGCCAATTTCAAACTGTAAGTTTTGAATGGAATGTAGGGTCATATTATTCTTATCAAAACAATGTCACATACGATGATTCGGTAATTTACTATCCAGAACTTAAAATACTAATGGATGGAATTGATTATTTAAACATTACAGATAACATGCTTAGCTATGAAAAAGTCATGAAAAGGTCTGAAGGTGCTGCTCATCCTGCGCCACCTGTGATGGCAGAACAGGCTAAACAGACCGAAGATGTTGTAAATGATTTTGAACCATCAAATGGTGTCGAAAGTCCGGAATTAAACGTAGTACAACCTCGTACTAATCTAAAGGAAACCGTGTTTTTTTATTCAGATTTAAAAACGGATGCAGAAGGAAACTTGATTTTAAGCTATACCATGAATGATGCACTTACAAAATGGAACCTTAAGCTATTAGCACATACTCAAGATTTAAAAGTTGGATATGATCAAAGATATATTCAGACGCAAAAGGAATTGATGATTTTACCTAATACACCTCGGTTCTTACGTGATGGTGATCTTGCATCTATCAATGCAAAGGTTTCAAATTTAAGCGAAAGTGTCATCAATGGTACTGCCAAAATTCAAATATGGGACGCAATTACATTGAAGGATATAACATCAGAATTGGTTGAATCATCAACGAATGTTCCATTTGATGTTGCTAAAGGCACGTCACAAAATGTAACCTGGCTAATTAAAGTTCCAGATACAAAATATAATGCAATAACATATAGAGTGTCTGCCATCGCTGATGAATATTCTGATGCAGAGGAAAATACCATACCTGTAATTTCTAATCGTATTTTAGTAACAGAAACAATGCCATTTTGGGTAACAGGAAACACTACTCGTACATTTAGTTTTGAAGCTTTTAAAAATAATCATTCAAAGACTAAAACAGATTTTCAATTTACTTTAGAATATACAGCGAGCCCGGTTTGGTATGCGATTCAGGCACTTCCATATATTCAGGAATCTACTAACATAAGCACACAGAAATTAATAGACCGTATGTATGCTAATGTACTTGCTTCTGCTATAGTAAATGCACACCCTAAAATTAAATCGGTTTTTGACCAATGGCAAACAAAGGACAAGAATGCTTTAATCAGTAATTTGTCAAAAAATGAAGAACTCAAGAATGCAATACTTGAAGATACACCGTGGGTGAGGCATGCAATGTCTGAGACCGAGCAAAAACGTAATATTGCCGTTCTTTTTGATCTCAATCGCTTAAGTAATGAAAAGCGAACCACTATACAAAAATTAAAAGAAATTCAATTTTCAAATGGTGGTTTTCCATGGATAACAGGTGGCAAAGACAACGTTTATACAACGCAATTAATCATGGAAAACATCGGACATTTAATTCATCTAGGTGCAATGTCTATTGACGACCCTGATTGGTCAGATATAATATCATCTGGACTAAAGTATATGGATGAAAAACTAAATGAAAGATATGTTAAATTAAAAGCGGATGTTAAAAAACATGGAGGTAATTTGCAGGACGATCATCTAGATATGTTGAGTATTCAATATCTTTATATAAAATCATTTTTTGGTCATGTAAAACCTTTGCCAATAGCAAATGAAGCTATATCTTATTATCGGGGCCAAACTCAAAAATATTGGACAAATTGCAATCTTTATGCACAGGCAATGATAGGTCTAATTTTAAAAAGGGATAATGACAAAATAGCAGATAATATTATTAAATCACTTAGAGAACGTGCATTCCAAAGTGAAGAAATGGGCATGTATTGGAAAGTTGGAAATGGTTTTTATTGGTATGAACTACCAATAGAGCGCCATGCTTTATTAATTGAATTTTTTAACGAAGCATCACCTAAGAAAAATGAATTGGATAAAATGAAAATGTGGTTGCTTAAAAATAAACAGACTAATCACTGGCATACGTCTAAAGGAACAGCTGCTGCTATTTATGCTCTACTGATTCAAGGCGAACGCAATAGTATCAGTAATTGGGTGACAGAAGGTACTCAGCCGGTTATTATGGTAGGCAAGGAATTATTAAATACATCAACTCAAGCAACAGAATCTGGCACCGGGTATATTAAAAAATCATGGAATGCAGAATCTATTTCTAAAGATCATGGAACAATTAAAGTTACTAATAATAACAATTCTGTCGCCTGGGGTGCTGCTTATTATCAGTATTTTGAAACGCTAGATAATGTAAAAACTTTTAAAGATACACCTTTAAAACTGAATAAAAAGATGTATAAAGTTGAAAAAACGGACAAAGGAGAACAATTGTTCTTAATTACGGACAAAACTACGCTAAATCCAGGTGATAAAATTCAAGTTCGGATTGAATTAAGTGTTGATCGGGATATGGAATATGTGCACATGAAAGACATGCGTGCTTCAGGTCTAGAGCCTATAAATATATTGTCATCATATAAATATAACTTTGGACTGGGTTATTACGAATCCACAAAAGATCGAAGTACACAATTTTATTTCCCATTTTTGCAGAAAGGTACATATGTATTTGAATATCCATTGAGGGCAGTACATAAAGGTGAATTTTCAGCTGGTATTGCAACAATTGAATGTATGTATGCTCCCGAATTTTCAAGTCATAGTGAGGGAATAAGCATAAATATTAAATAGGGTTGTACGCAACTAATATAGTTTTACAACATCATTGTAATCGCTTTAGCAATGATGTTGTAAAAAATTATTTTTATTATCGCGGAAATTGAAGTAGATATGATTTATAAAAAAAATAATTCGTAATTGCATGACACAACCTATATAGGATTAAAATTGATATGATAATACAGATTATATTTTATTATTAATTAGTTGCTGGTTTGCTTAATCCAAATACGTCAAAAATAAAACTTTACAAAAAGTACTTTTTGTTATAGTCGCTTATCGATATTTCAAAATGTTTACTTACTTTTGCTAACAAAATTTATTTTATTATGTATTTAGTATTAAAATCCATCCACTCTTATTTTGCCTGGTTGGCATTAATAGGAATTGCAGTTGTATTTATAATTGCAGCATTATCTTATTTTAGCAAAAAGGAATCTCCACAGTTGAAAAAGTATGCTTTAATAGGTATGAATTTAGCACATATTCAGTTATTGTTTGGGTTGATATTGTATTTTGTTTCACCTTATGGGTTAAGTAATTTGTCAGGTGATGCAATGAAAGACAGTGTCGCAAGGTTATTAGCTGTTGAACACCCATTTATTAACATTATCGCTTTGGCACTTATAACTATTGGTTTCTCAAAAGCTAAAAAACAAATTGGTACATTAGCAGCTTCCAAAACTGTGATGATTTATTTTGGAATTGGATTAGTACTTATTCTTTCCAGAATTCCTTGGCATCAATGGTTATAAAAGTGGTATATTAAAAAAAAAAAAGAGAATGACATTTGCCATTCTCTTTTTTTTTACTATTCAGTCATTATTTTATTGAATGATTAATTTTTTTGTTTCAGCAAAAAATCCGGCTTTCATTCTATAAAAATAAACACCGGCTGACAAATGTTCAGTTGATAAATCGGTAGAATACGTTCCCGGCTGTAGAAATTCATCTACCACCACTCCCATACTTTTTCCATTAACATCAAATATTTCGATATTTACATGGCCGGAAGTAGGGTTTTGAAAATTAATTTTTGTTACTGTATGATGCGGTACCGGATTTGGAGTATTTTGATGAAGAATATATTTTGTTGAATGGTCAGCAGTCACTTCTTCAGTTGCAACAGGAATTTGACCTAAAGGTATTGACCAAACTCCACTACCTAAAGTACCAACAAACACCTGATTATTTATGGATGCAAAACTTAAATTGTAATTGGAAGGTAAGCCAGTGCCATGTGCTTTCCAGTTAATCCCTAAATCTCCTGATATATATACATTTGAACTAGCACCAGTAACAGTACCAGCAAAAATTTTACCGCCTATTGCACTAAGACCTTGAATATTAGTATTTGATAATTCTGATTTAGCATCCACCCAATTATTGCCACCATCAGTAGATATAAAACACCCTCTAAGTGTCCCCGCATATATTCTGTTATCTTTGACGAGTAGAGCATTAACGTAAGGATTTTCAAGACCGCTACTTGTATGTTGCCAAGTGTCCCCATTGTTTCGCGATGTAAATATACCACCACCAAATGTTCCGGCTATAACTGTATTCCCATTAACAGCAAGAGAAAATATAAGGCCATTAGATAAATTTCCCGTTTTTGTCCAGTTAGCACCATTATTTGAAGATCGGTAAACTCCGTTTCCTTCTGTTCCTACATATATTGTGTTACCTTGTACAGCAATGGCATTAATTGATTTATCATTAAGTCCATTATTGATTTCAGTCCAAGAACTACCATTGTTGTTTGAAGTGAATACACCACCACCAAAAGTACCTACATAGATATTGCTACCACTATGTGCAATTGAAGTAACTCTTAAGTTCATTAATCCATTATTAGCGGATTGCCATGAAGTTCCTTGAGTATTACTAATAAATACACCACTTCCATCTGTTCCTACAAAAACAGAAGATCCAATATTAGCCATAGCTTTTGCTTCTGTGATTTTCATTCCATTGGAAGATGCTGTCCAAGTATTGCCATTATTGTTAGAAATGTGTACACCAGCATGAGAACCTGCAAAAAGTAATGTACCGTTAGAGGTGAGTTTAACATCATTAATTCCATTCAATCCATTATTAATTGATGTCCAGTTTAAACCATTATTCGAAGAAACAAATAAGCCTAAGTTGACTGTTGAAGCATAAAGATTTGTGCCATTTACATAAAGGTTTAAAACACTATTTCTAAAAGAAGCAGATGTTGGTGCCCACCTTTCACCATTATTGGTTGATGAAAAGACTCCGGCATTACAAGAAGCAAAAATATTATTTCCAATAAATGCGATATCAGTAATTTTTGTTTGCGGGAGCCCCATTCTTGATAAAGTCCAGTTGTTACCGCCGTTGGAGGAATAAAATGCGCCCAAATTTGTTCCAGCAATTACAATTTGACCATTAACAGCGATGGAATAAATTACTTTAATCGTCAATCCGGTATTTTTTTCACTCCAAGAAGTACCATTATTAGTGGTGACAAAAACACCACCACCATTTGTTGCAGCATAAATGGTCTGACCGCTAACAGCTAAATCCCAAATATATGTATTGGATAAACCATTACTTACTTCTTTCCAGTTTTTACCATTGTCCGTAGATAAAAATATTCCTTTGGATGTGCCTGCAAAGATGTTATTATTACTTATAGCAAGTGCAGTAACATTTAATGTGGTGAGACCATTGTTGACAGGTGTCCATAGTCCACCATTGTTATTGGAGTAGAAAACTCCATATTTGGTGCCCATAAAAATATTGTTGCCATTTGATGCAACACATTGAACTCTACCGCCATAAGGCCCATTGGATGAAGTCCATTGCGCATTTACAAGGTTAATGTCTACGGAAATTAAAATAAAAAAAACTAAAATAAACGATGAAACTTTCATGGTGATTTGGATTTAATAGATGTTGTTAATAAATATCAGGTTCAAATATAAAAGAATATTTTAAATTATTAAAAAAATATTTAATATTTTTTTAATATTATTTTTATTAAGCGAAGCATATCTAAAATTTTGGTTATTATCCATTATGATAAATCAGTGTTTGCGCTATCCGGAATTTCCCTTATATATTGTTTATGCATTTTAGATTGTATCCAAAAATCTATACAACATATTAACTTTTATTTGCAAATCTTTGATTATTGCAATTGTGTTGTAATATTTTTATATTTTACGAATAAATATTTATGGGTAACACCAACGTAAACAGAACATTTTTAATATTTACATTAGGTGTACTTGCTGCGATAGGTCCTTTTACAATAGATATGTATTTGCCCGGATTTCAGAAGATAGCTGAAGACCTGAGCGCCTCTGAAAAGGAAGTGACTTTTACTTTAACTTCTTACTTTATTGGTATAGCACTGGGACAGTTATTTTATGGACCTATTGTCGACAAATATGGTCGTAAAAAGCCATTATTGATAGGTTTGGGTATCTATATTATCGCAGCTATTGGTTGTTCCTTGAGTACATCTGTATATTTTATGGTAGCTATGCGTTTTCTTCAGGCTATGGGTGGATGTGTAGGTATCGTCGCGTCAACGGCAATTATAACAGATGTATATCCACCTAATTTTAGAGCACGTGCATTTTCATCGATAACTTTAGTTATGGGTGTTGCACCTTTAATCGCTCCGGGAATTGGCAGCTATTTTATAATCCATGGTGACTGGGAGTACATTTTTTACTTTTTGGCTATTTTTGCAACGTTAGTTATTATGATTATTTATTTTTTTCTACCTGAAACGAGTAAATTTATACACAATGAACCACTAAAAGTACGAAAAGTAGCTGATGATTATTGGCATATTTTGAAAAATAAATCTTTCTTATTTTATACAATTGCAGGTAGCTTGTCTATGTCAATACTTTTTGCGTATATCTCTTCTGCTTCTTTTGTATTCTTAACGTATTATGGAGTAGATAAAGCGACTTTTTCACTCATTTTTTCAATTAATGCTTCAGGAATGATTTCTGGAAGTTATCTTAATGGCGTATTATCCAGAAAGTTCAATTATTTAAAAATTGCTAATATAGCCGTATTTGTGCTTGTATTTCTTACTTTGACGATTTTAATTACCGTAATAATTAATCCAGAAATTAACTATGTTTGGATTGTTGTTGCACTTTTTAGTATATTGTTTACAGTAGGATTAATAAATCCCAATACTACAGCTGCATCTTTATTGGATTTTAAAAGTAATTCTGGAACGGCATCTGCGCTAGGAGGCGCATTGCGAATGACTGGTGGTGCATTGGCCGCCGCAGGTATTGGTTTCTTTCAAGGAAGTAATACGATTGTTATGTTTGCGCTTATATTTTCGTTTTCAATATTTGTTTTGTTTTTTCTGAAGTTAGCAGATTCACAACGCAAAATACAAACGACAAAATTACTTGAAACAGAGACAATGTTTACTTAGCGTTAAAATCTATTTAGCATTATAAGTATGCTTTTTTATGAATCGTAAACGTTTCGGCTTTTCGTAAATGTCTTTTAACAATCCGCAATTTGTGGGTATATCGCCTGATATCAGTGTTAAATATCCCGAAATGATCTATTTTGTCAATGCGTACAGAACCATAAACATGTAAAACTTTTCTATCGCTTAAAATAATTCCTGCATGGGAAATCTGATTTTCAGCTACTTCACAGAATGCAATGTCTCCTTCTTGAACAAATTCCATAAAGTCAACATTTTCGCCATAAGTACATTGTTCATGTGGTAATCGAGGAAGAGAAAAGTTGAAAAAATTAAAAATGTTTTGGATTAAAGCACCACTATCAATACCAAATGGTGTTCTACCTCCGGTTAATTCAGGCGCGTGTAAATAACGTCGTGCAATTTTTGTAATGAGTTCAGCATCTGCCTCTAACCCCTCATTTGTTGTAGCCTGACCATTATAAATGTATTTTCCGTCTGGCATAGAAAATGAAATGCCGTCAAATAAGGGTAGGTTAGAGCCTAAAACGATATTTTTTGAGATGTCGTCATTGAAGGCCGTATAAGCTATATCAAGTGTTTTGGATGATGGTACAGAAAGTTTTTTATATTTTCTTTCATCAATAAGCTGGAGTTGATTGGTTTTAACCCAACCAGTTATGCCCAAATAAGTCGTTTGTATTTTAATCCAAAGTTTATTCTTTTTATATAAGACTAGAAAAGTCTCTCCAAATAACAACTGATTAATTACAACTCCATGTTCATTTGGTTTATCATAAACAGATACAATATTTAATGTGCATATTCCATGCATCAACGCTGTCTTACTATCTAAAGGCTTTTTGGCCATGAATTTTATTTATGATACTAAATATATTAATTAATACGTTTAATTGAATATTCAAAAACCAATCCAGATTTTAAGATAAGCCAATAATATTGTATAACTTTGTCCAAAATTTTAAATTTCTAACCAAATAAGCCAAAATATTAGGTCAATTTTTGATTTAACTTTAGTTTAAAAATGACATTTTGAAGCAAAAAATATTAATAATTCTTATTTTGATAATTGGCAAATGGACGATTTCTATTGGTCAGGATGCCCATTTTTCACAATTCTATGCGTCGCCATTAACGATGAATCCGGCAACAGCAGGTACATATAAAGGAACATTTAGGATTTCCACTATATATAGGGATCAATGGCGATCAGCGCTCGAAAATCCTTTAAAAACATTTGCGATCAGTGGAGATGTCAATTTTGATGTTAAATATCAAAAAAATGCTGCACCAGACAAAGTTGCACTTGGAATTACATTCTTTGGTGACAGAGTAAATTTACTTGATTATAATACCAATGAAGTGGTTCTAACCGCTGCTTATCATAAAGTACTTAATGCGCGCAGTAAACAATATTTAGGAGTTGGTATTCAAGGAGGTGTTTTTCAAAAATCATTGAATTATGAAAATCTTACTTTCCACGATCAATATAATTCATTGGATGAATATTCACTGGGCACAGCTGAAAATCTTCCTGTGAACAATCGAGCATTTGCGGATATAAGTCTAGGACTTTACTATAAGGTTTCACCATCAAAATTGACCACTTTCTATGCTGGTTTGGGTTATTTTCATGCCAACAAACCTAATATTTCATATTATAACTCTGATGATATTATCAATGAAAATTTGATAAGAAGAGATATTCTCAATTCAAAATTGAGTGCACACGCTGGTATATCTTTTAAAACTGCTGACAGATTATCAGTAGAACCAAGGGTTAATTTTTTAAAACAAGGCGCTTATTCCGAACTAAATTTAGGTGTGTCATTTAGATATAAATTAGATCCACAAGCAGCCAAGTATTTTCTGATAGGTCCATATATCAGAGGTGTTAAAGATTATAACAAATTTGGTGTAGAATCCTTTATCGCTATGGTCGGCTTAGAATTGAATAACTTTATTATTGGATTTAGCTATGATCAAAACTTAGGAAGCCTGGTTCGTGACAGAAAATCCCTTTCGTCTTTTGAAATATCACTAATATATATCGGAGAACATAGCAATGAAGATAATTTTTGTCCGCAATGGTAAATTGGTATAAAGAAACTTAAATTAAGCTTTAAGTAATTTTAATACTTTTTCTTCTAACCAAGGTTTTGAAACGATACCTTTCGTATCTTTGATTTCTTGATATAATTTTTCAAGTTTCTTTTTTTCTTTGTGAGGAATTTTTATTAGTGTATTTGTAAATTTAATAAGATTTAAGTAGTGATTCTTTCTTTCTGCAGGGAGTGAACGTTCCCTACGAATATACATTTTAAATGCTTGTAAAAGTGACTCTAGTGCATCATATTCATTAAGTTCATAGTAGGTTGCAATAAGCAATGTTTTTGCATTAACGTTATACCAAACATCCTCATACGTTACCTGGTACAAGTGTTCAATTACTTTGTCGTAATTTTTACGATAAAACTCTAATCTGGCGAGACTAAATTCTACTGCATTTACGCGTAGTTTATCATCTACATATTTTGAATAGTCATAGATAAAATTTTCAGCCCAAGACGTTTCATCAACCCGTGTAGCTATCTGAACAATATTTCGAAAAGTGGTTGCTGAGAGATAATTTTCATGCAAAATTAGGTTGTTATCAATCACCTTTTTATACCATTGGAAAGTTTCTAACTGAAAACTAGTCTCCCCACGATTTACTTTATTGATACAATAACTGATGGCAGTCGAATAAATTTCCCATTGTTCATGTTCAGGGAAGAGATGTATATAACTTTCTATCTGTTGTTTTAAATTATCATAATGCGTTAAATTATTACTTTCACTATAAGTAAGGTACATATTATAGTACATATTAATGGCAGGAATATTACTGTATTGATCACTTTGTGCAAGTAACAGGATATTTTCGATATTAGCAATTTCAATATCGAGCATGTACATTTTTTTCCAACTTAAAAGTGTACAATATTGTCTTAGTTTTTCTGCGATATAAAAATAGTCTAGATTATCCGAAATGTTTTTAAGGTTTAATTCCGATGAAATTTCAACCTTTTCATTCTTTTTTTCATTTTCTGTTTTTAGTCTGAAGAGATTACGCTCTATCAAATACTTGTTTAAATAGAATTCTGCTGACTGATTGTTGTCAATTCGCTCAAGTCGTTCTATGTCGCCAATTATCCCTTTATAGAGCTTACTTAATCCATGCTTTCTAACGCCCTCAAGTTTTAAATTTGCTTTTAAACTCTCAGACTGATCAAATTCTTTTTGAGCGATAAAATCTTCAAATAAATTGAGTAGGTCAGAACTAAGTTTTAATATTTTTTGATTTTGATAGGCCTTACCAGGGAAAATAATTGCCCATATTTGATTTGGATCGAGCTCTACTATTTTTCCTTTTTTAATGGCTCTTTCAATTATGCTAAATAAATGAATAACCTGCTCATTAGCACTGAAATAAGGCGAATGAACATATTTGCTAAAGCTGTTTAGCTCATACACCGAAAGGCTGCTTAGTGCGGATATTACTTTTCTATCTTTCAAATTTTCACTAGGTTACTTTATAGGTCTTATATTTGATTGGATGCATTTTAAAAATGACAAATATACAACAAGAAAAGTAAACTTTGGATGATTGCATGCTTATTTTTTGATACAAATTGATGCCTTGAAGTAAGCAAATTACTTAAAAGGTATAATTAGTTTGAATAATTGTAATTTTGGAAAATAAATAAAATATCATTCTGTTTACAAATTTTTAAAAGTTGTAAACAGAAAAATTGAATTAATCTTGAAAGTAAATGCATTATCAATTTTTAAGAATTTTAATATCATCTTTAAATATCTAGTGCTATTTGTAACATATGTATCATTTAAATATTGTAAATAACATATACGTAATGCGAAGTTAATAGAATGAGTTACATATATAGATATAATAACATTTAATTTGAAATAAATCAAAAAGAATGTTGAATTCCATTCAATACATTATATAAATACATTATGTATAAAATATTGATTTAGAATTATATAAAATATTGAGGCTCATGAAGCTTATTTATTAACAAAAAAAATATAATTATTTTTCATTTATATTTTGTTGATGAAATTATTTTTTGTTTCTTTGCATCTGAATTGTAACCAAAATCATCGGGATAGTTTCCCTCAATTAAATTAACATGAAGCATATCAAAATTTTTACGATTTTTATTTTGCTTTTTTTGTTTTTGCCAAAGATTAATGCTCAAATTAATGACGGCGAAAAATTCGTATATCTACTCAAAGGTCAGGTATATGAAGATACCATTAAAAGTAATTTTCAGATTGTCGGTATTTCCCCCCTTATCGAGAATTGTTATATTTCAAAAATTTCAAATTTAGGTAATAAAACTTATCGGATTGTAATTAATCCACCGCAGAGCAATCCAGAATATATCGGACCTGCAAAAGTTTCCGTACAATATACAGACGGTTTTAAACCACGTTACATGACATGGAACATTACCTATAGTGCCTCAAAAATCATAACCAATGATGACTATATTGCTTTCAATACTAATGACGAAATTATAGTTACCCCTTTATTGAACGACACTTATTCTGGGAATACTCTTGAACTTACCGGAATTGGAATAGCTAAAGGTGGGAAAGCTGCTTTTTCAAACGATAGTATCTTTTTCAAACCAGATGAAGATGCTCAGAGCGGAACGATTATTTATGGTGTTAGAGACGAATTTGGTACAGTAGCGAATGGAACTATTAGGTTTATTAGACAACAACCATCATTTGCTAGTTTAGATTCATCTACTTATACGATATTGAATACGCAAAGTCAGATGATTGAATTACCAGCTGACGGCTTTACAATACAAGGTGATGCAACTTTTGGATCAGTAAGTTATCCTGTAGGCTTTGTAGCTAAATATCAACCTTTTTCTGGTGTATCTGGAAATGAAAGACTTGTATTTAAAGATGGATTTGGAAACGAACGTGTTATAAATATTCAAATCATTCACAGAGCACAAAATACTTCAAGCATAAGAGATGATGTTTTTTACACACCTAAAAATACGCCTTTAACTTTTAATGTATTTGCTAATGATTTGAGTGATAATTTTCCCATAGTAAATTATTCTAGTACTTTGACCTATGATACGTTAGGAATATTTTTATATACACCACCTGCAAATTTTTCAGGAGTCAAGGACTTTACATATACTGTAAATTATGGTCAATGGCAAGCTACAGGAAATATCAAAATATATATAGGAAACTATGAACCGCTTTCTACGGAAAATTATACTTTCCAAACCTTAAAAAACACTCCTTTGGTTTTGACATACGATGTACCGATAGATGGATATACATTTAATGTATTAAATCAACCTGCATATGGTACAGTTGAGGTGTTTAATGATATGACAGTAGGTGAAGGCTGTGACGTTTTCTTCTCTAAATCTACTATTATTTATTCACCAGATTATCAATATTATGGTGGCGATTCTTTTGATATAGCGTATTGCATTGATAATAATGACTGCAAAATTTATAAATTATATATAAATATAGTAGATGGCGCAGTGGATACCTTGTGCCATTGTAATGGTCCAGATTGTGTTTGGGTTGGTGATATGAATGGTGATGGAAGAGTTTCTGTATCTGATATACTTTCGTTAGGTCGATTTGCAGGATTTTCTGGCAATAAAAGAATTGATGATGTTTATCCATTTAGAACGGGTCAGACAGCGGATGACTGGATTTATAATCAGCCCAATAAATTAAATATCAAACATATCGATGCGAATGGTGATGGAATCATTAATGAAGCCGATATGGAAGCGATTGATACATATTATGGTAATGTTCACCAATTGGTTTCAGAAGAAGTTCTTGCTATCAAGGATTATATTTTTGAATTAATACCTAATTCAACGGAAATCGACTCAGGTGATTTACTCGTACTAGATATATCTTTGGGCACACAAACGAATCCGGTAGTTGATTTGTTTGGGTTAGCATTTGGATTGAATATCAATCCAAAAATGATTGATTCCGCAAGTTTAGATGTGCACTATTTCGACAATAGTTGGTTAACTCATAATCGTGCATATTTGTCCATGACAAAACAACCTAAAGGTGGCATTTTACAAACAGCTATCACAAACGTTGCACCTATAGCAGAGGACGAATTGGAAGGCTTTAGACCACCTGGAACAAGCGGTTATGGTGTAATCGGACAAGTTGTTATGATTGCTGAAGACGAGTTGGAAGGTTTTAAAAAAGAAGATGACTATGTTATATATCGCATTTCTACAGATGGTATTCAGCTAGAAGATATAAATGGCGAAAGATTTTTATTGCCTGATACCTATGTTGACATTAAAGTTCGTAAAAAGAAAGACATTCCTCTTCCAACAGAAGATAAATTAGTAGTATATCCCAATCCTGCAAAAGGTAAACTATCTATACATTTCAATGGAAGAAATGTCATAGAATCGTTGAGCATTTTTGATCAAATGGGTATGATGGTTGAAGAACACCCGGATATTCAGACACAATCAATAGACATAAATACATCAAAATATGCAGAAGGTGTTTACTTTATAAAAGTTGTTACGAAAATTGGAGTAATTACGAAAAAGGTTGTAGTGCTGAATAAATAAACGATAAAAAACATTTATTAAGATAATAAAGGAAAATGCAGTAAATTTTAAAATTACTGCATTTTTTGTATAATCAAATTGTCAAATTCGTTAAACATATTTAAAAATTAAACAATTAATGTATATAAAACATTAGTAGTTTTAATTTTGTGATGACATAGATGACATTGAAGTAAAATTTATATATGCAATTTTTATATCCCAATTTTCTATGGGCATTAGCTGCAATCGCTATTCCAATAATTATACATTTGTTTCAATTTAGAAAATTCAAAAAAGTTTACTTCACGAATGTACGCTTTTTAAAAGAAATTAAAGATGAAACGAGTAATAGAAACAAACTAAAAAATTTACTTGTATTATTTAGTCGAATTTTTACAGTGATTGCCTTGGTTTTAGCTTTCGCACAACCATTTATACCCAAAGGTGAAGTGGTAAAATCCGGGGTCAACTATGTATCTTTGTTTGTGGACAATTCGTTTTCCATGACGGCTGCACGCAATGACATACCATTACTGGATTATGCTAAAGATAAAGCACGCTCTATCGTTAAGGCATATGACGAAAAAGACAATTTTCAGATTTTAACCCATGATTTTGAAGGAAAACACCAACGTTTTGTATCAAAAGAAGATGCATTAAGTTATATTGATGAGATAGAAACATCGCCAAATGTACAAAGCATTGATAAGGTGTTAAGCCGACAAAAACAATTATTTGAATCAGCACCAGGGAATTGGATAAGTTATGTAATATCTGATTTTCAAAAAGCAATTTTACCAGTTGAGACTATTCAGGATACAACTGTAGAAATAAATTTCCTGCCTATTCAAACGAATCAGTTTGGAAATGTTTCAATTGACAGCGTATGGTTTGAAGGACCAATTCCTTTTTTAAATCAGAATAATAAACTCTTTATTCGTTCAAAAAACAATGGTAATAAGACTGCCGAACAAGTAAAGATATCCTTTAGTAAAGATGGTCAGGAAAAACCCGTAAGTGTCCATGATATTGAAGCAAATGCCACAACAGTTGATACGATAAATATTGCTTTAGCTAAGTCCGGTTGGCAAAAAGGTATTGTTAAAATTACTGATTATCCGATAACATTTGACGATGAATATTATATATCCTTTTATGTTCCGGATACCATTAAAACATTGCTAATAAATGAGCAAACATCGTCCAAATACATGGATGCTTTATTTGGTGGTATTAAAAATTTGTCTTTGACCAATCAAAATATAAATCAACTACAGTATCAACAATTTGACAATTTTGATTTGATTATTCTTAATGATTTAAGTCAACTTTCATCCGGACTTTCTACTGAAATTATTCAATATATGCGTAATGGTGGAAAAGTACTTTTATTTCCAGGACAGTCTGCAGATATAAATTCTTACAATAATTTCCTTAGAAATGCAGGTGGTGGTTCTTTAGGAAGTCTAAATAAAAGTCTAAGAGAGGTTTCCAGTATTAATACTGAAGAATTTGTATTTTCTGATGTTTATGTAAAATCATCCCAAAATGTAAAATTGCCTAAAACGCATATAAGTTATGATTTGTTGAATTCGGCAAACACATCGATGGAAAGATTACTTATTTTCAGAGATGGTGGGACATATCTTAGTAAAATAAAAGTTGGTGATGGTCATATGTACCTGTGTACTGCACCATTAGATCCAGAAATTAATGATCTTGTTTACAATGCTGAAGTGTTTGTTCCGCTCGTTTATAAGGTAGCCATTTCAACAACAAAACAAAAATCATTAGCTTATACAATCAGTAATAATGTTGTTATCGAAACGACAAATTTACGTAGAACGGGAGATTATACCTATAAAGTAAAAAACGAATACCAAGAATTCATTCCAGGACAAATGCCAAATGGAAATAAAATCATCCTCAATTTGAATGATCAAATCAAAAAAGCAGGTTTTTATGACTTACTTCTCGATGAAAAAGAGGTGGGTAAAATTGCATTTAATTATGATCGAATTGAGTCTGATATGAGAATTTACAGTGAGCCTGAATTAGTTAAATTTGAAAAAGCCAATCCTAAAATCCACATATTAGGTGAAGTTTTACAAGCAAATATTGCGAATGCTATTGTTGAAAAAGATAAAGGTATTGCACTTTGGAAATGGTTTGTTATTCTTGCACTCGTATTTTTAGCCATTGAAACCTTTTTAATTAGATTCCTAAAATAAATAATATCCAATGAACCTTTTAATTAAAAATGCCATCATACTTCAAAAGGGAAATAAGTATCATAAACAGAAACAAGACATTTTAATCGTTAATGGCAAAATTGAAAGGATAGGGGATTACATTGAAATTGAAAATAATGAGATCAAGACGATAACAGGTAATGAACTTTATTGTACTGTTGGCTTTTGTGATATAGGAACACATAGTGGCGAACCAGGATTTGAACATAGAGAATCTATACATTCTTTGACATCAGCAGCACTTAAGGGGGGCTTCACTACTTTATGTATTTTCCCCAATACGAATCCTATTACACAATCAAAATCATCCGTCAGATATCTTTCCGAACATCCGGACAGGCAAGGTGTAAAGCTATTTCCTATTGCTGCATTAAGTCAGGATCTAAATGGCAAAAACATAACCGAATATATAGATTTGGCTTCAGCTGGTGCTATTGCTGTAAGTGATGGCTTAATTTCAGTACAGAGTACAGGATTGTTAGACAGAGCAATGATGTATAGCTGGAATGCAGGGTTGCCAATGATTTTGCATCCGGACGATAGAGATATTAGCCATGAAGGTCTGATGCACGAAGGTAAAATGAGTACTTCATTAGGCATGCGGGGAGTTCCAGATATTGCTGAATCTCAAATGATACAACGCGATGTAACCATGCTATCATATAATGAACATGCTACAATCATCGAACATGGTATATCTTCAGCTAAAAGTGTAACATTAATTGGTGAAGCAAAGAAAAAAGCGGTAAATATCGGTGCAACAGTTCCATATTTAAATTTGTTAATGAATGATCATGCACTATTAGAATTTGATTCGAATCTTAAGGTAAAACCCGTCATCAGAGAAGAAACAGATCGAAATACTTTAATTGATGGTCTAAAAGGTGAAGTTATAGATGCGATTGTCTCAAATCATGTACCACTTGACACAGAAGCCAAAGCGTTAGAATTTTATTATGCAAAATATGGTGCTTCTGGATTAGAGACCTGTCTTCCCGCATTAGTTGATAATTTAAAGGACACTTTGCCTTTGGAAGTAATCGTTGATAAACTAACGAAAGGCCCTCGACAATTATTAAATATTGACATACCTAAAATCGACGAAGGTAGTATCGCTGAAATTTGTGTGTTTGATATAAATTCTACTTGGCACTACACCTCGGAAAATGCACATACTAAATCACTTAACAATGTTTACCTAAACAATAACTTTAAGACAAAAGTTGTCGCAACGATTACAGGCAATCATGTTGCTTTATTTTAGAAATTGTCAAGCGTAATAAACCTTCTGAGCAAAAATTTAAAGTTGTAGCGGGATATTATGATGAATCGAATGGAGTTATCCTTTGAAAATGGGTAAAATATTTGTATTTTTGCCTCTATAAATTTATTAATATATAAATATAAATCATGCAAAAAGTATATATCGTATCGGCACAGAGAACACCATTAGGTAGCTTTGGCAGTAGTTTATCAACAGTACCGGCTACTGATTTAGGCGCTACAGCCGTCAAAGCAGCCGTAGAAAAATCTGGACTAACATCTGATGATATTCAGGAAGTATTTATGGGGCAGGTTGTACAAGCTAATGCAGGTCAGGCACCAGCTCGACAAGTAACGCTTAAAGCAGGATTGTCAAAATCGACCCCTTCAACAACGGTTAATAAAGTGTGCGCTTCTGGCTTGAAAGCAGTCATGTTTGGTGCGCAGTCTATCCAGTTAGGTGACAACCAAGTTGTAGTAGCTGGTGGAATGGAAAATATGTCTTTGATTCCTTATTATTTACCTAAAGGTAGATATGGCCATGGATATGGTAATGGTGAAGTATTGGATGGTCTTGTCAGAGATGGTCTTGCAAATGTATATGATGGTCAAGCTATGGGATGTTTTGCAGACGCTACAGCTACAAAATTTGAAATCAGCCGTGAAGAACAAGATGCCTTCGCTATTCAATCATATCAGCGTTCGGCAAAAGCTTGGGATGAAGGAAAATTTTCTTCAGAAGTATCACCGGTTGAGGTAAAAGACAGAAAAGGTAATGTCACCATTATCAACCACGATGAAGAATATAAAAATGTAAAATTCGAAAAAATTGCTACATTACGACCAGTTTTTACAAAAGAAGGGTCGGTAACAGCAGCCAATGCATCTACAATTAACGATGGAGCAGCAGCATTAGTTTTGGCAAGTGAAGAAACAGTAAACAACAAAGGACTAAAACCAATCGCGAGAATCGTTGCTTATGCGGATGGTGCACAAGATCCGGAATGGTTTACAACTGCACCGGTAATCGCAGCGGATAAAGCTCTTAAAAAAGCAGGTCTTAAAATTGATGACATAGATTATTTTGAAGTGAATGAGGCTTTTGCTGTTGTAACTTTAGCATTTATCAAGCATTACAATTTATGTCAAGATAAAGTCAATGTAAACGGTGGCGCGGTTGCCTTAGGTCACCCACTCGGTTGTTCTGGTGCAAGAATTTTGACAACTTTAGTAAACGTACTTCAGCAAAATAATGCAAAATATGGAATGGTCGCTATCTGTAATGGTGGCGGTGGTGCAAGTGCCATGATAATTGAAAGAGTGTAACCATTACTAAACGTAGAAATTAGTTACTTTATATTATAAAAGAGGTTTGACCTGAAGCGGGTAAACCTCTTTTTTATTTTATAAATCGAAATTAATTATTGCAAATACTATCATCAATGATGGACCAATTTGCAGATCTTCACTATTAATCTAATAGATCATGAAATGAAGAAGTAACAAACAGTGAATTCCTATATATGTTAAATATCTTTATAATTTCAAATAAATATCATTGGACGAAATTGGCTTTAAGATACCAAGGTCTATTTAATTAGAAGTATTTGGCTGGACAAAAAAGTCCTTATAGGCCAAAAATATTCGCCGGATGACACGCATTTGTGCTGTATATAATGTATTGTCATTTGGTGTATAGATATACTGACGATTTATTGCGTATATTTCCTTTTGAGTTACTGGGTCTTTCTCACCATCTATATAATGTTCATAACTGTAAAATTTATAAACATGTTGGTTATTATCTTTAGTGGTTATCGTTAATATTGAATTGGGTGCATTCGCTATAAGACTGTCTTTTTCAGGGACATTATTAACAATACCTTCAGTTCCTATACGTTCAAACTGATTGATATAATACTTTAAATTGGCTTCATTAGGCTTTCCCGTTGGGTTGTCCGGGAGGTTTATTAATGGTTTGATGGTCGGAAGACTACCATTCGTTATTTCAAAGGAAGATAAATTGTCTTTTACGTATTCAATTTTAATTGTTTTGATATCACTCGGGTTAAATTTAAAAAGTGTTTTATCTCTGTAGTTTTGTGCAGGCTGTTCAAAACGTGAACGAAGTCCACCAATCAGTCCAGGCAATTGCATAACATAAGGTTGTGTATATCCTCCCATTATCATATTAGTACCCGAACCATCTTTTGTGTCAGAACCGATAAAATAGATTCTATCCGGTTTGTCAGTTTGCGTATAAATGTCAACTTGAATTCCATTATTTTTTATACTTTCCATTATATGCGATACGGATTGCTTTGGTGGCACATAGGATAGGGAAACACGTTCTAAAACGGTTTGAATATTGATAAAAACATCAGGATCAACATCATATTTTTCATTTAATAACCAACCTTTACCTTTCTTTGTAAAAATGATTGGTTGTAACTTGGGTTGTTTGATAACTATTTTCGTTACCTCGTCCATATTTTTAATCTGAAAATCACGATCAGCGGTCAGATAACCTTTTTCGACTGCCTGCTCTTTTTTCATAACAAACAAGGCAATGCCAGATAAGACAATTAGCAAAGCGATCAAATATAATACCTTTTTCATGGACGATTTTTAATATTTGTAAATAAACCCTAATGCAAGTAAACAAGATTATTTATCCGCAATCGGTATAATTAATACATTTAATACCGCGATTGTTCACTGATTTCTACAAATAACCTTTATTTAGCATACTTTCTGCGACGCATAAATTGATATAAAACACCAAAAAAAGCAAGAATAACTATCGGCATAATGACGTTGATGGCTTGCCATTTCATACGTTCAGATTTAGTCTTAACACCATCTAATAGCCGAAGTTTGATTTCTTTCGATCTAGATTCGAGCACTTTTTCACCATTCAGCATGTATTCGACGGCATTCATTATGAAATCTTTATTGCCTTTGTAATAACGTCTTTCCCATTTGTTATATCCGATGTCCTCAGTAATTCCAGACTCCTTACTGACTAAGTTTTTAACAAAATCCCCATCAGAAATTACCAATTGTTTAGTCTGCTTACTTTCTTCTTTAAAGTTCACATTGATTTGGTCCAATACCGCCTTAAAATCTGGTGTTAATCTATTTTTGAAAAAAGATTCAAACTGCCCTTCTAATAAAATAGCAACTGGTCGATTTCCTGAATTGAATTTTGATGGATCTGGTGACGTTTTTAATATCTCAAAAGTAAGCCTTACCGGTGCAAGTTGAGACCTCGAGTATTTAGAACTTTTTAGTAAAACGGTTTTATTAATCGCAGTATTTGTTTTGAGCGTATCAATAGTACTAGGAAAAAACATATTGACCCTATCGATATTATTGACAATTGCGTGGTTATTATTTGAAGCAATAGCTAAATGGTATGGCCATGGAAAAAGACGTGTTTGAGGCATATTTCCTGCCATACCTATTACTTGAGGAATTTGGCTAGATTCAAGATCCATAATTAAATCGGGCATGATGCGAACTCCATATTTAAACAACATGTCATCAAGTCCGGTTTCATTTGTTTGAGGTACATAAAACTGGTATTTGTTGATGCTGTCTAATGAAGTTTCAAATTTGTCAATCAACCAGATGACTTTACCTCCATCCATGATGTACTGATCAAGTTTAAATTGATTTTGGAGAGAAAACGGATTTTTAGGAGATGGGATAACAACTAAATCAATCGTACTGTCTAATCTTATTAAGGAATCTAATGAAACTAAGCCTACTTTGTGAAATTTACGAAGTTCAGAAACGACCCTAAATAATTGGGACTCATCAAATTCGCCATTTCCTTGTGTGAAAAGAATATTTTTCATTTTTTGTGAAAGTACCATTTGAAAAATATTGGCAAACTTATACTCTAATAAAGCAATCGAATTATTGAGTATTTCCTCCTCGTTATCACCCGGTTTTTGCTCTTCAAGTAGATTTACTACATACTTCCTAGCTTTATAGGTTATTATTGCAAATGGAAAGACCGGTTTTTGAACAAACTGTGTTCCATCAGAATAACTAAGATTGACCGGGATGATTTTCTCTTCAATTAATTGCTTAATATTACGTTCTACAACTTGTGGCGAACCTGCATTTGGATCATCAAATTCGAATACAATTTTACCATTGATACTTCTAAATTTTGTTAGAATATCACGAACAGAATTTTGCAATCTTTTAAATCCAGCCGGAAATTCACCATCTAGTAGAACGCGTATGGTAACATTATCATCAGCGGATTCGATTAAATCTTTTGTGCTCTGACTTAACGTAAATCTATTGTCATCCGTCAAATCAAAATCTGTATATAAATAGTCGCTAATCACATTGATTACAAAAACAATAGCAACGACTATAGCGATCTGTAAATATTTACTCATGGATTTCATTGTTGTAGTTGTCATATTATTTTCGATGCTCTAAAATCGTAACAGTTGCGTATACAAACACAAAAATCACAGATACAAAATAGATTATATCTCTGGTATCTATTAATCCTTTACTTATGCTTGAATAATGATAATTGATACCAATTTTTTGAATAAACAAATCAAAACTACCGATAAACATAGGCAACATTGCCAAATAAGAAAATGCCCAATGGAAGAAAAAACATAGAAAAGCGCCTAAAATGAAAGCAACTATCTGATTCTTAGTTAACATTGAAGCAAACATTCCAATTGATACAAATGCGCCTGCAAGAAAAAATAGTCCGATATAGGAACCGATAATAGCACCTGTATCTAAATTTCCTTTTGGTGAACCTAATTGATATATCGAAATATAATAAACTAATGTAGGTAATAATGCAAAAAGCACTAAAGTGAGATTCGCAAAATATTTTCCACCAGCAATATCCCATGTTGTGAGAGGTTTTGTATAAAGTATTTCAATCGTTCCTTTACCTTGTTCTTCTGCAAAACTTCTCATCGTCACCGCAGGTATCAAAAAAAGAAAAATTAGGGGTGCAATAGAAAATAATTGATCCATTGTAGCAAAATTATAGTTCAAAACACTTGTATCTGAAAATACCCACATGAATAGACTTATAGATACTAAAAAGACACCAATAACTATATATCCAATAAGAGAAGAAAAAAATGCCTTTATTTCTTTTTTATAAATACTATACATATTTTTCAGCTTTTGTAAGTTTACGGAATATTTCTTCGATGTTGGCTTTATCTTGTTTCATTTCAATGATTGCCTGATTTGCACTTACAGCCGTATGAAAAATAGAAGGGCGTATATCTTTACCTTCTTGAATTGAAAAGATATAATGTCCATTTTCAAAAACGACATCTTTTACTGCATCAAGTTGCTTAAATGGATTAATATCAATTTTGCCATTTTCAAATTGTATTAATAACTGTTGTGTACCTGCTAAACGTTGACTTAATATTTCAATTGATTCATCTGCAACGAGTTCGCCATTATTAATGATGACAACACGGTCACACAAGGCCTGCACTTCCTGCATGATATGTGATGAAAAAATAACAGTCTTTTCCTTTCCTAAATCCTTGATCAATTGACGTATATCAACCAATTGATTCATATCTAATCCCGAAGTGGGCTCATCTAAAATAAGCACCTGCGCATCGTGTATAATTGCTTGAGCAAGTCCGACACGCTGCCTATATCCTTTAGACAATGTTCCGATTATTTTATTTTGTTCAATTCCGAGGCCTGTACATTCAATTACTTCAGCGATTCTTTTTGACTTATTATCAATTTTGTGAATGCTGGCAACAAACTGTAAGAATTCCCTAACATACATTTCTTCATATAGGGGATTGTGCTCTGGCAAATAACCTATCTGTTTTCTGACAGAAAGTGGATCTTTAGCTGTATCATATCCATAGACACTGATCTGACCTTGTGTGGGTTGAGTATAACAACATATCATTTTCATGGTCGTTGTTTTACCTGCACCATTTGGGCCTAGAAAGCCTAAGATTTCACCTGGATGTGCCTCAAATGATATCTGATTGACGACTGTACGTTCATCGTAGACTTTAGTTAAATCCTTAACAATAACTGACATTGGGAAAAGTGCTTTGCTTTACTTTTGAAAAATTAAGTTGCAAAAGTAAGGATTAATAAAATAACAGCCTATTTAACGTACAGGTAAATTCATGTATTGTATTACAGAATACATCAAAAAAAAATTAATCATTTTATATAGAAGAAAATGATATATAATCAATACGTGCTTGATTATGCAATGAATTTATTTATTTGATTTACCTTTTTTATCTTTTTCTCTTACTTTATCACCGGATTTAAGTTCTTTATTTACTAAATTATAAGGACCAGTTATTACTTTTTCGCCAATATCAAGACCGGTTTGAATGTGGATATATTCATCATCCTGAATACCTGTAGTAACCTTTACTAATTTTGCAGTGTCACCTTGCATAATAAAAACAACTTCATCCAATGATATAGTTTCGTCAGTTTTATCTGAATTACTTTCATTACTTTGCTCTCGTATGGTAACACTTTGAATCGGTACAGCTATAGCATCCTTAACTTCATTTGTAAAAATATCAACGGAAGCGGACATGCCAGGACGTAAAGGATATTTCATTTTACTTGTTTTGATATCTTCGTATGAAGATGGATCAATAAGTATTTTTACTATGAAATTTGTAACCTGATCCGTAGAAGCTTGACCTAATGCATTGGCAATATTAGAAGCTGAATTTGCTATATGAGTTACTTTTCCTTTAAACTTTTTCCCTACATATGCATCAACTTCAATATCTGCCTGGTCGCCAATATTTACTTTTAAGATGTCATTTTCACTTACATCGACCTGAACTTCCATCACATTTAGATTAGAAATACGCATCATTTCTGTTCCTGTCATTTGGATTGTACCTACGACACGTTCACCTTTTTCTACAGATAATTTAGAAACAATTCCATTGGTCGGTGCTTTGATCGTTGTTCGATCTAAACTTGTTTTGAGCTCATTGAGACTTGCATTCGAACCTTTGATTGCAAATTCAGAAGCTTCCGCATTTTGTTGTGCAGATTTTATAGCGGCTTCAGCAGCACGAAGGTTTGCTTCAAGCTGACGAAGTGAAGCCAAAGATTGATCTAATTCTGCTTGTGAGATGACACCATCTTTTTTCAATTGTTCGTTGCGTTTATGGATGCCGCGAGCATTTTCAAGTTGTGCAAGAATCTGCTCTTTCTGAGCTTTGTTACTTTCAATTTGTGATTTAGAAATCGCAAGTTGCGCTTTAGAGCTGTTGAGTGTAGCTTCACCACGTTGGACGGCAGAAAGATATGAATCTGGATTTATTTTAGCCAATACTTGTCCTACAGCTACAGAATCACCTTCGCGGACATAGAGTTCGACGATTTCACCAGAAACATCTGAAGAAATTTTAACTTCTGTAACCGGATAAATCTTACCACTTGCTGAAACAGTTTCGTGGATGTTTCTCTTTTCAACTTCACCCAACGTAACAATAGTGCCCTTAGGATTCATCTTAGATTTTACAATAGCAAAAACGGTCAGTAATACAAGTAAGCCTAATATACTGAAAATAATCCATTTAGTTTTCTTACTTTTTTGCATCTTTCTGTGATATTTTTTTTGATTAAAATGTTTGTTTACTGAAATTTTCTGATTTGTTAGTCTAATCTGATTGGATTACCTAAGTAATAATCCAAAATACGCGATTTAAAAATATAGTCATATTTAGCAATTAAATGGTTAGTATCTGCGGTTTCATATATAGATTTCAGCCTACTGAGTTCAAAAACACCAGTACTACCCAATTCAAAACGCTTAAGTGCATTGTTATAAACCAATGCTTGTGCGTTTTTTGTTTTTTCTGTCGCTTCAAAACGCATTTTAGCTGCTTTCGCATCTGCATAAGCCTGTGCAACCGTAGTTTTTAGTGATTCCAATGCCTGATCATAACCAATTACAGCGCGTTCGACATTTAATCGTGCTTTTTGTTTCGTTGCTTTAATATTATAATTGCTGTATAATGGTACATTCAATGATAGACCTATACCATATGAAATGTTATTGTTTATCTGATCAAAATAGGGTGTCTGTTCAATAATAGGAATATTTTGAGGTATACCTATTGTAGCCTCTTGATTATTAAAATAGATTTCTTGTTCGACAATTTGCTGGTTATAGCCGGTAATATTGTATCCTTTATTTGAGTAATTCGTACGAACATTTCCGCCTGCAACCAAAGAAGGAATAGATTCAGCATTCGCTACTTTTTCATTTATACTTGCACTTTTAATCCTCCATTCTGCTGCTGCCAATGATGCCTGATTTTCCTGAGCTTTTAAAAACAATTCGTCAAAAGTAATCAAATCTGGATCAGTTGAGACATAAACATTATCTGGTACCACTATGTCAAAATTTTCATTTGAATTCAATCTTAGCATTTTCTTCATTGAAAGCAGCTGAATTGATAAGATATTTTGATTTTCTATCACAGACTGATCATTCATCGCTAATTGTGCTTCTAATTCAAGGCGATCATTATCTGGGCGATTACCGACTTCAATATGTTTGATTAGCATATTGAGTTGATCTTGTGTTTGCAATCGTTGCCTTTCAGCATTTGCAAGGTTTTCCTTTGCAAACAATATGTTGATGTAGATATTTGATACCTGAAGGGAGATATCTCTTTTGGTTTGTTCCAAATCTTTAGCTGTGGCAAATAAATTTGCTTGAGTTAGCTTAATAGTATTATTTATCTTGTTGCCGTTAAAAAGAATTACATTTGAATTTAATGATGCACCGTTACTAAAAAATGTCTCCGTCGTAAACATATTTTGTGTGGGATCTACTGTTCGTCCAAAATTCCATCCAACATTCGTACTAAAAGATAAATTTGGATATCTAGAATGCTTAGCTTGTAATATATCAACTTCCGCACTTTGAAGTGCAACTTTACTATTTTGAACTTGAAGATTTGCATCAATAGCTCTTTCTACACATGCTTGCAACGACCATGGATTTTGAGCATTGGCAAACGAAAACAATGATGTGATAAACAAAAGTGTGGAAATATATTTAATTTTCATGCTTCTTAAATTCAATATTACTGCACAATATTAATAAACTATAGGATAAACTAAATAAAAAAATATATTAATGCGGCTTTTAATTGGATAAAACGCTATATTTTTCATCATTTGTATACATAAATAATATAATTATTTTTAGTGCCATAAAGATTATTGATTCCAATTAAAATCTTTTAGATCCTGATTTGCCTTGTTAAAATCTTCTGGAATACCGATGTCTATAAAATAATTGTCAAAGGGTAGGGCTGTAATCCTTTTTTGCTTGCTCAATGGTTCCAATACTTCCTTTTCAAAAGAAAATGCAGTGTCGTGTGTAAAATGATCCAAAACGGATATATTCATTAAATAGATTCCTCCATTTATCAAACCTTGTTTTGTATGTTTTTTTTCTTGGAATGCGATAATTCTATGGTTTTCTATTAATACAGAACCGTATCTATCAAAATTTTCTAATGGTTTTAAAGCCATGGTGATTGCACTTTCATTTTCTATATGAAAATCCTCTAATGTATCGAGATTTGCCATAAATAAGGTATCCCCATTAAAAACAAAAAATTGTGTTTCATCTACTTCTTGTGCAGCGAGTAAAATACCACCACCAGTACCTAATGGTTCTTTTTCAATTGTATATTTATAATTAATATCTTTGTGATTTTCCGCAAGGTGGTTGATGATAGAATCTGACTTATAGCCCAATGCAAATACAAAATTTTCAATATCAAAACTTTTAGCATGTTCAATTACATAGTCTAGAAATGGTTTTCCAGCAACAGGAGCTAGGCATTTGGGCAATTCTGTTAGGACTGATCGTAATCTCGTGCCAAGCCCTCCTGCCAAGATGATAGCACTTTTTACTTTACGCATTCATTAAAATATTTTTCTTCGACCAATTGACAAATAATATGCCCAATCATGATGTGCGACTCTTGAATACGAGGTGTATCTTCAGAAGGAACGTTAAATAAGATGTCGCAAATACTTTTCAACTTACCTCCTGATTTACCTGTCAACCCAATCGTTAGCATACCTTTTTCTTTTGCTTTTTCTAGTGCATGGATAATATTTGTACTATTACCACTTGTAGAAAGCGCTATTAAAACATCACCTTCATTAGCAATGCCATCAACTATACGTGCATAAACTAGATCATAACCATAATCATTGGCAACAGCCGTCAAATAGGAAGTATTTACATGCAATGCTTCAGCAGGAAGTGCTTTCCTGTCAATGTAAAACCTACCACTGAATTCTGCAGCCAAATGCTGTGCATCAGCTGCACTTCCTCCATTACCACAAAAAAGTAATTTCTTGCCTTCTTTTAAAGCATTGGTAATTAAATCACAAGATCCATCAATTCTTTCTATAAAATTGTTGTCATTTAATATTTCGATCTTAACGTCGATGGATGACTGTATAATAGATCTTATTTGCTGTTGTTTTGATTCCATGATTATGTATGATATTGAAAATTATTCAACCATTTATACCATTAAATAGTTCCAGTCCAATAAGTGAGCCCTTCTTGTGTAAAAAGCAATGGGACACTTTGTCCTTCGTATTTGTCCAACGATTTGATGACATCATATCGAGTAGTTCCTGGACAATAAAAAAACATAAAACCACCACCACCTGCACCGCTAATTTTACCACCTGTAGCACCAGCTCGGATTGCGTCATCATAGATACTGTCTAAAAAATCATTACTAATTTTAGAAGCCATTTGCTTTTTATGCTGATGGCCATAGTTCAAAATCCTTCCAATTTTGTCCAATTCACCTCTGAGCAAAGCTTCTTTCATCATGATGGATTGCTGTTTTAGATGATGCATGGCCTCTAAAGAATCCATATGATTACTTTTAACATTTTCAACTTGTTCTTTTATTATATTAGCTGATTGACGACTTCTTGCTGTATAAAACAGTACAATATTCTTTTCTAATTCGTATATGTATTTAGGCTTAATGCGGAGTGGATTGACGATGGTCTTATCATCTTTGTAAAACTCCATATAATTCACACCACCAAAGGTTGCTGCATATTGATCTTGCTTTCCACCGGCTAGTTGTAAATCTATACGTTCGATATTATATGCATATTGAGCAACGTCGTATTCACCAAGTGGAAGATTGTTCATGCTGACAAAAGCACCGATTAATGCTACAACTAAGGTTGAAGATGATCCAAGACCAGAACCAGGAGGTGCCTGTACTAATGTGGTTATTTTCAACCCCTCATGTTCAAATGGATAGTCTTTCATAATGCGATTATACACTCCTTTTAGCAAATTGAGTTCACCATCTGTATCTATTTCTTGATCTAATGTATATTGCTGGAAACATTCAAGATCTTTTGCTTCAAAATGAATTATCCCATCATGGGTTGTCTCTATATCGACATAGGCATATAGCGCTATTGTAGCATTGAGAATAGAACCACCATAGATATCACTGTATGGACTGACATCGGTACCACCACCTGCCAGGCCTAATCTCAATGGAGCTCTACTACGGTAAATCTTATTCATGGGAATTGTGTTTTTTAAATTCTAATACTGTATCAACTAAAGTATCCCAACTTAATTTTTGTTTTTCAGTCTTGATTTTAGCACTAAAAAGGTCGTAATCAAAGTTGTCTGATTCTTCAATCGTACGGGCTAGATCTGTGGCATCAGGATCGCAAACTAAACCAATACCGGGCGGTACTAAATCTTTTAAAGCACCTACATTAGTGACAATCATAGGAACTTCAAAATGATATGCCAATGGTGTAACACCACTTTGAGTGGCATTGCGATAAGGCTGTATGACGATATCTGCTGCACTAAAATATAGACGAACATCTTCGTTATTTATAAAATGGGTGTGTTCAATGATACGGTCTTTTGTTTTAGACTTTTGTAATAGGACTTTAATTTCTTCTTCTTGTGCATAATATTCGCCGGCAATCAGCAAATATTTATCCTTCATATCCACATTATCTAGCGCTTGAATCAAAATATCCAGGCCTTTATATTTCCTGATAAAGCCAAAAAACATAATTATTTTACCTGATAATGGTAATTTAAGTTGATTTCTGGCTTTGATTTTATCTACTTTCTCCCCAAAATTATCATAAAGCGGATGTGCGATCAGTTTAACTTGTTCTTTAGTAAACAATTTTAAATCCTGAAGGACTTTTTCACTCATCGTTATAAATGCATCAACAGAGTGTACAAAGTATTTTGTTAAAAATTTATCACCTAGTCTTCTTTCATGTGGTAATGCATTATCAACCAATGCAATAACTTTTGTCCTTTTATTTTTACGAATAATTCGAGCTATAGTACCCAAAGCTGGTGACATAAAGGGCAACCAATATCTAATTATGACAATATCTGGATTTTCATTTTTAATTTTATAACCAGTAGTCAACCAGTTGATGGGATTTATAGAATTAATAATTTCTTTTATATTTAAATTTTCAGGCGGTTGACTCTCACTATATTGTGTGGCGCCCGGAAATAAAAATTTTGGATACTGTAAAGTAAACGTGTAGATAATCGTTGCACATCCTCTTTTATTAAATGCGCTGGCCATTCTTTCGTTGAATGTTGCTAATCCACCTCTAAAAGGGTAGGCAGGACCGATGATGATTACTTTATTCAAATGTATAGTATGATTATCTTAAACGCTGCAAAAGTATTGAAAATAATTAGAATTTCATTAAAATAACAAATGAAATCAGCCTTCGTGAAACACTTATAGCTTAAAAATCGTTTAGAGATTGTTTCTAATGATTAGTATTTAATGTAGAATTAAAATTTCAGTATAAATTGTCGGCACCATTTTGACTAAATTTGCTTATAAATATTGAAATCAGATCTGTTCAAATATTAATTCACATATTAAATAACAATAGAATTGAATTGAAAATAAATGACATGCGATTTTTATTTTTTTTAATTACACTTTTTGTAACTGTTCAATTGAATGCGCAGATTGGCCCTGCACCTCAAAAAAATGCACCTAAAAACGTAAATGCTGAGGATCAAAAAAAGTTGACGCCGAAGCAACGTGCATTTAATATGGCAGATGCTATGAAAAACTCTTTAAAGTTGAATGATAAGCAACATACCGAACTTCGTGCAGCTTTCTTAGATTACGAGACAAAAATGGATAAACTTAACAAACAAAAGAACTTATCACTTAAAGAATTAGCAAACAAGAAGCATGATTTGAATATCAAAAAGCAAAATGATATGAAGCGCATCTTTACGCCTGAGCAATATAAGCGATATCAATTATCTTCTCCTGGCGGGTAATGTTGATTATCTTTCTTTAGTTCGCGTAAAAAGATGCTTAATCTGAATTCAGTTAGTAATCCTAAGCCTATTTCAAGTCCCGAAATGAGTACAATAGGTATGCTCGTACCCATTATTAATGCTTTGTGTTGACTAAGCACACCAATAAAGGCAAAAAACGCACTTATTATAAGCATATAGATGTAACCACGTCTATTCTTATTTTTTTTAGTAATGCGGTATTGTGTAAATTCAATTTCGCCTTTTTGAAAAGTCGGATTTAATTCAACGAGCGATTCATAAAATATTAGACGCTGACGGTAAGAAATCCACATAAATAAACCTTTGCCAATACAATAGGCCGCTAGAATATAAAAGCCTAAACTTAAATGGTTAAATCCTGCGCTTATATTTATATTAGTCAAAATAAATGCAAATGTAAATAGAATTATGCCTACTAAAATATAAAATTTAGCGGTAGCAATATCACCTTTGTAGATTACCTTACATTTTTCTAACACAACTTAATCTATTTAACTGTTTTTTCAAGAATACTTGGTTCAACTAAATTTGGCAAGGTCACTTTAAGTGCTGGATTTTCTTCCATAGCACGCTGAATAGCAAACATGGCTTCTTTATTACGTGCCCAACTTCTACGTGCAATTCCATTGTTTACATCCCAATGTAACATACTTTCGATATTTTTAGCTGCTTGTTTGGATCCATCTATCACCATTCCAAAACCACCGTTGATCACTTCACCCCAGCCAACACCTCCGCCATTATGTAATGATACCCAAGTAGCACCTCTAAAAGCATCCCCAACGAAATTGTGTACTGCCATGTCCGATGTAAATTGAGATCCATCATAAATATTAGCGGTCTCTCGATATGGGGAATCCGTACCGGAAACATCATGATGATCTCTACCCAAAACAATAGGCCCAGATATAATTCCTTTCTTAATCGCTTTATTAAACGCAAGTGCAATTTTGATTCTGCCTTCCGCATCAGCATATAATATTCTGGATTTCGAACCAACAATTGGTAAATTTACTTTGGCATTTTCAATCCAAAGGATATTGTCATTGAGTTGGCTACGAATTTCTTCTGGTGCGTCTTTATACATTTTTTTAAGAACTTTAGCTGCTATCTTATCTGATTTATATAAATCATCCTTTTTACCAGATAAACAAACCCAACGGAATGGTCCAAAACCGTAATCAAAACAGAATGGGCCTAAAATGTCTTGAACATATGATGGGTATTTGTATTTATTATTCTTGCGGTTTTCCCAAATATCACTTCCTGCTTCACCGGCTTCTTTTAGGAAGGCATTGCCATAATCCCAAAAATACATGCCTCTGTTGTGTAATTTATTAATCGCATTTACATGGCGAACAAGCGATTTTTTAACTTCACCCATGAATTTTGCTTTATCTTTTTTGAGTAACAACTGAGCTTCATTGAAAGGGTAGCCGACAGGACAATAGCCGAGGTCGTCAATATTGTGAAGCGATGTCTGGTCAGATCCCAATTCAACATGTATATCACTTTTTACCAAAGCTTCCCACAAATCTACAATATTCCCATGATAAACATAGGCGACAGCTAACTTTTCAGATTTAGCGTATCTAATTTTATCCAAAAGTAAATTTAAATCTGTAAATACATTATCCTCGATGATATAGCCGTCGTTAACTCTTTGACGGATTGCATCCGAATCAACTTCAGCGATGACTCCTACACAACCCGTAATAATGGAAGCAATGGATTGTGCACCAGACATTCCACCAAGACCAGAAGTTACAAAAAGTACTCCTGCAAGGTTTTCATTTCCAAGCCCCATACGACGTCCTGCATTGAGTAATGTTATCGTTGTACCGTGTACAATTCCTTGTGGGCCGATATACATAAAAGAACCTGCCGTCATTTGGCCATATTGGGTTACACCTAGTGCGTTGTATTTATTCCAATCTTCCTTTTTGGAATGATTAGGTATCATCATTCCATTAGTCACCACAACACGTGGAGCATTTTTGTGAGAAGGAAATAGACCCAATGGATGGCCAGAATACAAAACTAAAGTTTGATTATCATCCATCTCTGACAAATACTTCATGGTAAGTCTGTACTGAGCCCAATTTTGAAAAACTGAGCCATTACCCCCATAAGTTATGAGTTCTTCAGGATATTTAGCGACTTTTGGATCGAGATTATTTTGAATCATCAGCATTATCGCTGCTGCCTGTTTGCTTTTTGCTTGATAATGGCTGATAGGACGTGCATATATTTCATAATCCGGTAGATAGCGGTACATATATATACGTCCATACTTTTTTAATTCATCATAAAACTCTTTCGCTAGAATTTCATGTTGTTGTGGATCAAAATATCTAAGCGCATTCTGAACAGCCAATTTCATTTCTTCCTTACTAAGTACACCATTGATGTTTCTCATAGGCGCGTGAGGAAGATTTTTATTCCTGCTTTTTAATTCAGGTAAAATATGTGGAATACCTTCCTTTACTTTAGTGGAAAATTCGGAATTTGCCATAATTCGGATTTTTTAAAGTGTAAAGATACTGATTTTAACAAAAATCAGCTCAAATTGTATGTCTAATATTATGAACCAGCAATTACAAGCGTGTTTTGAAAGTTGACAAAAATACAACTTTTTGCCGTACGTATTTTAAATAATGGGTTAAATAAAATAAAACCTTTAATTAATAATACTTAACTATATTTTTCCTAAACTACGTACTAAAAGTTCTGCGACATCTAAGACTTCAATTTCTTCCTGTTTGTCTTTAGCCTTGATTCCATCGGAAAGCATCGTAATACAAAATGGACAATTGGCAGCTACGATTTTAGCATCCGTATAAATGGCTTCTTCAATTCTTTCGATGTTAATTCTTTTATCACCTGGCTCGTCTTCCTTAAAAAATTGAGCTCCACCGGCACCACAACACAAACCGTTGCTCTTACACCTTTTCATCTCTACAAGATCGGCATCCAATTGCGCTATAAGTTGTCGTGGTGCTTCAAATTCGCCATTGACACGGCCGAGATAACATGAATCGTGATAAGTTATTTTTTTACCTTTAAACGAGCCCCCTTCAACTTTTAATTTTCCTTCACTAATGAGGTTGTTTAAAAATTTGGTGTGATGATATACTTCGTATTTACCACCAAGTTCAGGATATTCATTTTTAAACATATTAAAACAATGCGGGCAAGCCGTTACGATTTTTTTTACACCATAATTATTCATTGTTTGTATGTTTTGATTGGCTAACATTTGGAATAAAAATTCATTGCCAGCTCTTCTTGCAGGATCACCAGTACACATTTCTTCATTTCCAAGGATAGCATATGAAACACCAGCCAAATCCATTAATTGCGCAAAGGCTTTGGTAACACGCTGAGCACGAGGATCAAAACTACCAGAACAACCTACAAAAAACAAGTATTCGACATCTATTCCCTCCGCTGTTGCTTCAGCCATTGTTTTAACTTTACTCATTATATATGCTTTTTAAAATTGTAAAATTCAAAATTAAGTAATATAAAATCATTAAATTTAATTGCGCCAAGCCGCTCTATCTTCACTTACTTGCCACACCGCACCGTTATTTTCTAAAGCGGTAAACATCGGAACCCATTCTACAGGACCAGCAGATTCTGTTAGAATTTCATACCTTCTAAGTTTTAGGATCGGTTCTAATGGATCAATCAATATCGGACACGCTTCTACACATGCATTACAGGTTGTACAAGCATGGATTTCCTCCCTTGATATATAATCAAATAAAGATTTGCCATCGTCATAATTATCTTTTGTCAACGTTTTAATATCTGTATTGTCTTGTGTTTTAGCAAATTTCATATTACCAGATTTAATATTCATTCCGATTTCATCAGCACGATCTCGTATATCCATCATGATTTTGCGCGGTGATAATTTCTTACCGGTTAGGTTTGCAGGACAAACTGCAGTACAACGTCCACATTCGGTACAAGCATATGCATTAAGTATGTTTTTCCAGCTAAGATCAAAAACATCTTTTGAGCCAAACTCCGGCATTTCAGTGCTTTCTTCAGAAGGCTGAACTTCTGAATCGATACCTAACATGGATTTAACTTCATGCATAATTTCTGGCATATTTTCAATTTTTCCTCTAGATTCCAATCTACTGAAATAGACATTTGGAAAAGCAAGGAAAATATGTAAATGCTTTGAAATAGGTAGATATAATATAAATCCAAGCACAACTAAAATGTGCAACCACCAACCAAATCGCTCAACCAGCATCAGTGATTCAGGTTGCATATTCCCGAAAAACAATGGTCCAAGCCAAGAACTAATAACCGTCATACCTGTATCTGGAAAGTGTGTTGGATCTATACCTTGTAATAATTTGTCTGCTCCATTCATTGTAAAAATACCCGTTACTAGTAAAAATTCACCTAAAAGGATAAAATTTGCATCAAGTTTTGGCCATCCATTGAGTTCGGACTTTACTAGTCTAGGCACCTTGAGTAGATTTCGTCTATAAAGAAATACAAAAGTTGCAATCAATGCAAATAAGGATAAAATTTCAATGGTATTAATGATAAATGTATAAAATCCACCTAAATATGGTGCAAAAAACCTATGGACGCCAAAAACACCATCAATTATAATTTCAATGAGTTCGATTTGTGTAAATAAAAAAGCTACATATATAAATAGGTGAAAAATGGCTGGTATGAAATTTTCAAACATTTTTTTTTGGCCAAAAGCTATCAAAATCACATTTCGCCATCTCACGGCCGAGTCACCCGAAACTTCATAGCTTTTTCCCAACATTATGTTATTGTAAACCCGCAAGTATAGTTTGAAAGCAATAAAGCTTATTGCGGCTAGTAAAAGTATAAAAATCAACGATTGCATAAGTATCGAATTTTAAAATTTCGCCACAAATTACAAATATATTTATTTTTGACTAAATTTGTGTTCTAATTTAAAGTTATTCTAAATGCAAATCCTAAACCACGATCAAATCTGCCATAAAATTGCACGCATTTCTTACGAAATATTAGAGCGTCACGGCGAGGATAGTGTCATTTATCTTGTTGGTATTAACAATAAAGGTTATAAGTTTGCATCACTTTTATTTGACCATCTAAAATCATTTAGTACGAAGGATTTTAGATTGTCTGGGTTAAATTTGAATCCTGCAAATCCATTAGATGCGTCTGTAAATTTGGATATAAATCCTAATGATATAGAAGGTAAATCTGTAATCATTGTGGATGATGTGGCCAACACCGGGCGTACACTTTTTTATGCTTTTACTCCGTTCCTTAAAATTTTACCTAAAAGAGTTGAAGTAGCCGTTTTAGTCGATAGAAAGCATAAATCATTCCCAGTAAATGTCGATTATGTAGGCATGTCCCTAGCTACTACAATTCAAGATAATATCAGTGCAAAATTGAATAACGCAACTAATTTTTCAGTAATACTAGAATAGTAAAATTTTGCCTTCTAAGACACTTAAAATAATAAAATAAAGTAAGAATATGGATTTATATGTAAGTAGTATACCATTCAAATGGAAAGAAAGAGATTTGATAGAAGTTTTTGAAGCCTACGGTGAAGTTACTTCTGCAAAAATTATTATCGATAAAATCACTAGACAGAATAAAGGATTTGGTTTTGTAACCATGTCCTCAGACGAAGATGCACTGAAAGCAATTGCAGCATTGAATGGAAGCGAACACTTCGGAAGAAACCTTGTCGTATCACAATCAGTACCAAAAAGTATTAACAGCGTCAAAAAACAAAGAGGACCACAACGTAATAAAACAAATAACGTAGGGAGCGCTGAAAATCAACCATTCTGGAAACGAAATAAACGTTAATATTCATAACATTTTACGGTATTTACCCCATGCAAATAAGTATATTGCAATTTGCACCCATTTGGCTAAATCCTCAGGAAAATTTGAAAATCATTTCGGATTGGTGTAAACAATTGCAATCTGGAACAGATATACTGTTACTCCCAGAAATGTTTAATACCGGTTATGTACTTAATCCAAATGACCTCGACATACATTGGCAGGATGAAACAATCGGAATTTTGAAACAATTAGCTTCTAAATTTCAAATTTTAATCGGTGGGAGTATTCCGATTATTCGAAATGGTTTATGGTTCAATGCTTTTATTTTTGTTGATAAAAATGGTCTGCAATTTCATTATGATAAAATTCAATTGTTTTCAATGGCAGGCGAACAGAAACACTATACTCCAGGAAAGGTTATAAAGTATTTTAAGTATAAATCATTTAAAATATTGCCTTTTGTCTGTTATGATTTAAGATTCCCTAATCTATCATTTACTCATGAAGTTCCAGATTTGATTATATATTCAGCAAATTGGCCAAAAACACGCATCGGTCATTGGGATAAGCTTTTACCAGCCAGAGCAATCGAAAATTTATGTTATGTTGCTGGTATTAACCGTATTGGTACCGATCATAATGGCTTTGAATATCCAGGACATTCTAGTATAGTTGATTTCAATGGAAATACTGTTTTGAACTTGGACACAATAGAAGGTATAAAAAATATTGTCCTTGATATGGATGCTATGATCAAAATGAGAAGATATTACGGCTTTTTAAAAGACAGACGATTTAATTAGTTTTTTCAAATTTACTTTAGATATTATATCAGGTAAGCATACACGGAATCATCACTTAATACTAGCCAAATATTATATATTTTATTAATTTATGGAAAAATCAACTTACTAAATATAGTAATAATATTGAGTATCAAATTCTAGTGAATATAAAAAAAATTAAGCACGAAATACGATTGCCTATTCAAATGTTCATAGATCTTATATTGAATTTACATTTCGTATTTCGTACCTTATATAGAATTTGGAATTTACATTTCGCCTACTAATCTGCAAATTTCGATTACGGTATCTACGCCTCTTTGCATATCCTGAACAGATGTCCACTCATATTTTGAGTGAATTGCTTGTTCGCCTGCAAATAAATTGGGGCATGGTAAACCCATGTGTGACAATACAGCACCATCAGTTCCGCCACGAATACTTGTATAGTTAAGATCAATATTCAGGTTTTTCATAGCCTGAATTGCCAAATTAGTAACATGCGGATGCTGATCAAGTACGTCCTTCATATTTCTATACTGTACGCTTACCTTGCTTTCGAAAATCGAATTTGGATAATTTTTAAGCACTTCTGTTGCGATATCATTTATTAATGTTGCATATTCGTCCAATTTAGCTGTATCAAAATCTCTTAAAATAAAGTTGATCTTAGCTTGTTCTAAACTACCTTCAATACGAGTTGGGTGGATAAAACCTTCCTTTGCTTCAGTCGTCTCAGGCGAAAGGGTAAGTTTAGGTAAATTTGCAACAATTTCTGAAGCAATTTTGATGGCATTTTCCATTTTATCCTTAGCATATCCCGGGTGTGCACTTACACCAGTAACGATCAGTTCCATCGCATTCGCTGAAAAATTTTCATCTTCAAAACAGCCTAAGTCTCCCGAATCCAAAGTATATCCAAAGTCCGAATCCAATAAATGTAAATCAACTTTAGCAACACCTTTGCCAACTTCTTCGTCAGTTGTAAAAAGTGCACGAACATCCCCATGTTTGATATCCGGGTTATTTACAAGTTGGTGAATTGCATCCATAATAATAGCCACTCCAGATTTATCATCGCTTCCGAGTAGTGTTAATCCACTCGCAGTAATGATATCATGACCTATTTTATTTTTTAGGTTTGGATGTTGTTTAGGTGATAAAACAAGTGTAGCATCATCTGGATAAGTAATATCTTGACCTTGATAATTCGTATGTACGATAGGTTTTACATTAAAACCACTACAATCTGGTGCTGTATCTAAATGTGCACAAAAGAAAACTTTGGGTGCTGGTTTGTCAATATTCGACGGTATAAAGGCATATACATAACCTGCATCATTTGTTACATACTTAACGTTTAAAGCATCTAATTCTTCACATATAATCTTAGTCAGGTTTTTTTGCTTTTCGGACGATGGAAATGTATTACTCATCGGATCAGCTTCTGTGTCCACCTGCACATATCTTAAAAAACGATCTTTAACGGTATAATTCATGACTTTTAAAATTTTGCTCAAAGTTAAACAATCTATCCTTTTTGAGATAATAACAGACTAATTATATTAATATTCTATCCAGAATTGTATTGTTTTAAAATCTACAAATAAAAATATCTTTTCTATTTTGTTAATTGCTTTACATAGCCCTATATTGCGTCATTATTTCGTATCATTATGAAAGTTTTATATACTAGTGCAGAATGTTATCCGGTTGCTAAAGTTGGAGGATTAGCAGATGTAGTTGGCTCCTTGCCCAAATATCTGGGAAAGATAAATGTTGAAACGAGTGTAGTCATTCCAGCATACCAAATGCCTTGGTTTGAAGGAAAGTTATACGAGATAGTGCATCAAGGACATTTTCATCTGGACCAAGAATATCTTTATTTTGAAGTACGTTATTTTATTAATGATATACTCGGCTTCCCATTTTACACCATTCACATCCCTTCCAAAACAGACAGATATGGTGTATATGCAGATCGAGACGGGTATTATTTTAGAGACGAAATTGAAAGGAATATTTCCTTTCAACGTGCAGTATTAACCTGGCTAAGGGACGGCAATATTCAATTTGATGTGATACATTGCCATGACCATCATACTGGATTAATTCCGTTCATGTTGAAATACGCCTATGAATTCAGTCCATTGAGTCAGCTACCTATTGTTTTTACAATACACAATGAAAGATATCAAGGTGCATTTAGCTGGAAAAGACAATCGCTACTTCCTCATTTTGACAATTGGAAAACCGGAATGCTGGATTGGAGTGAGACGATAAATCCTTTGGCATCAGCCGTAAAATGTGCCAATGTGGTGACAACCGTTTCGTCAAATTATATGAATGAATTAAAACACGATGCAATGGGCTTAGAACAATTATTTAGATCTGAGTCTGGCAAATGTATCGGTATTCTTAATGGAATTGATACTGAGGTGTGGGATCCTTCGACTGATCCAATGATCGAAAATCACTTTGAAGGTGATCACGTTGCATTTAAAGTAAAAAATAAAGCTACTTTATGCCAAATGTGTGGATTGGACAGCAGACTGCCAACTTATGCATTTATTGGAAGGTTGGTTTTAGAAAAAGGTGCTGAGTTTATTGCTGGTTTAGTTGATACGTGGCTATCTCAACACCAAAATGCGAACTTTGTCATACTTGGCACTGGTGATAAAAGTATAGAAAGTGCACTAAGTGTTGTCGCTGATCGACATCCACATAATGTCGCATGTATGTTTGAATATAATGAAGCTGTTTCCCATAAGGTTTATGCAGGTGCGGACTTTATTTTAATGCCTTCACGTGTAGAACCTTGTGGACTAAATCAAATGTTTGCCATGAGATACGGCACTTTGCCAATTGTACGTTCGACAGGTGGTTTATATGACAGTGTACGTGATATCAGCGAACCAGGCGGTGTAGGATTTAGATTTGACAGCATGAATTTTGACCAAATGATACATGCTATCTGGCGAGCATTCGACTTGTATCAACATCCAGAATACAAAAATATCTGTGTAGAAAGAGCCATGAAACTTGATTTTTCATGGAATACCTCTGCTCAAAAATACAAAGAGATCTATGAGTATGTATTAAGATAGCAATTTTAAGGTTTACCTACGGATATTTTGTTCCTCAATACATTTTTCAAGAAGTGACTTAGTCATTAATATGCCTTCTGCTTCTGAAAATGCAGTTCCCTCGTATTCAACACCAATAAATCCATTGTATGCTGCATTGTATATGGTTTCTATCATCTTAGGATAATCAATGGTGCGTTCGTAGCCCATTTCACCAAAATCAAAAGATTTTGCACTTACTCCTTTTGCAAAAGGCATCAACATTTGTAAACCCATATATTTATCAAAACTTTTTAAACAGTTTTTTCCCCACATTTGTCCACCTTCGTACTCTATACAGAAATTAGAGAAATCGGGTAGGGTACCTACAAAGGAATCATTTACTTTTTTTATAACCTGTATAAGCCATTCGGCATCTGAAGAATAACCACCGTGATTTTCAACTAAAATATGTATGTTTTTTGCTTTTGCGTATTTTGCCAATTGTGTTAATCCATCAATACCAGCATTAGCAACTTCAATTTTGTCGCCATTTCCATATAGATTGACACGGATTGCATGACAACCAAGATAGGCTGCTGCATCTACCCATTTAAAATGGTTTTGAACGGCTTGAAAACGCTCGATATCACTCGTATCTGCTAAATTACCTTCACCGTCGATCATAATCAGCACTTGTTGTATTTTATTCCTTCGAGCGGTGTTGTTTAATCTGTCTAGAAATGCAGTATCTTGAGCTTTATCATTAAAAAACTGATTAACGTATTCTACACCAGAAAAACCCATGGATGCTGCCTGTTCAATAAATTGAAAATTATCCATTTCACCCGATTTTAATGCCTTATGAAATGACCATTGTGCGAGTGATAATTTAATATCCAATGCTTCTTTTTGTGGAAGTATCAAATCTGAATTTGTATGATTTCTACAATTTAAAATTGTAAATATCGTGATTAAAAACAATACATTTCGATATATTTTTTTATTGAAATTTGACATTAATTTAGATTTTAAGGTTTTGATGCAAAAATATTTAATTAAATTCGAATCGGTAAATGATTATAACAAAAATATAAATGGCAGATAAAACATTTTAATTGCACAAAGAAATCATTATTAAAATGAAAGTTTGGATTTTATAAATGTTAATATTTTAACATATAGTAATCAACACATTGTATTTAAATACAAAAGTCATTTTTTAATTTTAGTTTTTATTTTTAAGACTATTTTATTACATATAAATCAGATTTAGTGTTTGAATTGATGACTTGTTTTGTATTTAAAAGCTAATTTTGCTACAAAATCCTCAGCAATGCGCTTCTATAAATTTCTGAGATGGTGGTTCGTCATATTGGTGGTTAGTGTTCATGTAATATCCTGGATTGGATTTAGTGATGAAGTTTATGAGGTATATCATTATGCGGTTTTTATGCCATTGAGGTGGCTTTACGATAATATATTAGGATTTAGTCCGATTCCTATGATATATATTTTAATGTGTTTGATTCTATTCGGTTTGATTAAATCACTTCTAAATATTGTATACAAATCGCGATTGAGTGCTACAAAAAGTGAACTTAAAGATAAATTAATACGTTTTTTGTTTAAATTTTCGAATATTATTGCAGCCTTTTATTTGCTATGGGGCTTTAATTATTATCGACCATCTTTATCTGAAATTTTAAAACTTCCAGATAATAAAATTGATACAAGTGAACTGATTAATGAATTTGAAATAATAACAGGTATTTTACAAAAGGAACGCCTCACTTTGTCACAAGATACCATACTTAGTATTACATTAGATCCAATTGAACTAGAAAATAATATTCGAAATCTAGAACACAATTTACTAACAACTTTAAACATACCTTTTTCCGGAAGGGTAAGAGTACGGGTATTGAAACCCAAGGGTACGTTGTTGGTATTTTCTACGGCCGGAATTTACATTCCATTTGCAATGGAAGGACATATAGATGCGGGTTTGCATCCCCTTAAATGGCCATTTACTTTGGCACATGAAATGGCACATGGATATGGTTTTACTGACGAAGGGGAATGCAATTTTATAGCAATGCTAGCATGCATGCAATCTACAGATCCGTTAATCAGATATGCTGCAATTTTAGAATATTGGCGCTATCTATACAGAAGGGTAGAAGTTTATGATGCTAAGAAGGCTTTGAACATTAAAGAAAGATTGGATTGTCGTATTAATGCTGACATGGATGATATTCGACAGTATTCGGACAAATATACAGATTTCATCCCTTTTATAAGTAATACAATCTATGATTCATATTTAAAATTACACGGAATAGATGAAGGCATCAATAACTATAGTGATTTTATTCGACTTATTATTAATTATAAATCCAATGTTGGAATCCCGAGATTAGAGTTAAATCGTTAAAAAAATATCAAATAAATTCAATGCAAATTTGAAACCGATCAATAAATAAGCTATTAATGCCTGATATACAAATTATTAAACATTACAAATATAAATATGTTATTTTAATTTAAATTTGTTTTTGTCTATCGAAAAATATCATCGCATCTTTGTATCGTCAAAGGGCAGGAAATAGATGACAGGCTGTTTGACAATCGGTTAAAGAATCGGTTTGAAATATCAGGAATGTTTATGGGATTAAAAAACACAAATTGGGTTGGTTTAATCAACAAAAGTAAGTCAACCCAATTTTTTTAAAACAATTCCTGATCAAAGTAATGAGATTGAGTTTTAGTTAATATAGAAAGAGTTTGAGAAAAACGATTTTACTTTTTATTTCAAGTTTTGGTATGTTTCATGGGGATCGAAAGATCAAAAACAAAAAAAGGGTCACTTTGGGGGAAGTGACCCTTTTATTTTTAAACCAAAATTAATTATTGATTTACAGCTTTAGAAAAATTACTGTTAACTTTTTCAATAATCTTTTGTGCTGCTTTTACCATACCTTTTTCATTAAGTGTAGAGACATTGAAAAACAAAGTCATTATATAATTATTATCTGTTGTCCAATAAAATCTACCCTGATCAAAGTTATAGGCTCCCGGTCTTCCGCTTGCATCAAATTTTTTAAATTTCATAGGAATATCACTTCCCATAAGCATCTCACCATTTTCAATTTTATTAGAAATGTAATTTTTAATATACTCAGGGTATTCTTCGTAAACAGAATTGGTTTGTACTTGAATCATAATTCCCGCATTGGGTGTATCTGGATCTTCCCATTGAAAGAAACATGCTCTCGAGGTATTATTTGTAGGGTCGGATGAATCTTTAACCCTTACATCCGCATTCGTTCCAAAAATAGATTTAATTTCTGCGGAATTAATTAAACTACATGAATTCGGAATGGTCAATGTAGCCGGATTTACCGGTGGTGCATCAGAAACTGTTGTTTCATTTAAAGAAGAACTACTTTCATTCTTACATGAAAACATGGACAATGCAAAAAATAGTATAAATAATAAGTGTCTCATTCTAATTTTTTTTTAATCTATTAAATAAGATCGCAAAGGTAATACTTTATTTTTTAAATTACATAAATATATAATGTGTAAATGATGGAGAATATATAAACGAAATTACATTTTCCTTCATTTATATTTTTAATAATAGCCTATGTAATTTTGTGGGGTTATTGCCAATAATTCTTCCTTAATGCGATCATTAATATCAAGTTGATGTATAAAATCGTGCATATCCTCCCTGCCAATATGTGATTTCCCACGTGTCAATGCCTTAAGAGCTTCATATGGTTGTGGATACATTTCTCGTCTAAGTATGTTTTGAATCGCTTCAGCCACGACAGCCCAATTGGCTTCAAGATCACGATGTAATGCGGCTTCATTTAGTAATAATTTATCAAGCCCTTTTAATATTGATTTTAATGCAATCAATGTATGTCCAAAAGGCACACCTATATTGCGCAAAACCGTAGAGTCCGTTAAATCACGCTGAAGTCTTGAAATCGGTAATTTAGCAGCTAAAAATTCAAATGATGCATTGGCCATACCTAGATTTCCCTCTGCATTTTCAAAATCTATTGGATTGACTTTATGTGGCATAGCGGAAGAACCGACTTCACCGGTTTTTACTTTTTGTCTAAAATATTCCATTGAAATATATGACCATAAATCCCTACATAGGTCAATCAAAATATTATTTATACGAACCCAACTATGGCTAATGGCAGCTACATCGTCATAATGAGCAATTTGTGTAGTATATTTTGAACGGTGCAAACCTAAACTTTGTGCAAATCGATCACCAAAATCTGGCCAATTAACTGACGGATATGTAATCTTATGTGCATTAAAATTGCCCGTTGCTCCACCAAATTTACATTTGATACGTAAAGTATTCAATATGTTGAGTTCGTCAGTTAGTCTCTCAGTAAAAACCATAAGTTCCTTTCCCAATGTAGTCGGTGAAGCTGGTTGACCATGTGTGTGTGCAAGCATTGGAATACCATTGTAATCTGCTGCTTTCGCATCAATAGCATTAACAACTTTTTGAATCTCGGGCAACATGATATTATGTAAAGCGTCTTTCATCATTAACGGAAATGCAGTATTATTAATATCCTGAGATGTAAGTCCGAGATGTACAAATTCTATATACTTTTCGAGTCCATTTTTGGATAAAACTTCTTTTATAAAGTATTCAACGGCTTTTACATCATGGTTCGTTGTTTTTTCAATCAATTTGATTTCCTTTGCCGAATCTTCATCAAAGTTTTCAACGATAGTATTTAAAACACGAAAATACTCGTCCGACTTTAAATCTTCCAATCCTGGCAATGGAATTTCAATTAAAGCCTTTAGATATTCGATTTCAATATATACACGATACTTGATGAGGGCATACTCTGAAAAATATATTCTTAGTGACTGCGTCACGGCTTCGTATCTGCCGTCTAAAGGGGATAATGATAAAAGCATAAATTCTAAAAGTTGTATGGTTAAAATGTATTTTCTGAATTATTGATGGCTTCTTCTCTTCGTTTTATATAATAATAGGTTTCAATTTGGCTTCTAACCGCTATGTCGCCACCGGTTTTTTTATATTTATTATTCATTTTAGCTGTCAAAACCCTGGCTTTGACATTGTCGTTTAACTGAATATTCATACACGCAATGATAGTTTTTGCCAATTCTTTATCTAAAACAGGAAATAGTGTTTCTACTCTAAAATGGAGGTTTCGTGTCATCCAGTCTGCTGAAGACAAATATACATCTTGGTTACCATCATTATGAAATATAAACACGCGAGCATGTTCGAGGTATCTGTCAATAATTGAAATCACTTCAATATTTTCACTAAGTCCTTTTTGATTGGGTACAAGACAACAAATCCCCCTGACAATGAGCTTAATTTTAACACCCGCTTTTGAAGCATCGTACAAGTATTGAATCATTTCCTCATCTTGAAGACTATTCATCTTCAATGTCATCTTTGCTTTTTTCCCATTGAGTGCATTGCTAATTTCACGCTTGATTAGGCCGATAAATTTTTCTTTTAGATTGAAAAGTCCTATTCCTAAATATTCAAATAGTTGATGTGGTCTTTGCTTGGTTTCGAGAAAATTGAATACACGAGCTACCTCGTTTACGATCTTTTTTTCGCAAGTAAACAAACCAAAATCTGAATATACCTTAGCTGTTTCTTCATGAAAATTACCCGTTCCTAAATATCCATATAAAACGGGCTTTCCTTCTTCAAGCCTTCGCACGAGTGCTAGTTTACTATGTACTTTAAATCCGGGCATACTATAATATACGATTACTCCCGCACTTTCAAGTTCTTCGCCCCATTTGAGATTAGCCTCTTCATCAAATCGTGCTTTTACCTCGATAAAAGTGGTGACTTGCTTACCATTTTTGACGGCCTTTTTAATAGCCTGCATGATGCGAGAAACCTTTGCAACACGATACTGAATTATTTTTATATGCGAAACCATAGGGTCGTCAGCAGCATCTTCAAAAAATTTAATTACTGATTCATAACTATGATAGGGTAGAAAAAGAAGATAGTCCTTATCCCTTATTTTATCAAAAATCGAGTTCGCATTTTCAAGTGTGTTTATTTTGACTGGCGGCAAGTCAGCATCTTTTAGGAAGCTGAGATGATAACTAGGAAATTTAAAAAAGTCTGCATTATTATGATATCGGCCTTCCGGCAAAAGATCGAGTTCGTCGATTTCAAATACTTGCATCAGATATTGTAAAAAATGTCCGGGCATTGTTCTGTCATATACCAATCTCGAAGCGACACCTACATTTCTCTTTTCAAGACTTTTTCTGATTTTAGCCAATAAATCACCCGAATACTCATCGTCAATATATAACTCTGCATCCCGCGTTAATTTTATTGAATAGGTATGTAAAATATTATAGCCCGGAAAAATCAGCCGTACACTATAACGTACAACATCATCTAACATCAGAATTTGTTTGATATCCGGATGTTTTGATGGCAATTCAAGAAATCTTGATAGATGGTCAGATGGAATTTTGACGATAGCATATTCAGGAACAGATTTGGCAATATCGCTATCATTACTTTGTAGATGCAAAGCAAGATATAATGCCCCATTATTTAAAAATGGCTTTATCTTTTTACCAACTAAAAGTACTGGTTGAACAAATGGGAGTAGTGATTCTTTAAAATAAGTATCCACGAATTCGACTTGTTCTTTATTTAAGTTTTTCCATGAGACTATTTCAATACCTACTTTTTTTAATTCAGGAACCAATATTTTTTCAAAAATAAAGCTAAATTCCTTTTGTTGTTGATTCGCAATTCTGAGCAAATCCTTTAATAATTGTTCGGGTGAGTAGTCAATATTTTTAAGGGTGGATTTATTGGCTCTTGCCAAATTCCTGTGATTAGCAATACGTACTCTGAAAAACTCATCTAAATTAGATGAATAAATAGCTAAAAATTTCAATCGTTCCAGTAAGGGCACGGACAAATCACGTGCTTCCTGAAGTATGCGGTGATTGAATAAAAGCCAGCTAATGTCCCTATTTATAAGTTTTGGCATATCTATATGATGTACAACGCAAAAGTCAGATAATTTTAAGCGAATTCATAATAATTTCAATATTATTAGGGAATTCATTATAATTTCATTTTATCAAATCAAAAACCAGTCCGATTTATGCTTTTAATCATGACTAATTGTTTTCATCAACTTCATTTCTACTCTGCAAAGGATACCTTTTAAAATATAACATTCCGGCGAAACCGGATATTAAATCTATCAAAATATGTATTACAATAACTAAAAATATCGACTTCGAATAGATATATATGACTCCTAAAAGCGCTGCTATGGTTGAAATTTTGATAACTTCCCACCAGCCCTGATACCGATGACTAACTCCAAAAACCAAAGCCGGAATAATTATGGCAGCCAATTCAGGATTTGAAGTATCATCAATTAAAAAGAGCATATATTGGATGAGAAAACCACGATAGATTATTTCCTCACTTATACCTGCAGCAAACGACAAGAAAATATATGGTTTGTACTCTTGCCAGTTTAATGGTATGATAAAAAACATATCATCATACTCATTATCTAGTTTATCTGGATTAATAAAAGTTGAAGCAATATCTACGAGATAAATCAAAGCTAGTACACAAATCGATACGATGACGACCTGGTTAATTTCTGGCCAGGAAATCCCAAATGTACTCCATGATCGATTTTGTAAATTCCATGCTGTAAGAACAAGTGATGCAGCAATTATTAGATACCAACCGTTTGTATAATACAAATCTTTTTTTGGTGGAAAAAATTGTAGGTTATATTCATCGGCTTTACCGTTTTTTACTGACAAAACCGGAAAAATGACTAAAACTAAAAAAGCTAAAAAATGGTCAACAAAAGAAAATTCCAATCTTATAATTTTGGGGTATGAACACAAAAACAATAATACTTTCATATTTAAATAAATTCTGCTTACTTTTGTTTTAAAATCATCAACATTTAATCCATTTGTCAACAAAATCAACAAAACTGATCCTCGCATTTGATGCTAAAAGGCTGTTTAATAACTTTACCGGATTGGGTAATTACAGTCGGTCATTAGTCAGACACTTACAACTGTTACATCCCGAACACGAGTATCATTTATTCACTCCCAAAGCTATTCATTCAAAAGAAACAGATTATTTTTTCAATAAGGATAAGTTTACAATTCACATTCCTTCTTCAAAAAATCCACTTTGGCGAACCTTTGGAATGGCTAAAGCTGTCAATAATCTTAATCCGGATATTTTTCACGGACTTAGCCATGAGATTCCATTTGGCATTGAAAAACACATAAAAACAGTTGTCACATTTCACGATTTAATTTATGAAATCTATCCTCATCAATTTGGATGGTGGGACAGAAATATGTATCGGTTAAAATACAGAAGTGCTTCATATCGAACACAATTTATTACAGCTGTAAGTGAAAGTACAAAGCGTGATTTGGTCAACTTATATCAAATACTTCCGGATAAAATCCAGGTACTTTATCAATCATGTGGAGATGCTTTTCAACATATTGAAAGTTGCCAATCTAAGTATCCATTACCTGAACATATTCAAGATTACTATTTATACGTAGGTTCTATCATTGAACGCAAAGGTTTATTGACGATTATTAAGGCTTATGTCCAATTGCCAGAAAAGTATAAAAAGCCATTTGTCGTAGTAGGGAAAGGAAATAATGCTTATTTTGATCTCATAATGGATACCATTAGATTAAATAAATTAGAAGACTTTATTTACTTTATAAATGACATTTCTAATCACGACTTAGTGCATTTATATGACAATGCCTTTTGTTTGATATATCCTTCTGTTTACGAAGGATTTGGTATTCCCGTTATTGAGGCTTTATTTCGTAAGAAACCTGTGATTACTTCAGATATTTCTTCTTTACCAGAAGCCGGTGGACCTGGAGCGATTTTAATAAATCCACATGATTCTGAAACTTTACAACAAGCAATTGCTCAACTTCATGAATCCAATACGTATCAGCAACTCGCCAATAATGGATATTTATATGTAAAAAATCGATTTAGTGCAGAAGTAACGACAGAAGCATTAAACAATTATTATCTGAAAATCACGCGTAAATAAAAATACTGCTTTACTTTATTCCCGCTAATAAATAGAGGACAGCCATACGCACAGCAACACCATTTTCTACTTGATCAAGAATGATAGAATGATGTGAATCAGCCACGTCACTGGTAATCTCTACTCCACGGTTTATTGGCCCCGGATGCATGATGACGATTTCTTTATTTAAGCTATCTAATAACGGTTTATTGATACCAAAATAAAGTGCATATTCGCGTAATGAAGGAATGAATTTTACATCCTGTCGCTCTAATTGTATCCTAAGTACATTGGCAACATCACACCAAGCTAGTGCTTTCTTTACGTTGTGTTCCACTAAAACACCAAGGCTTGATATATATTTAGGTATTAATGTTGCCGGACCACAAACCATAACATTTGCACCTAATTTTTTTAGGCAAAAAATGTTACTCAATGCAACCCTGCTGTGTAGTATATCTCCAATAATGACAATGTTTTTTCCTTCCACTGTCCCTAAGCGCTCTATCATCGAATAAGCGTCCAATAATGCCTGAGTTGGGTGCTCGTGGGTACCATCACCAGCATTGACAATATTAGCATTGATATGTTTTGCAAGAAAATGATGTGCGCCTGGTGCAGGATGTCTCATAACGATCATATCGACTTTCATCGCTAGTATGTTATTAACGGTATCCAAAAGGGTTTCACCTTTATTTACAGAAGAGGAAGAAGCCGCAAAGTTAATAGTATCCGCCGACAAGCGCTTTTCTGCTAGTTCAAATGAGATTCGTGTACGTGTACTGTTTTCAAAAAAGACATTTGCAATCGTCACATCTCTTAAAGAAGGTACCTTTTTTATTGGTCGATTGATTACCTCCTTAAATTCAATAGCTGTTTTTAATATCAACTCAATGTCTTCCTTTGTTATGTATTTGATACCTAGAAGATGTTTTGTACTGAGTTGAGAAACGGACATTTTTTAATATAAATTTATTGATGAATTATGTATCTGATTTTCCAGAAAACAATAAAACCTTATCCTCGCCATGATGTTCTTTCCAGCGCACGCTGACATAAGCATCATCTAAAGCATCGACAGCAAATCCTTTATAATCTGCCTTAATCGGAAAATGACGATTAAATCGACGATCTACCATACATAGCATTTCTATACGTGCTGGACGACCGAAATCCTGGAGTGCTGCTATGGCCGCATGAACCGTTCTACCTGTATATAGGACATCATCCACAAGAATTACATTGCTTTCTTCAACTAAAAAATCAATTTCAGTCGTGGCAGCCTTAATAGGAGTACTTCTCCGACGAAAATCATCTCTATAAAATGTAATATCTAATTTCCCGTATTTAAATGGCTGATTACCTATCATATAGACCAATTGATCTTTAATTCGTTCTGCAAGATAAACTCCTCGTTCCTGAATACCTATCAGGCATAATTTTTCTAAATGAATATGCTGCTCAAGAATCTGGTGGCAAAGTCTCTTGATGGTGAGCTCAAATCGCTCCTGAGATATGATGAGTTTTCCTTGTTCCATATCGATGCACAAAGATAAAGGTTTTTAAATGTAATCATCAAATAATTGTAATTGACATTTAAAAAAAACTTATCACATTATTTTAATGACTGCTTTTAAATATTTGTACCAATTTATTTGATAAGCTTTAGTGTTTATTTTTTATTAATACAATCCAAAGTAAATCATCGAACTTCAGGCAATGGCATATCTTCAGATTTTCTAACCTCAAATTGTTGTTTACCTTCGCCTTCAATCCGTCTTGTACAGTAATAATGTTCACTCAACTCAATTTGACTAATGGCGTTTCTAAATTTTATGGATTGCCATTCATTAGTTGGTGTGATAGTATATGCTTTATTGTTGATTTTAATTATTACTGGAATTACAAAATCAGCGACGACATTTTCCCATTTAAAAGTCATTTCATTGTTTTTGATCTTGGCGTGAAAATTTGGAATTTGGGTGGTTCTAAGGTATTGATCAAAAAAACCTTGTAAATTCAATCCTGCCTTCTCAGCTAAATAGCTTTCTATATCGTTAGTTGTAACGATCTGGTGATAAAACTGCTGATTCAATCCTCTTAAAATATTGCGCCATTTTTCATCGTCATTTATGATTGTTCTCAACATTAATAACATATTAGCTCCTTTGTAATACATGTCCTCTGAACCACTTTTGTTTACACCATATTTACCTATAATTGGCTTGTCATTGCGGATGTTTCTTCTTGTTCCTATGGTATAAGCAGCGGCAGCATTTGATCCATGATAATAATCCAAAAATATATTTTCACTGTAACTTGTAAAACTCTCGTGAATCCACATATCTGCGATATCTTCGTGCGTTATATTATTTCCAAACCATTCGTGACCAGACTCATGGATAATAATAAAATCAAACATTAATCCCCAACCGGTACCGCTGAGATCAGATCCCAAATAACCATTTCCATATCGATTGCCATAAGTTACACTACTCTGGTGCTCCATACCAAGATAAGGCACTTCAACGAGTTTATAGCTATCTTCATAAAACGGATAAGGTCCAAACCAATATTCAAAAGCTTTTAACATTCTTTTCGCATCCTTAAACTGACTTTTAGCTTTATTTAGATTATAGCTTAAGACATAATAATTACAGTCTAATGGCCCTTTTTCTCCTTCATAATTTTCACTAAAGTGTACATAATCACCTACATTCAAATTAATGCCATAATTATTGATCGGATTTACTACAGCCCATACAAAAGACTTTGTTTTATCACTATTTTGGGTAATTGAACGCAAACGACCATTTGACACGCCAAAAAGATGCTCAGGTACCGTTAAAGTAACCCGAACACTGTCTGGTTCGTCATAGGGGTGATCTTTGCAAGGAAACCAAATACTAGCACCTATACCTTGGCATGCAGTTGCAATAAAGTCATTACCATTAATGTCTTTTGACCAAACAACACCACCATCCCAAGGTGCATTTTTGGCTTGATGTACTTTACCACCGTAAGTAATAGTTAGTTTTTTTATATCATTTACATTTTGAGGCTTTAGTGTTTCAATATACCAAACGTCACCATCCTTTGTAAAATGAAGCGGTTGATCATCTTGAGTAACCTCGTGTATTATCATAGGTTTTTGAAGGTCAATTTGAAATTTTGAATCCTTAGAAATCACTTTATAAGTAATTGTATTTGTTCCTGTAAAAGTCTTTTCATTAGGATTAACTTGAACATTTAAATCATAATGAATTAAATCCCACCACAGGCGTTCATTTGTGATGGATCCTCGTATTGTATCTGAATGCGTAAATTGTGCTTGTAAACTTAATGTAAAACAAAAGCATACAAAAATTAGAATCTTGTTTTTTATCATCTCGGTATCAACTTTCTGATTAATGGGTGCAAGATAATCATTGTTATTCTAAATTGAATTGTTTTAAAATGGTTTTCATTAAATTGTACACGACTTTATAAAAGAATGAAGCAATACTAAAAATGTTAAAAATGATTTTTTTTACATATCAATCCCCAACTTTAAGCTAAGATTATATCCTTTTTAATTATAAAATGTTATATATATTGCGTATCTTTGCACATTCTTTTAAAAAACAAACATATAAATATATAAATGGCTAATGATCAGCGGGTTATTCCGATATTGATAGAAGAGGAAATGAAGTCATCGTATATTGATTATTCGATGTCAGTTATTGTCGCCAGAGCTTTACCGGATGTTAGAGATGGATTAAAACCGGTGCATAGGCGCGTTTTATATGGTATGTCAGAATTAGGTGTTCAGTTTGGACGAGCTCATAAAAAATCTGCAAGGATCGTAGGGGAAGTTTTAGGTAAATATCACCCCCATGGCGACACTTCAGTTTATGATGCCATGGTGCGGATGGCACAAGATTGGTCATTAAGATACCCATTGGTTGACGGCCAGGGTAACTTTGGTTCAATGGATGGTGATAGTCCGGCTGCTATGCGTTATACGGAAGCACGTATGGCACGAATTACAGATGAGATGCTTGCTGATATTGGAAAAAATACGGTAGATTTCAAATTAAATTTTGACGATTCTTTAGAAGAACCTACGGTTTTACCTGCAAAAATTCCAAATCTACTTATTAATGGTGCTTCAGGTATTGCTGTAGGTATGGCTACCAATATGTTACCTCACAATCTATCTGAAGTTATTGCTGGTACAAAAGCAGCGATTGATAATCCAGATATTACCATTGACGAATTGATTACCTATATCAAAGCGCCTGATTTCCCTACGGGAGGTATTATTTATGGATATTCAGGCGTTAAAGAAGCATTCGAAACCGGTAGAGGAAAAGTTGTCGTTCGCGGTAGAGCTAATATCGAATCTCATGACAATGGTAGAGAATCTATCATTATCACAGAAATTCCTTTCCAGGTGAATAAAGCCGGATTAGTTGCAAGAATTGCTGAACTTGTAAATGAAGGTAAGATTGAAGGTATCTCTGATTTAAGAGATGAATCTGACAGACATGGTTTGCGTATTGTCGTAGAGGTGAAACGCGATGCAATGGCAAGTGTTGTCTTAAGTCAGTTATATAAATTTACAGCATTACAATCTTCATACGGCGTAAACAATATTGCATTAGTCAACGGTAGGCCAATGATGTTGAATCTCAAAGATTTGATATCAGAATTCATTACGTTTAGACTAGAAATTATCGTTCGTAGAACAGAATATGATCTAGAAAAGGCACTTGCACGTGCACACATACTCGAAGGCTTATTAATTGCTTTGGATAATATTGATGAAGTAATTAGAATTATTCGACAATCTAAAACAGTTGATGAAGCTAAAGATGGCTTGATGTCAACTTTCCAGCTTTCAGAAATTCAGTCTAAAGCTATTTTAGAAATGCGTCTCCAACGCTTAGTAAGTCTCGAAATCGACAAAGTTCGCGATGAATACAACGAAGTTCTTCAAAAAATTGAATACTATAGAAGTATTTTGGCAAGTGAAGAATTACGTCGTAGTATTATAAAAACTGAGCTAGACGAAATCAACGAAAAATTTGGGGACAAACGTCGTACCGAAATTTCCTATTCAGATGAAGGCATCAGCATGGAAGATTTAATACCTAATGAAGAAGTCGTAATTACAATTTCGCACTTAGGTTATATAAAAAGAACTAAAACCGATGAATTTAGACAGCAAGGTCGTGGTGGTAGAGGATCTCGAGGTGCAAAAACAAGAGATACGGACTTTGTTGAACATATGTTTATAGCGCATAATCACGATTATTTGTTATTGTTTACAGAACAAGGAAGATGTTTCTGGCTTAGAGCTTTTGAATTACCCGAAGCAAGTAAAACATCACAAGGTCGGGTTATCCAAAATTTGATGTCTATTCCGTCAGATGATAAGGTTAGAGCTTACATCAAAATCGATAACCTTAATGATGAAGCATTTATAAATAATAATTACATCATCTTCTGTACGAAAAAGGGTATGGTTAAGAAAACGATCGTTGAAGCATTCTCTCGCCCAAGAGTCAATGGTATCAATGCTATCACGATCAATGAAGGCGATCAATTACTCGAAGCTAAACTCACCAATGGCAATAATGAAATCATCATTGCAAACAAAGAAGGTAGAGCCATCCGATTTAATGAATCTAAAGTTAGACCTATGGGTAGAACGGCTGCCGGAGTTAAAGCAATTACACTAGGGAGTAATGGTGACGAAGTTATCGGTATGATTTCCGCTGATCCTACGCTCGCTGACCACTCAGTCTTAGTCGTTTCAGAAAAAGGAAATGGTAAGCGTTCACCATTGGAAGATTATCGAATTACAAATAGAGGTGGTAAAGGTGTAAAAACCATTAATATTACTGATAAAACCGGAAGTTTAGTCGCTATCAAATGGGTTAGTGAATTCGATGATTTGATGATTACAACTCAAGATGGAATTGTCATTCGTACACCAGTATCTGATATCCGAGTTATGGGTAGAGCCACTCAAGGTGTTAAAGTCATTCGCATCGAAGATAAAGAATCAATTGCTGACGTAACTGTTATCAACAGAGAAGAAAGTAGTGATGAAGAAGAATAACCTAAAAGTTTTTTTTTAAAATTAACGATATATTTTTTAGTTTTTAACATAAATTTGTACCAATTAGAAGAAGACAAACGTCTTCATTAGTATCAAAAGTAAAGTTTTTAAAACAATAAAATAATTACTTTTGTATTTATTAAACTTAAATTTATCAATAGTAAAATGAAACGATTTTTTATTAACACCATTATCTTATTGTTTACTGTAAGCCTTTCTTATGGTCAGGAATATAAGAAGGAATTAAAAAATGCCAACAAGATGTTGAGCAAATATTATTTAGATCAAGATGCCAATAAGGCCTCATTAGATGAAGCACTTACTACAATTAATAAAGTGTTTCAAATGAATGATGCTTTAAATAGTTCAGAAGCCTGGATATCTAAAGGTCAGATTTTCAATGAAATCGCCAAAAATGAAATGACTAAAAAGATATTGGATGATCAATTGGGAAAATCTTCAGAATTAAATACACCTGAAGCCGGCTTAATTGCGCTTGAAGCATTTGAAAAAGGTTTGGCTTTAGCTCAGAAAAAATCTCAAACAAAAGATGCGCTAGCCGGTATCAAAGAGAACGAAGAAGTTGTAAATAATATCGGTATCGTTTATTTCCAAGTAAATGATTATGACCAAGCTTATAAAAACTTTAATGCAGGTATCAAAAATTATAATTATCTAAGAGAAAATAAAGAAAAGAGTAGATTGGATGATGAGACAACAAGGAATGATCATTATTTCTATACTTCCGTTGCTGGTTATTTTGGTATCGCAAAACAAGAAATTTTACCAATATTAAAGGAATTATACGCTGTAAAATATGCACACCCATTAGTTTATGAAGCACTTTATACGCTGACAGTAGATCAGGATGAAAATAAAGCATCAGAATACTTAGAAGTAGGCAAAAAAGTTAATCCGGACGATAGCAGTTTATTATTTGCTGAAATAAATCACTATTTGAAAGTAGGTAAATTAGATATTTTAACAGGAAAATTAAAAGCTGCAATCGAAAAAGAACCAGAAAATGTATCCGTATATACTACACTTGGTAACGTTTATGATCAATTAAATCAAAAAGAAAGAGCTGAAGGTAATATCGAAGCAGCTGATAAATATTTTGATCTCGCTTTTGATTATTATGGACAAGCATTAGCTAAAAATCCAAATACTTTTGATGCGATTTATAGCCAAGGGGCGTTATTTTATAATAAAGCAGCTAGTATGGTAGATAAGCTTAACGAATTAAGTAATGACTATACTCCAGCAGGTAATAAAAAATACAAAGCGATAAAAGATGAAATGGACGGATTTTTCAATCAAGCTTTGCCTTATTTCATAAAAGCCGAAGAAATAGATCCTAAGGATATCAACGTAAAAATTGCACTCAGAGAGATTTATGCGCGTCAAGGCGAACTTGATAAGGCGCAGGAATATAAAGCTAAAATTGAACAATTAGGTGTTGGAAATTAATCGTCTAAATACATATAATGAAAAAAAGGCTGTCGCATTTAATGCGCAGCCTTTTTTACTTATTTATTCATTATATTTAATTTCCCTTAAATAAAGTATAAAAACCAATTACCAGATATTTACTTCAGGTGAAATATCAATGTCAAATACGGTTTTAACTTTATTCTGAATTTCTTTTGCCAATGACAAAAGTTCATTTCCATCACCATTACCATAATGTACTAAAACCAGAGCCTGATTTTTATGTACTCCAATATTATTACGTATTAAGCCTTTGAATCCTGTTTGCTCTATTAGCCAAGCAGCTGGAATTTTTACAGCATCACACGATATCGGATAATTTGGCATAGTTGGATATTGTGATTTTAGTTTTGCATAGTGTATCGTACTGATCACTGGATTTTTAAAAAAGCTGCCAGCATTCCCAATTACTTTAGGATTGGGTAATTTTGAATTCCTTATATCCATTACGGCTTCAGCAATATCAAAGACCGAAGGTTTTTGTATTTTTTTTAAATTCAATACATCCTGTATCGCACCATAATGGGTATGTAAATTTTGATCACCCTTTAATAAGCAATAAGTAACATGTGTTATAAAATACTGGTCTTTGAATATATTTTTAAAAACACTTTCTCTGTAACCAAAATGGCAAGCTTCCTTTGAAAATGTATGGCTTTCACCCGTTTCTATATGAATCGCATTTAAGGATAGAAAAGCAGTTTCTTGTTCGACACCATATGCTCCGATATTTTGCATAGGTGCAGCTCCAACAGTTCCTGGTATAAGAGCCAGATTTTCAAGACCACATAACTTGTGCTCCAATGACCACATAACGAACTGATGCCATATTTCACCAGCGCCAACTTTAACTATTAATTGATGGTCATCTTCCTCAAGGATATCAAAGCCTTTAATTTCATTTTTAACCACATAATCGTTTAGATTTTTTGTAAGCAAAATGTTAGAACCACCACCAAGTATTTTAAAAGGCTTAAATGAATGATTTAAAAAACGCTGAAAATCCGATATTGAATAAATCCGAATAAGCCCCTTGCAATTGACATCAAATCCAAAAGTATTGAATGATTTAAGACTGACTTCCTGTTGAAGATTATGCATCGTTACAGCGCGCTTTCGGGATTGTCAATTCGTTTAAGCATCGGAATGTTGAAATCATATTGAAACCCGACATTCAATGTATTGCTTTGTCTATTATCAGGATTATAACCATATCTTGCAAAACCATGAACGGTAAATCCACTAATACCGAATCCCCAACCAGCTTGTAAAACATACGTTGGAAAATAATCTCTAACTACTCCTTTTTCTTGTGCTTTGTCAGATAATCCCCAAAATTCGGTTTTGCTCCATTGAACGCCACCTCCAAGGCTAAAGCCGGTCTGACCTTCGCTATTAAAACCACTAAGTCCTTTAAAGTTAAATTTGCCCATGACTGGAAACGACAAACTACCTAACCCCTTATAATCACCAGTTGAAAAACTAAGAAATCCAACAACTGCTTGTCCTTCAGCAGAAAAAGAAAATTTCTTACCTCCTATCCAAATTTTGGGGCCAACACCTAAATTTAAAATTGCACTTCCGGAGGATGGTGAGAGTATGCCATCTTTTGGATTTACATATCTATGATATAAATCAGTAGAAGCAGTAAGCCCGTAACCAAATTGTGCATTTGCCTGTGTAGCGCTTACAACTAAAATCAGTATAATAATTTTCTTTAACATGATGATGATTTGATAATATTCTATAAAAACGGTGTATAATTAAATTTAGTATTATTTGGATAGGAATATCAAGTTCCTATAAAATTTAAGTATTTTCAAATTGAAGTTTTGCGAGTGTAGCATAAACACCTTCATTTTTTAAAAGATCAGTATGCGTACCTTGTTCACAAATCTGACCATTTTCGATGACATAAATCCAATCTACATCTTTAATTGTGGCCAATCTGTGCGCAATAATAATGGATGTCCTGTTTAACATTAATTTATCAAGGGCTTCTTGTACAAGCCTTTCAGATTCAGCATCCAACGAAGAAGTAGCTTCATCAAGAACAAGGATTTTTGGATTTTTAAGTAAAGCTCTAGCTATGGCAATGCGTTGCCTTTGCCCACCAGATAGTTTGATGCCTCTATCACCAACTATTGTATCCAAACCATCCGGAAATCCGTTTATGAATTCCCAACTATTTGAAAGATGCGCTGCATGTATAATCTCTTCTTCAGTAGCACCGGGTTTTCCGTAGGAAATATTTTCGCGTATCGTACCTCCAAATAGAATAACTTCCTGAGGTACGATGGCTAAATTATTACGATAATTCGTAAGGTTATATTTGCTAATATCTTGTCCATCTACACTGATAATACCGCTATCCGTATTATAAAATTTAAATAATAACTGTGTAATTGTAGATTTACCTGCGCCGCTTTGTCCTACAATAGCTATTTTTTGACCTGATTTAATCTCAATATTAATACCATCCAAAACAGAAATATCTTTTCGAGTAGGGTAGGAAAACCGTACATCTTTAAAGACAATATTACCGTTGAGTTCTAAAGGATTACTATTTTGTGTATTATCACTTAATGCCAATTCTGTAGATTTATCAAGTATCTCCTGTATACGTTCGGTCGCACCTATTGCCGTTAAAATTTGGGTAGATAAAGTCCCTAAGCTAGCGATTGCACCACCGAGAATACCAGTGTACATAATAAACGAAAATAAATCCCCAGCCTCCATCTCATTTCTTTCCAGCATCAAAGCTCCTTGCCAAAGAATAAAGAAAATTCCACCAAACAAAATCGTAATAATAAATGTAAAGAAAAGACCTCTCATTTTTGCAAACTTCAGAGATACGGATACTACATTTAGTATTGATTTATTATATCGGACTGCTTCATACCATTCATTTGCAAATGCTTTGACAACGGCAAAAGATTGAAAAGTTTCTTCGACAATGGTATTCGTATTGGCGAGTTCGTCTTGTCTTTGTTTTGAAAGTTTTTTGATATACCGACCAAAAAACATTGCACTAAGGACTATAGCCGGAAAGGTTACCAGCATAATCATAGAGAGTTTAGGTGTCCATATAAAAATGATAATTATTCCCACAATCAAGACGACAATTTGTCTTATAAACTCTCCTAAAGTTACTGAAAAAACGGATTGAAGTTGTTCAACATCTGTTGTGATTCTACTGGTTAGTTCACCAACTCTTCTTTCCTCAAAAAAAGTAATCGGCTGTGTAATAATCTTTTGATAAAGATCTCTACGTAAGTCTGCCATACCTTTTTCTGAAACTACAGCAAAAAAATACGTTCGGGCATAACTTAATACTCCTTGTAATATTAAAATAGATAAAAATATCCATCCAAAATCCCAAACTTTCAATCCAAGATTGAATTTAGGTTTGCCCAAAGCAATATTAGCCATTTCACCAGGTAAACCCATAAGCCCCATAAAAAGCAAACTGCTTAGCACTAATGCTAGCATCCCCCAGACAAAATACCATAGGTAAGGTTTTAGATAACGAAAAATTCGTAAAGCTTTCTTTGCATTATCCTTTTTAAATTTGGGTTTAATATCTTGATTAGCTTCTTTACTCATTATATTTATTCGTTATCTTATTTATGGTGTTGATTTATTTAATGCTTCATTTAAAATTAAACTATTAAAAATTTCCTCGACATTGGGATGGCTTTGCATGAATATTTCATATAGTTTAGAGCTTGCTAGAAATGAAATTGTTTTTCCAAAACTGCCTTTTGCTTTGAGTTTAAGTTTGATGAGTTTAAGCCTGCCCAATTCCGTAATATCTACTTGTTCAATATCTTCATAAATTAACCGATAGGTTTTTAGATAATTTGTCACAATATAACTATCTTCTCCAAACTCAACGCGTTTTAGTTGAAATATCGAAAAATATATAATTGTTAGAAATAAAACATAAAAAATCACATATCCAATTCTAAAACTTGTCGAAGTTAATACGGGCAAGGTTTGGCTATTAACCGTAAAAATTACAATGAGAATCGTTGTAAAAAACACGACCCAAACGGTAGGAATGAAAATTTTTAATAAAATAGTCAGATTAGAAGAAATTCTATGCATTTGTGTTTTCTATTGTTGATAAATTAGAGGCATTTCGTTTATCTTCGATGCGTTTGGCTACATTAATGGATATCTCGTACAGAATATACATAGGTACACCAACAAAAATTTGAGAAAGAATATCTGGAGGTGTAATAACACCGGCAATAATAAATATAATTAATAAAGCTTCACGACGGAATTTCCTCATGAAAGCAGGTCCTATAATACCGAGTTTTGCTAGGAAATAAACAACTACTGGTAATTCAAATGAAAGGCCAACTGGTATAGTAAACATCGTCAAATAAGAAATATAGGACGAAAGGGTAGGACTGTTAATGGCTTCAGTACCTACAGTGTAATTACCGAGATAAGTTATAGCAAAAGGGGCAATCACAAAATAGCCAAAAAGTATTCCAAGTAAAAATAAAAATGATGTTACTCCAATAAGTTTACTAGCGATTTTAACTTCAGCTTCATAAAGTCCGGGTTTAATAAAACGCCAAAATTCATAAAACAAATAAGGAAATGCGATTATCGCTCCTAGGTATAAAGACACGGTCATACCTAGAAAAAACTGCTCACCCAACTCTCTGGTTATTAATTGCAGATGTGGTGGCTCTAGACAAGTGGTTTCTGATAAAGCACAAAGAATTCTATACGTTATAAATTCCGGCTTTTTAGGTGCATAAATGATATATTCGAATATAGCATCTTGAAAAAATAATGAAGCACCTGCTATACTTACGACTACAATTAGCCCCCTAATTAAATGCCATCTCAGCTCTTCAATATGATCAAGAAATCCCATTTCTTTAGAATCGTCAATTACCGTTGGAATCTCCGGCCCTTTTATTAGATTCCTAAAAAATCCTGCCATTTAATAAAGATTGTTTTTCAAAATAAGCCACAAAGATAAGCAATTTGTTATCTATGTAATTAAAAAAATGTAATAACCGTCAGACATTTAGAGGTCGTTTTGAAATTGAAATACCAATAATGAATTTTGAAAGGGTTTTTAAAATTTTTCATTTGTATTCATATCAGATTTTCAAATAATGTAAATATACTACAAATCGCAAAAAATGTTTTGCGACTTAGTTGACTAATACCAGACAAAATCTGATGGATATTGTTTTAAAAAATGGAATTTCTTCTTTAAATCTTAAAATCAAGTTTCCTTTTAAAATGAATTAAATAAGAAAAAAGCCGATTTAAAAATCTTATAATTTATTTTCAGTAATCATATCCATCAACTCGTCTCTATAATTTTTACCAATAGGTAATTGTTTGACTTTGCCACTTTCCATGATTTCCACCATATTTCCTAAAATTGCAATAATTTTTTTAATGTTTACTATATAAGAACGATGGATGCGAATAAATTTATTTGAAGGTAACTTTTCTTCAAGGCTTTTCATGGTTTGTAAAGTGATTACACGTCCTGTTTCCAATCGAATAATCACATAGTCTTTAAGTCCTTCAATGTAAAGAAGATCATCAAAATTGATTTTTACTAATTTTTTGTCAGCCTTGACAAACATAAAGTCATCACCTGCTTCAAGTATTCCATTTTCATTTTCTGCTTGTTTTCGACCAGTGAGCTTTTGAGCTACTTTATTGACAGCTTTAAGAAAACGTTCAAACGAAACTGGCTTCAACAAATAATCAACCGCATCTAATTCAAATCCCTGAACTGCATAATCTGCATGCGCAGTTGTAAAGACTACACATGGTGGATCATTCAGTGTTTTTAGAAACTCTATACCTGTCAATTGTGGCATTTGTATATCTAAAAACATTAAATCAATGGTTTCGGATTGCAATATGTGATTTGCCGCAAGGGCATCATCACATTTAGCCACCAATTCTAAATTTGGCATTTTTTTGATGTATGTTTCAATGATTTCCTGTGCTAAAGGTTCGTCGTCAACAATTATTGCTCGTATCATAATTATTTTTTTTATTAAAATTCAATATTGTTATTTAAATTTAAGCTAAGATTAATTCTATAAATATTGGACAAATCTTCAATTTTAAGTGTATGATTATTCGGATAAAGAATATCCATACGCCGTTTAACATTAACGAGCCCGATACCTCCTGAACGTTTATCTGTAACCTGGGGTTTTACGTTTGATTTTGAGTTTTCTATTAACATGGTCAATAAGTGATCCTTTAGCTCAATATTCATCCTAACAAAACTCGGTAAAGATGTATCTTTCGCCCCATGTTTAAACGCATTTTCCAGAAAGGGTATTAATAAAAGCGGGGCAATTTTATCATTTTGAGTCTCACCTTCAATTTTGACATCAATTTTGATTTTATCACCATGTCTGAGTTTTTCCAACTCTAAGTAATTTTCCATATAAGTAATTTCCTTGTCTAATTTAACTTCCTTTTCATTACAGTCATAAAGCATATACCGCATCATTTCAGATAACCTAAGTACGATTTCAGGTGCCAGATCAGATTTTTTTAGCGTAAGCGCATACAAACTATTGAGCGTATTGAATAGAAAATGTGGATTGATCTGTGACTTCAAAAATTTCAATTCAGATTGTAAGGTTTGGTTCTCAAGTTCTTTTTTTTCCCTTTGTTGTTGAAGCCAGTCCATGATTATCAGATAAATTGTCGTATACAAACCGGCTATAAAATGCGTAAAAACCACGTATGCCTGATTAGAAGCATATGCAGCTTGCGCTTCAGGATTTCCTTTAGCAAGTAAAAACAGCATAAGGGTTCGCACAGGAGTAATCAATAGTGCAATGAATAACAAAGTTATCAAGTGAATAACAATTTTTCTATCCTTTAAATATTTGGGAAATAGAATGAAATAATCCATATACGCAACAGCAGCGTAAAAGAAAACGGCTATTAAAGAAATAAGAAAGGACAAAAAGAAATGTTCCTGACTAACATTCGCAAAGAAAATCACTAAAAATAACAATAACCAAAAAGCGATATGATAGAAAAGCGATTGCTTTGTCCAACTTGAAATGTTCTTAAACACTTGTAAAACTACCATATAACCAGTTATAAGTCTATAATTTAGTATTTTGCAAATGTACAAAGAAGTACCATTTAAGCATCATATTATTAGATGAAGTGTTGGTTCAGGCAGACAAAACAGATGCAAATTTATATGGATTAGATTATTAAAAGTAAATGAATAACACTAAAATGAAAAAAATTAAATATTATTAATAAAAAAAATCCATTTCATTGCTTTAGTATATGTATTTTTTATTTCTAGTTAGTATATTTTAATAACAAACGGTAAAACATACGTAGATTAGAGCCTGTTTACGGAGTAGATTTTGAATCGTATTTTACCTACATCAATAAATCAAATAGCTTTTTTCTGTGTTTTATTTGTATCTTTGCGCATCGATTTGATTTAAAATACTTGAATTAAATCAATTGATATTATTTAAAGGATATTGATAATAATAAAACAATGCTAATTTTCAAGCAGTTCACTTTTGACTCTGCACATTATTTACCCAATGTTCCCGATGGCCATAAATGTAAATTTATGCACGGACATACATACCGTCTAACCGTATATGTAAGTGGAAAACCTGACCCACATTTGGCATGGGTAATGGATTTTAGTGAATTGAAAAAAGTTGTAAAAGCTACTGTTGATATCCTTGACCATAAAGTACTCAATGACATTCCAGGCTTAGAAAATCCTACATGTGAGCAAATAGCCATATGGATCTGGAATAAAGTTAAGCCTGAAATACCTGCACTTTGTAAAATTGAATTATACGAAACACCTACGTCGGGTGTCGTTTACGATGGTGATTAATGAATACCTATATTTACAGCTTTGCTCTAAAGTAACTAAGATTTCACTACAAGGTTAATCATTTTTCCTGGAACAACAATGATACGTTGTAAATCCTTACCTTCAATGTATTTTTTTACATTGCCAAGTGTAGGTGCCAATTCTTGGATTTCCTTTTGTGTTAAACTTGAAGACAAGGTTACTAAATCACGTTTTTTGCCGTTAACACAAATCGGGTATTCTACTGTGTCAAGAATTAAATATTTTTCATCGTAAATAGGATAGGACGCCTTATGAACTGAATCCTTATTTCCCAATAATTGATTTAATTCTTCCGTAATAAAAGGCGCAAACGGTGCTAAAAGTATATTTAGGGCATTTAATATTTCCTTTTTGTTACATTCTAATCTTTTCAATTCATTTACACACATCATAAATGCACTTACACAGGTATTGAATGAGAAACGTTCGATATCATCGGTAACTTTTCTTATTGTAGTATGAAGAATTTTATATTCTTCTGCAGTTGGAGTAATATCATTTACGGACCATCCATTTTCATCAAAGTACAAGCTCCAATATTTTCTCAAAAAGCGATTTACCCCATCAATTCCTTTGGTATCCCATGGTTTAGATTGTTCGATTGGACCAAGAAACATCTCATACATTCTAAAGCAGTCTGCCCCATACCTAGAGACAATTTCATCGGGATTTTGCACATTGTACTTGGATTTAGACATTTTTTCCTGAACAATATTTACTGTAAAATAAAATTCACCTTTTTCGTCTTCTACCCAATGATATTTAGAAATATCACCATTTACAAAATAATCCTTACCAAATGCGTTGAAATATTCAGTAAACGCTTGTTGATATATCCTACCTTGTGGGTCTAAATAGTCCGTAATATAAGCTAAACGGATAGGGCTGCCTACGTTTACATTATCAGCATTTGCTAGATCACATGAATTTCCTATTAGCATACGACCGTCTTCAAGTCGTAAATTTTCAGCATAATATCCATATGCCGTAATCATTCCTTGATTGATGAGTTTTTTAAACGGCTCTGTTGTTGGAACAAATCCTAAATCGTAAAGGAATTTATGCCAAAATCGACTATACATTAGATGCCCGACAGCATGCTCTGTACCGCCTATGTATACATCTACATCCTTCCAATAATTAAGTGCTTCCTTTGATGCAAATTCATTGGTATTGTCAGCATCCATATACCTTAGAAAATACCACGACGACCCTGCAAATCCTGGCATAGTATCCGTTTCTAAAGTTAGTCCATTAAATTGGTCAATCCATGATTCGACACGTGCCAATGGGGATTTACCACCGGATGCAGGCTGAAAATCATCTAGATCAGGTAACTCTAAAGGCAATTGATCATCTGACAAAGCATTTGAAACTCCTTCTGAATCGTAAGCAATAGGAAATGGCTCCCCCCAATATCTTTGACGACTGAAATTTGCATCCCTGAGTTTATAGTTGACCTTTTTCTCACCGATACCCATACTTTTGATTTTGTCAAACATAAAAGCAATGGCATCCTGAACATCCATCCCATTTAAAAAATCGGAATTTATTATTTTTCCAATTTTCGAGTGGGGTAAAGCTCCAGGATATTCAGTCCTGTCTATAATTTCAATAATATCAAGGTTAAACTTTTTAGCAAAATTATTATCGCGCTCGTCATCGCATGGTACAGCCATAATTGCACCGGTTCCGTAATCAATTAATACATATTCACCAATCCAAATTGGAATACGCTTTCCGGTAAAAGGATGTATTGCATAACTACCTGTAAAAACACCGGTTACTTCTTTTGCCTCTGACATTCGATCTACATCCGAACGTGTTTTAACATATTCCAAATAGGCGTCAACTTCTGCTTTATTTTCAGGAATAGTCAAAAGGGATACGAACTCATGTTCAGGAGCAAGCACCATAAACGTCACTCCAAAAATAGTGTCAGGACGTGTAGTGAATATCTCCAGTTTAAATGCTTTGTCACTGACATTAAAAAACATTTTTGCTCCTTCCGAACGACCTATCCAGTTGCGCTGCATAGCCTTGAGCGCATCCGTCCATTCAAGCGTATTTAAATCATTTAAGAGTCGCTCTACATAGGCCGTAATTCTTAGAGACCACTGCATCATTGCTTTCTTTTCAACCGGATGACCGCCTCGCTCGGAAACGCCATCTTTGACTTCGTCATTGGCCAAAACGGTTCCTAATGCTTCACACCAATTGACATAGCCAGTTTTGCGATATGCTAATCGATAATTCATCAACACATCATCTTTTTCTTTTGGTGACTTAGCAATCCAATCTTGAGCAGTAAACATTGAATCCTGAGAATTTGCCGCTTCAATTCCTATATTCCCATTCTTTTCAAAATGGTTGATTAATTCTGATATTGGACGTGCTTTTTGCAGCGTATTATCATAATAATGATTAAATAATCGAAGAAAAATCCATTGTGTCCATTTATAAAATTCTGGATCTGAAGTTTTAACTTCTCTACTCCAATCATATGAAAACCCAATATTGTCCAATTGTTCCCTATACCTTTTTATATTGGTTTCAGTTGAAATAGCGGGTTTTACACCTGTTTGAATAGCGTACTGTTCGGCAGGAAGACCAAATGCATCATAACCCATCGGATGTAGTACATTAAATCCTTTTAATCGCTTAAAACGTGCAAAAATATCAGATGCAATATATCCAAGTGGATGACCAACATGTAAACCAGCACCAGACGGATAAGGGAACATATCTAATACATAATATTTAGGTTGTTCACTATCATTATAGACCTTATAAAGTTCATTTTTAATCCATTCACTTCGCCACTTAGGTTCAATATTTTCCGGATGATAATGCATGAAATTTGATATTTTAACTGATTATAAATTGAAAAAGAGGTGCAAAAATATATATTTTTTACAGCATTATTGATCATTTACAAAAAGATCGTTGCAAAATGATATTCAAAAAAATGAAAAACGTACACTATATTAAAAATAAAAATAGGACTAAATAGCATTTACACTCAACTTAAACATTGATTTTTAATATAAAATATGTTAAATATTATCATCATATATGCAAAAAAACCTATCTTTGCAGTTAATATTTATGCATATTGATATTTTTATAACCATTGGAAAAATTCAGATAAGTTTCAATTGATACCATTTGATTTCTTTTTTCGTTATAAAATAGTTTTAGCATGTAATATTAATCAATAAAATGCTGATATCATGGAAATTGTAGAAAATAAATTAAACAAAGAAAATAGAAATAAAGGACTTTTTGTAACGGTGGGCTTCCATATAGCATTATTATTAATTGCTTTTTTAACGATGCTAAAAAAAATGGATACACCTGTCGAACAAAGTTTTTACATTGACATCGAAACGGAACCAAAGGTTGAAGAACCAATATTAGATGAGCAAATAATCGCCAATCCTCCATTGGTTAATACCCCTGCTGATATGCAGTCTGTAGTCACAAAGCAAAACACGGATGCCGGAGCAGCTAAAGGAACTAATGCTAATAATAAAATTGGTGCTTCTACAGGAACGAACAAAAACAATTTGCCTGCATCCGCAAAAACAGGAGGTTCTAATGCAGAAATCCAGAATGGTAATCAAAGTGGTAGCGAAGGATTTGTAGATGACAAAAACTCGGATGTAGTCTTAGAACAAAAGAAGAAATATTCAGGATTATTTAGTAGTGGTCGTGGATCAGGTAATGGAAGTGGTAATAACAATCCAGACGGTTTGAAAGGCGACAATGGTGGTTTACCAGATGGAAAAGCACTCGATGGTCTATCAAAAGGTACCGGTAGGGTAGGCGGAGGATTGAATGGCCGAGGTATTGAATTTATTCCCACATTTAGCGACAAATCTCAACGTACTGGACGAATTGCTTTACTAATTTGTGTAAATAAGGAAGGAAAGGTAACAGGTGCAGATTTCACACAAAAAGGATCGACGACTTCTGATAGTTATCTGATAGACCTGGCTAGAAAAACAGCGCTTCAATATCGTTTTGCAAAAAGTGATATCGATAGTCAATGTGGTACGGTAACAATTGACTTTAAAGTGATTTAGATATACATGAAGTAAATTGAAATTAGTTTCCTGACCATTTTTAAGATATGTAAAAAATATTATTTATTTTTGCAAAATTAATATCTGTTTACCTCAATACTTTTAACATTACACAGATATTAAAAAGCTAAAAAATTAACATTATGCCTACACCACATATTGAAGCACAACCAGATGAAATCGCAGAAACAATCCTATTGCCGGGCGATCCATTAAGAGCTAAGTTTATTGCCGAAAATTACTTAGATGATTATGTACAGTTTAATCGCGTTCGTAACATGTTAGGGTTTACTGGATATTATAAAGGTAAGCGCGTTTCAGTAATGGGAACAGGAATGGGAATGCCTTCAATAGGTATTTATTCATACGAATTAATAAAATTTTACGGTGTAAAACGGTTGATTCGGGTTGGTTCAGCCGGTTCTATCCAGGAACACATTAAAGTCAAAGATGTACTGATAGCTCAAGGCGCATCAACCAATTCCAGTTTCAGCAAACAATATAAATTGCGAGGGGAAATAGCTGCATTATCTGATTATGGATTATTGGCATCTGCTGTAAACAGAGCTAAAGAACTTAACTTGCCCTTTCATGTAGGGAATATATTATCGTCTGATACGTTCTATGATTTTGAAAATAAAAGTTGGAAAAAATGGGCAGATATGGGCATTATGGGTCTTGAAATGGAAGCATATGCATTGTTCTTAACTGCTACGGCATTGAAAGCATCTGCATTAGCAATTTGTACAATTTCAGACTCAATACTATCGGGAGAAAGTATGGGACATGAAGAACGAGAACAATCCTTACGGCAAATGATTGAACTCGCTTTAGATATAGCTTGATTATGATAGTTATTTGAAATAGCCGTAAAAATTGTCGTATTTCTTACCATTAACAAAAATAAAATTTATAGTTTCAAAGAATTGATTTATTTTTACAACAAATATCAATTCTTTTATGAAATTCAAGTGTATATTAAGTCTTTTTTTGATTTTTATTTCTTCTTTAACTTTTGCTCAAAGCAACTTATGGAACGAAGTAAGAAATTTTGAAACCAGATCATCCAGATATATCAATCCAGAAAAATATATCCTCTATCAATTTGATTGGGATGCATTTATAAAACAAACAAAGTCGGCAATCCATAACAGACAACCGTTAATTTTGTCAATACCACAGCCTGATGGCAGTTTTTCAAATTTTGATTTAATTGAAACATCCATTTTTGAGGAGGAATTAACACGTAAATATCCGGGATTTACATCCTTTACAGGTTATAGTAAGGACATTCCCGGTTCCGTCTTAAAAATGAGTGTTTCACCTTTTGGAATCAATGTCATGATACTTAAGCCAGATAATCAATTGTCCGTTTTTATCGATCCGATTGATATCCAAAACAAAAATCAAGTCTATCAAGTATATTTTAGAAAAGATTATCAAAAAGCCGAAGGACATTTTTCATGTGGTGTAGCAATGTCTAACCCAAAATTATCTGATCAGATAGAAGAAATATATAAGGAGCGACCTGTCGAACATAATAGTATCGCCGATTGTCAGTTGCGCTCATATAGGTTGGCTTTGGCTTGTACAGGTGAATATGCAACTTTCCATGGTGGTACAAAAGAGCGTGTTTTAGCAGCATACAATACCACAATGACTCGTGTTAATGGATTATATGAGCGCGATCTAGGCGTAACCATGAAGTTGATTGCAAACACAGATTTAATAATTTATCTAAATGCAAGTTCTGATCCGTATTCCAATAATGATGGTGAATCAATGCTTGGTCAAAATCAGCGGAATTTGGATATAGTTATTGGCTCTCAAAACTATGATATCGGGCACGTATTTAGTACCGGTGGTGGTGGTATCGCTTTTTTAAATGCCCCTTGCAACGCTAATAATAAAGCAAAAGGTGTTACAGGGCAATCAAGACCCGTTGGGGATCCTTTTGATATCGATTATGTGGCACATGAAATGGGTCATCAGTTTGGTGCAAACCATACGCAAAACAACAATTGTAATAGAAATGGTTCTACTGCTATTGAACCAGGAAGTGCCTCTACGATAATGGGATATGCCGGTATCTGTTCACCCAATGTACAAAATAATAGCGATGGTTATTTTCATGGCATTAGTGTCAGAGAGATTCATAATTATATCGTGAGGGGTTTTGGAAATACCTGTGCAACTTATATTGATATTCCCAATTCAAAACCAACACTTCTCGTAGATCGTCTAGAATATACAATTCCAATATCAACCTCATTTGCATTAACTGCAAACGCAACAGATGAAGACGATGATTTTTTAACGTATAGCTGGGAACAAATTGACAATCGTACGGCAACAATGCCACCAAGGGCAAATAGTACCAATGGCCCAATGTTCAGGTCTTTATTTCCTACTACTAACCCAACAAGATATTTTCCCGATTTAGAAAGAAAGTATGGGACTTGGGAAGTATTGCCTTCTGTAGAGAGAACGATGAATTTTAAATGTACAGTACGCGATAACCACCTGTTAAATGGATGTGTTGAAGATACCAATGTAGCCGTTAAAACCTCATCATCTGCTGGTCCTTTTGTCGTATTGAATCCTAATACTTCATCCGTTACTTGGACGGTAGGAACCCAGCAACCCGTAATATGGGATGTAGCTAAAACTGATCTAGATCCAGTAAATTGTAAGATGGTTAATGTATATTTATCCATAGATGGCGGATTTTCATATCCATATTTGGTTGCAGATTCATTACCTAATACAGGTATGGCAAACATAATAGTGCCATCATATCCTACATCTAAGGCGCGTATCATGGTAAAAGCTACTGATAACATTTTCTTTGATGTTTCGAATGTAAACTTTAAAATCGTATCAGACTTTTCTATTAATGTAAACGTTTCAGAATTAATTATTTGTGATGAAGATGTTGCTACCGTTGAATTTAGTTTAGATCAATTAAATCAAATTAATGCACCGATTCATTTAAAAATATTGCCTCCATATGATGTGATAGCACATAATTTTTCTGATAATGATATAACCAATTTACCTGCAAAGGTTATACTTACACTTTCTGGATTAAATAATTTGATTGTCGATGAATATCCGATATTTATTGAAGCCAGTTCAGGTGTTGGCATTTTACATTCGAGTTTTACGCTAATCAAAGGTTTGTCCTCTAATGAAATAGCGCTTAAATTACCCGCAAATTTTGCCCATTCAATCAATCCCCAAAATACCCTTTTCACATGGAATTTACTAAAAGGAGTTAAAGATTACCTTGTAGAAATAAGTAATTCGACTTCTTTTGATCAGATTACATTTAGTAAAGTCGTAACGAATAATCAGACAACATTTGATTTGTCGGAATCTACTAGTTATTTCTGGCGGGTTAAACCCAATGGCTATTGTGTTGATTTACCATATTCAGCTATTCATAGCTTTAGGACATTAGGCGGTAATCAAGGCCAACCTACAATTATTGCAAATGAAACATTATTAGTAGACCAGGGAGAATCTACATCATTAACTGACCGTGAATTAAATGTGTATGGCCAAAACAACGATTTTATCCAATTTACAATTCTTTCACTTCCAGCTGAAGGATCATTGTCTATATCGGATAGTCTTTTCAATATTGGCGATTCATTTTCAATGACTGATATTTTAGATGGTTCAATTAACTACCAACATTATGGTGGTTTTACAACTACAGACACATTTACATTAAGTATAATAGATGATCAAGGTAGATGGCATCCAAATGTCGTTATTCCTGTTAAGATCAAAACGTCGGACTTAGGTCTAGCTGTTTACAGAGTTAAACCGCTTAAATGTAACAATGATAATGATGCGGTAGTAAGTGTAAAAGGATATGGCGGATTGCCACCTTATACTTATTCAATTGACGGAATTACATTCACTGAAGATAGTACATTTATTGATTTAGAAGCCGGATCGTATCACTTTTACATTAAAGATGCCAATGAACTTATTTACCAATCTGAACCCATATTAATTAAAAATCCAGAAGCAATTACAATTGATGTTGATAATATATTTTACGATATTTCAGTTATTGCAACTGGTGGCTCAGGAACGCTTTCATACAGTATAAATAATAGTGATTATTCCGATCAGTTTACCTTTACCGATCCAGGTAACGGACTTCATGTCATTAAAGTAAAAGATATATTTAATTGTCAAATTGAAACGAACTATACACTTAGTATCACACCGTTAACTGTTGAAAGTATTATACTCAGTGATGCTAAATGTTATGGCGACAATATAAGTATTTTAGCAAAAGGAAATGGTGGATTTTTACCTTATCAATACAGTATTAATGATCAGCAGTTCTCTTCGGATACAATACTAACAGTAAAAACAGTAAATAATGTAGTAAGGATAAGTGATGCAGGTGGAAAAATAGTTATTTCGGATACGATCTACACAAATAATCCATCATCTATAGAAGCTACTTTTGATATTAAAAAATTTGTTGTTACTATTCAAGCACAAGGTGGCACTGGTCCTTTGGAATACAGCCGAAATGGTTTTGAATTTTCAACCAACAACATCATTGAATTTAATGATAATGGTGCCTATAAAATCTATGTTAGAGATTCCTTATTGTGTAACAAATCCTATAACATTCAAATCAATACATTAAAAAATGTAAATGTTACAAAACGCGATATTACTTGTAATGGTAAAGAAGATGGATATATCAGATTAGTCAATCAGGGTGGCACACCTCCAATACAATACCAACTCGAGGGTAGTGATTTTACCACAACACGTGAATGGCAAAATCTTAAAGCAGGAATTTATAATTATGTTGTCAGAGATAGTAAAGGCGATAGTATTATCGGAAGTGTAGAAATTGTTGAGCCAGATTTATTAGAGATGAATCTTACTATCAATAAAGATACACTAGAAATCTTAATAACAGGTGGTACTCCTCCTTTTAAATACAGTATTGATAACGGATCATTATTTTTAGATACAAACATCTACACCGAACTCGAACCTTCTGAATATAATATCGTTGTCAAGGATAAAAGTGGTTGCTTGGTTTCGGGAATAGCATTTATTGTTACTTCAAAAGATTATCAAATCGCACCTTTTGTCATTTACCCTAATCCTGCATATGATGAAATTCATATCCAGGGTGAAGATTTGATTAAACATATCCAGATTTTTAATTTGAATGGTTTAAAACTGCCTATAAAATCAAAAAGCATTTCAGGTCAGAAAGCAACAATAGATATCTCTGATTTACCATCTGGAATATTCCTAATTGAGCTTGAGCATGAAAATCGTACTGTTCAAGGGAAATTTGTAAAATTAAAAAGCTAAATTAGTTACAATCCGTAAATACGACCTTCAAAATATTGGAGGTTGTATTTAGGGAAACGACATTAAAAACATAATCGTATCTACTCCATCGGCATAGGTATCAATGTGTGGATTTTGAGCTTGACCAATAGGCACACACGCTATTGATTTTAAATTAGTATTGCTGACTACACATTGGATTTTGTCTTGATTATCTAAAAGATGGGTATCCAATACTTCTAAATCATTATAGTATTCATAATGTAGTGTACCTATCCTTGACGGAATTTCTTTAGCTTCTCTTAATATTACAAACTCGTTGTGCAAAAAAGGTTCTTTATTTAACAGGTATAACGCTACGTTGTAATCATAATTATTCTTATATTTATTATGATTAATAATTTCCTGATAAGGTAAAAATGCTTCAAAAAGACAGTTTATTTCATATCCATCCGGTAAATACAGTTTACTGACATTTCGACACCCCAGTCCAAAATATGAAAACACATCATCTGCTAGTAATCTGAGTTCTTCAGCAGATTCAATTCCTGAAAGTATGGCCACGGCATTTCTATTATAACGTATGATATGCGGGCACTTTCTAAAATAATATTCAAACAACTTTGCAGTATTGTCACTACCAGTAGCTATAACTGCATCGTAATGCCTAAGTTTGTCAACATACTCAAAATATCGTTTACTTTTCACATTTATTTTTCCCAGCAAATCCGTAAGATGAGGAATAAGTAATTTGTCCTTATCGCTAAGTTTTATGACAGCCTTATGCCCAACCAGATAGCAACAAAGAATATCATGAAAACCAACTAATGGTATATTTCCAGCGAGAACAAGACCAATACTTTTTGAATTGATTTTGTCATCTAAATGATAGTACTGTACAAGTACCTGTATAGCTTCTTTTTTGAGAAAATTATACGCAATTGCATCTAAGGATGAAATGATATTTTCCTTTGTAAACCATGGATTTTCAATAGATGCGCTTTGAATGATTGCATTCGTTTCTGGACTGTAATCGTCTTTTAATATTTCACCTAATTTTATAAGACTGTCTATTCGTTGTTCTATAGTCATCATTAAACCGTTTTGAAATCTATTTACATGGACTCATCAAGCTCTTTAGCGATAATTTCTTTGCGTGCAGACACGTAATCCCGCCATTTAGTTATAACTGAACTTAAATCCTCTGGTAATTCATTTTCGAAATACATGTACTTTTCAGAAACAGGATGAATAAATCCTAAACTTCGAGCATGTAATGCATGACGCGGAAGCATATTGAAACAATTTTCTACAAATTGTTTATATTTTGTATAGACCGTTCCTTTTAGAATGCGATCCCCATGATATCTAGCATCGTTAAACAAAGTATGTCCAATATATTTCATATGGACACGGATTTGATGGGTTCTACCGGTTTCTAATTTACATTTAATTAAAGTTACATAATACATTCTTTCCAAAACTTCAAAATGAGTAACAGCATGTTTTCCTTGGCTTCCATCTGGATATACTGTCATCTGCATGCGGTCTCGTTCGTGTCGACCTATATTTCCTGTTATTGTCCCGTGATTTTCCTCAATATTACCCCAAACTAAAGCAATATATTCTCGATTAATCGTATGGTCAAAAAACTGTTTGGAAAGATGCGTCATTGTATAATCATTTTTTGCAATCAAAAGCAATCCGGATGTATCTTTGTCAATACGATGTACTAATCCCGGTCTGTCCATCGAATTACCTTGCATCACTGGTAATGTTTGATTTTGAAAATGATACAGCAATCCATTCACCAATGTTCCTGATGAATTTCCAACTCCAGGATGGACAACTAATCCAGCAGGTTTATTAATTACCATGAGATGTTCATCTTCATATACAATATCCAAAGGAATGAACTCAGGTGTTACCGTTTCAGATGCTTCAGGATTAGTCGGAAGCACTAGTGAAATCTCATCACCTGGTCTGATTTTATAACTTGCTTTTACAGGTTTTTCATTGACTAACACACAGCCAATGCTGATTGCATTTTGAACCCTTGTCCGAGAAACACGCTCCAAGCGATCCATAAGAAATTTATCAATCCTAGTTGAAGTTTGATTTTTATCACATAATATCCGCTGATGTTCGTACATCTCATCAGATACTTCCAAATCTGTATTTTTAATTGCTCCCATTCATTAAAATCTATAGGTTATGCCGAGATCTATATGTATTAAATCCGTAGTACTCTGTTTAAGATCAAATTTATCTAGCGTTGTATAAAAGTTTGTTCTATCGTTATTGTAAGCAAAATATGGGGTGCTTAATCCTTGATAATATCCACCCTTTAAATTCAAATACATGTTATCGTTTATTTTGTATTGAAATCCTGTATTAACACCATAATTAAGGCCAATTTCACCTTTATCAATATGACTACTGCTACTATCATGACTGTCAATAAAAGTTTTGCTAGTATAGATAAACAACCATTTAAAACCTAATACAGCCTCAATATACCACTCAACCTTACCTAAATTTAAATCAGGATAATAACGAAATTTTCCATCTAAACCTATCAAGTTGCTTTTAGTCGTACTATTAAAATCATAAATTCCAAAATCAATGACTTCTGTTGTTATGGCATTAAAACTTCCTATATTTGTAAAATACATTGAAACACCCCAAAATAATGGACGTTCATAACCGACTTGCCTTAGATAAGCCATTTCTAAACCTAAATGATTGGAGTTTATATGCTGACCAAAGGAACCAATTGGTATTAAATAGGAAATTCCTCCTTCAAAAAAATTTACTTTATTCTGAGCGGTTGATATGTTTCCTGTCAATAGAAATAGGACTATAAAAAATTTAAAACAAAAACTATATTTCACTTTGAGTAGGTTATTCTTGTGCTGCAAAGATAAGAGAAATATTAATTTTTATGAATATTATAATAGGTGTCTAATCATATTGCATATTACTAAACTTAATTTTAACAATAATTTTTAAATGTATTTTTTCGTTTGAAAAAACCAAGTTACAAAGCTATTTTTATAAAAATTTTCATTGGTAAAGTTTAAACTTGTTTTCATTTTTCACTAAGTAAATTGGAGATATTATACAAATAAAATACGGAAAATAACAACACAAACTCAACGCACTTGAATTGATAATCAACACGATATAGATTTTATAAAATTATATTACAAAAATATGTAAATATAATTTGCTATGATTGGATAATATATATATTTTTGTGCTCAATATTAAGACGATAGTATATACTAAAACTTATATCTTACAATGTATAAATCAGGTATCTCTATCAAATTTTATTAACCAAACTCATTACTCAACTCAAACTTTATTTTATGCAACGTATTTTTACAGTAAAGTATATTTTCATTACTTTTATACTGTTTAGTATTAACCTTTACGGTCAGTCCCCCGACCAACCGTCCGATGCTTTAATTCGGAGTAGTATTTTAAATTCCGGTACAAACTTGAATAGTGTTGATTTAGATTATATACTAACGGATTCATATAAAAGCAGAAATAACCATATTCAACACGTTTATTTGAGACAATCTGTAAATGATTTAGAAATTATTGGTACAGAATCATCAATTCATATTTTACCTAATGGAAAAATTTCATCTGTAAAGAATAAATTTATTGGTGATGTAAGAAGTAAAATCACTTCAAATAATACCACACCATTATTTGATGCGCTTTCAATTGTTAAAAGTGCAGCATTACAACTAAATTATGTTATTACAAAAGATCTCGAAATAGTATCTGAATCATTAACACCTGATAGAAAAACATTTATCAGTGATGGTGGAATGTCTTTAAGTAATATTCCTGTTAGATTATTGTACTTTTTTGATGTGGATGGTACAATAAAACTTGTATGGGAATTGTCTATAGAATCTATCAACAAGTTAGAATGGTACAGTGTGATACTTGATGCAAATACTGGTCAATTATTAAATAAAAACAATTGGGTTCAATCATGTAATTTTGGACATAAAGGTTGTGATCATGACCATGTTGGAAATGTTGTAAACAATATGACTGCATTTTTCTTATTTAATCATCAAGTTAAAAATGCAGAAGCTGTAGCTTTTGGTCCATTACTTAACGGTTTATATAATGTATTTGCAATGCCTGTTGAGAGTCCATTACACGGTAACAGATCTTTAGTAAATGCAGATGATGTTACCAATTTGATTGCCTCTCCTTATGGTTGGCATGATACAAATGGAGTTGACGGACCAGAATATTTTGTTACAAGAGGAAATAACGTTAATGCCTATGAAGATGGGGATAATTCGGGTTTTCAACCAAATGGTGGTGCAAGCTTACTTTTTGACTTTCCTTTTAATTCGAATTACACAGGAGGTAATCAGTCAGAAGCTGCAGCCATAACAAATTTATTTTATTGGAATAATATCATACATGATGTATTCTACCTTTACGGATTTGATGACCCAAGTGGTAATTTCCAACAAAATAATTATGGAAGAGGTGGCTTAGGCAATGATTATGTAAATGCTGAAGCACAAGATAACAGCGGTACATGTAATGCAAATTTTGCGACACCACCAGATGGTAATAATCCAAGAATGCAAATGTATATTTGTGGTAGTAGAGATGGTGATTTTGATAACGCTGTTATAGCACATGAATATGGTCATGGTATTTCTATAAGATTAACTGGAGGGCCTTCTAATTCAAATTGTTTAAATAACGCTGAACAGATGGGTGAAGGTTGGAGTGATTATTTCGGATTAATACTCACGATGAAAGCTGGTGACCAAGGAGCTAATGCAAGAGGAATGGGTACATACTTATTTGGTCAAGGTGCTGGTGGTGGTGGAATTAGGACTTATCCATATTCTACAAATATGGCTGTAAATCCACACACCTATAATAGTATTAAAACAGAAGCAGTTCCACATGGTGTAGGAAGTGTTTGGTGTGCAATGCTTTGGGATATGACTTGGGCTTTAATAGATGAATATGGGTTTGATTCAGATATATATAATGGTACTGGCGGAAATAATATAGCACTTCAGTTAGTTGTTGAAGGCCTAAAATTACAACCATGTAGCCCAGGTTTTATTGATGGTCGTAATGCAATCCTAGAAGCTGACCAAATACTTTTTGGTGGTCAAAACCAATGTATAATTTGGGATGCTTTTGCTAAAAGAGGTTTAGGTTTAAGTGCTACACAAGGCTCATCAAACAATAGAAGTGACGGAGTTGAAGCATTCGACACTCCAGCAAATATGGCTTCGATAAATGTAGCAGAAAATTCAGGAACAGCCAATGATGGAATAATTTATAATGGCGATTCTGCAACTTTAACTGCAACAGGAGGCGGAACGTACGAATGGAGTACTGGTGCAACAACTGCATCTATAAATGTATCCCCAACAGTTACAACAACATATACCGTAACAGTTACTGTTTCTGCTCAATGTACTGCAGTTGCTGAACAAATTATTGAAGTTGAAGAGTTTCCTTGTTTATTAGTATGTAGCAATGACCAGACATATACTTTGCCTGGTGGTGCTTGTGAAGCAAATATAAATTATTTAGTTACAACAGTTGGTACAAAATGTGCTGAGGCATCTCAAGGTCCGATTGAATCAATTTCACAATTGACTTCATTCCCTACATTTGTTGATGATGCATTAGATTGTTTCTTACAAGATGCAAAACATTCACGTGCATATACATCGAGACCTACTGATTTTTATTTAACAGGTATTGATGTAGCTAGTTGGTCTACTGGTCAGCAACGTATCAATATATTTGCTTATACAGGCCCTATGGGTGGTACTACACTTGACAGAGGTGCAATGACTTTATTGTATCAATCACCTTATTTCAACGTACCAGGTGGCCAGACTATAACAAATTATAATTTCCCTGCACCGGTATTGATCCCTGCTGGTACAAATTATGTGGTTGAGCAAGAGAAACCAGCAGGTAGTAACTTATTTGTAATTGCAGCTACTTATACAAGCGAATCAGCAAACTCTTATATTACATGTGAGCAAGGTAATACTCCTCAAAGCTACGGAACTTTAGGTTATAGCTGGATTTCATTGTACCAAGTAATCTATGGTTATAGCGAAGTACCTGGTATTACTATCGAACAAACAGAAGGTTTACCTTCAGGTAGTGTATTCCCTGTAGGAACAACAACAAACTGTTTTGAATTAATTGACCAAAATGGTAATGTTTTAGATCAGTGTTGTTTTGATATTACTGTAAGAAAATATCCAAA